>NZ_JBFRGC010000009.1:0-408972 GCF_052115145.1 Paenibacillus sp. 2TAB26
GCACTGTATAAGCCGTCAAATAGAGGCGCAATGCCTTTGAATTCAGCAACGCCCTTCACATATTCCTCAAGCCCATTGCTGGCTACAAACAGCTTAATCCCACGTGAATGCAGCTCACGCAGCGTTTCCTCCACAAATGGGTACAGCTCGCCTTCGCCTCTTTCCAAGCCTTCGCGCTCGTACTGAAGCAGCAAGACATCAGCCCGCTTCCGAGCAGCCTCTGTACTATCTGGCATAACCTGCCGCCAAATATCCTCCAGCAGCATGCCTAAGCAGCTTAGCAGCCGTTCTACAGGCGGCGTTTCATGCTCGTAAAGCCCTTCTTCCCTTAGCGTCTCAAAAACGCGGTGGTGAACAGGCACCAGCAATTTATCCGTTTCAAACAACGTTCCATCCATATCAAATATGACAGCCTCAGGCTTTCGCAGCTTATGTACGCTCATAGTTGAAACCTCCTTCAAAGTCTGCTCTTATCATAACGGAATATAGGAAATGATCGCAAGGCTTGATGAAGGTTAACCGTTAATCACTTGCTTCGTCAACGACAGAGATTCTTTCGTCAATTTCGCCTATGCATAGCGGAAGACTGCAGCGCTATTCTTGCCAGCGCATAAGGGCCAAGATAAGCGCCGCTTATTAAAAAAACGAAATTTTTGAGTACACGATGCACTTCCGTCATAAACACCGTATCATCCATGAGAGTCTGTGTTATGGCATCCGCTGCGGTTACAAAAAATAAAAAGATGGCCGTAACCGCAAGTCCATCCAAAACTCGACTGACTGTTCCACTCATTCGACTCAACCAGCCCATGAGAACTGCGCCAACAGCTAATGCCGCACCAATTAATATCATCATTTGCCATCACCTCTTGTGATAGGTTCGGTCATTTGATGCATACTTAAACCTCACATTTTTGGATGGAATGAGAATATAGCGAATAAAAGCGACCAAGCTTGTTTACATATGATAAAGAAGTCCAATAAAAGTAACATTTTGGAGGAATGCTGTATGAAAAATCTTATTCGCTGGTTAAATGCTGCCGGTCTCGCCGCCGTGCTTGCAGTTAATGGACTTGCACAGTGGCTTCCTATCAACGGGAAAACGACTGGAGAAATATCCGCTAAGTACCCTGTGCTTATCACTCCTGCGCCATATGCCTTCTCCATTTGGTCTTTTATTTATTTGCTGCTGATTGGTTTCGTCATTTATCAGTTCAAGCCACGTGCTGGCAAAAGCAAAAATGTACAGAACATCGGCCCATGGTTCATCATAAGCTGCCTGTTCAACGTCGCTTGGATTCTCCTGTGGCACTATGAGAAACTAACCAGCAGCGTATTCATTATGTTCGCTCTGCTGATCTCGCTAATCGTTATTTATAGCGCAATTCGAAAGGATAAGCAGCCTCCTGCTCCTATGGAACAATGGCTTGTACGGCTGCCTTTCAGCATTTACTTAGGTTGGATCTGCGTAGCTTCTATTGTTAATGTAGCTGTCGTTTTGTACGCTGCCGAGTGGAATGGCTTTGGTTTATCTGATGCTGCTTGGACCATTATTTTATTGATTGCAGCCAGTTTGCTTGCTGTTGTCATCGGTTTTAGATTTTTGGACCCGGCCTTTGTTCTTGTATTTGTTTGGTCGTTTATAGCTATTGCCGTAAAGCAGGATCAGCAGCCCGAGGTTAGTCTCTCAGCCAGCATCGCTGCTGCTATCTTAATGATTGCAGCCATTGTTATTTGGGTTCAGGCAAGGAAAGGAAAGCAGTTGCATATTGAAAAATAGAACCGGATATGTCACACTGTTTGATGTGTGTGAGGACGAAAGCCTCCTTGCAGGAAAGGTCGTGACGGTTCACGTATGATAAAATGGCTGCTTCGTTCCATGACAGAATTAAGCTCGCGCAAATGGATATCTCGCATAACCGGAAAATTCGCTCAATCGGCTGCCAGCCGTCGATTTATTTCCCGTTTTGCTGCGACATATGGCATTAAAACTGAGGAAGCTGAGAAACCTCTAGCCCAATATAAAACGTTAAACGAGTTTTTTACACGGCGATTAAAACCCGGTCTGCGTGATGTGCATGCAGATGAGGACTCGCTTGTCAGTCCTGTTGATGCTCTCATAACCGGAGCTGGGCCAATAAGCAGCGGCACGATTGTTAACGTAAAGGGGCAGGACTATACGATTGAGGAGCTTCTTAATCGGTCTCCGCGAACTTCCAATTATATGAACGGCTATTATTTCGTTCTTTATTTGAGCCCAACCGATTACCATCGTATACATACGCCAGTCAGCGGTCGTGTTGTAGAGCGTGAGCATATTGAAGGAAAAGTTTATCCGGTTAATGACTTTGGTCTTCGCCATATGCGCAGAGTGCTTAGCCGCAACGAGCGGCTGATTACCTATATGCAGCATCATGCAGGGGAAACGGCCGTTGTCAAAGTTGGCGCAATGAACGTAAGCAGTATTCAGTACGTACAGCCCCTTAAGGAAGAAATGTTCAAGGGTGAAGAGCTCGCCTACTTTGAATTCGGTTCTACTGTAGTGCTGCTGCTTGAAGATGGAACCTTTACTCCACGTGACAACCACATGCTTGGATCGAATGTGCGTATGGGTGAGAAGCTCGGATCACTCCAGAAAAACTAACTGAAGCAGACTTAGCTCAAAACGAAAAACCCCGAATTTCTCAGCGATGAGTGAATTCGGGGTTTTTCGTTTATTAGCCTATCTGATCTCCGAGGGGCTTCGCCCCGTATACTGCTTAAACTGCCTGCTGAAAAAAAAGATGTCCCGATAGCCCAGTGCATCTGCTACCTCGGTCACATTCATCCCGGCGTGCATGAGCAAATGCTGCGCCCGTTCAATTCTTGTGCGAATCATGTAGGTTTGCACCGACATGCCGATCAGCTCTTTGAATTTCATTGAAAAATATCGGGGCGATAGCTGCGCCCGCATCGCTAGATCCTCTACACGGTGCGCAATACTTGGATTTTGCCGAACAAAGTTTGCTACCTCATGAATGGCCTCCGTCAATTGATTGCTTGCCTTCTTCTCAACTGGCAGCTGCTTGTCCTCTCTAAGCAAATGAATCATCAACTGCTTAAGAACAAGCTGCGCCTCCTCTTCCGCTGCATACGTTTTTACAAGAAACAGCCTTACATAGCGTGAGAGCATATATTCAAAGTCGACCGTGTCATTCAATTGCCTATACCGGCTCGGCACAGCATCTATCGTTTCATTAATGGCAAAGTGAATATAGGATAATACGAGCGGACGCTGCGGGTTATGAGTGGAGCTTGTGTAATCACCCGGACGAAACAAGAAGCAGCTTCCCGGTCCAACCTCATAGTGAGTACCGTTGACTTCAACTTCCCCTTCTCCGCTCCAAACATAAAATAAATCAAAATTGGCCATCGGCTTCTCGCGTCTAGCCCATCTCCAACCCGGCTCGCATACAATTTTGGCAAACGCAGGTAACAGGATGAACGAATTAGGCGAAATGTGCAGCATAAGGAAACCTCCTGTACAAATCTATGCCGTCATCATACAACAGGGAGAAACTATTGCGCAAGCCACATGAAGTTACGAAAAAATTTGCTTTGTGAATGGTTTCCATCTCAAAAAAAATGTTATAATAGCACCCGACAAGAATAAACGGCTAACGCCTAATTATACTACATTCAAATGAATGATTTCGGAAGGATGGAATAAAGTCCATGAACCCACTTGCTAAGCAATTAAACGAGACGTTACAAGCAGAAAGCCCTAACGTTTATGCGATGTTGTCAGACTTAGGCAAAGCGATTTATTTCCCGAAGGAGGGCATTCTCAGTCAGTCCGCCGAAGCGAAAACGAAAGCAACTAAATTTAATGCTACTATTGGAATTGCAACAGAAGGCGGACAACCGATGCACCTAAAGGTCATCCAAGATACCCTCTCTGCTTACAATCCGAAAGATATATATGAATATGCGCCTCCTGCAGGAAAGCCTGAGCTTCGTGCTGCTTGGCGTACAAAAATGATCAAAGACAACCCTTCCCTTGAAACAAAGGGCTTTGGTACGCCAGTCGTTACAAATGCATTGACCCACGGTCTTAGCATCGTAGCTGACCTATTCGCTAATGCGGGTGACGCTGTAATCATCCCTAATAAAAACTGGGAAAACTACGAATTGACATTCGGAATCCGCCGCGGTGCTGAAATTGTAGAATACCCGCTGTATAACGACCAAACTCGCTTCAACAGCGCTGGCCTTCGCGAAGCCTTGCTAGCTCAGAAGGACAAAGGGAAAGCCATCGTTGTGCTGAACTTTCCAAACAACCCTACTGGCTACACGCCTGGTCCACAGGAAGGCGATGAAATCATCGCTGCCATTCACGACGCAGCGGAAGCTGGCATCAATGTAGTTGTTGTAACAGACGATGCTTATTTTGGTTTATTTTTCGAAGATTCCATGCAAGAATCACTGTTCTCCAAGCTTGCTGATCTGCATCCGCGTGTGCTTGCCGTTAAAGTTGACGGTGCGACCAAAGAAGAGTACGTATGGGGCTTCCGCGTTGGCTTCATTACGTATGGTTCAACTTCTGCGGCTACTTTGAATGCGTTGGAGCAAAAAACAATTGGTATCATTCGTGCCACGATTTCCAGCGGCCCGCATCCATCACAAACATTCGTATTGCGCGCTTTGACTTCACCTGAATTCGAAGCTCAAAAAGCGGAGAAATACGATATTATGAAACGCCGCGCCAATCGCGTAAAATCGTTGCTCGACAGCGGCCGTTATGGCGATGTATGGGGCTATTACCCATTCAACTCCGGCTACTTTATGTGTCTAACACTAAGCGGCGTTACAGCTGAGTCCGTACGTGCACACCTGTTGAACCAATACGGAATCGGTACGATTGCTCTAGGTGAAACAGATCTTCGCGTTGCTTTCTCTTGCATCGAGGAAGAAAATCTTGAAGAGCTGTTCGATACGATTTTCAAAGCGGTTAACGATTTGATTGCTCAAAAAGTATAATAAACACTCGCACTTCATTCGCGAATAATTGCAAAGAACCCCTGAGTCAGCATTTCTTTACGAATGCTTCTCTCAGAGGTTCTTTTTTGTAACGTCTGCCCTGCTTAGTCTTCATCCTCATCTTTCGCAAGCTTCTTGCGCAGACGCGCTGGACGAATGGCGATATACATGGCGGCAAGTACAATAGCTATGAGCGAAGGGACGTAAACGCCGCCCGCCAAAGCCAGCGGCAAAGCAACAAACAGCCACAGCAGCAGCGTGCACAGCACCATCGCCAAACGATCGATTTTCAAATATTGCTCTATTCGCTGTTTTTCCAGCAATGGGTACACATGCTTCCAAACCGAATAACGATGGATATGACGCAAGCCGCCTAATTGAACTGCAATGAGTCCCATAAAAATAAAAAATACGAGAACACTGCCATAACCAGATAGCGATACGGCTTCAGCAAACCAATAGGTGATGAGGCAGCCGAGAATAAGCAGCCTTAGTATAATTCCGCCCATCTCGGTTCTAAGCATAGATGCCGTATAGAGATAAACGAAT
Source organism: Paenibacillus sp. 2TAB26 (assembly GCF_052115145.1). Classification (NCBI taxonomy): domain Bacteria; kingdom Bacillati; phylum Bacillota; class Bacilli; order Caryophanales; family Paenibacillaceae; genus Paenibacillus; species Paenibacillus sp. 2TAB26. The sequence goes on from NZ_JBFRGC010000009.1 coordinate 5,569, forward strand.
GTATTGCGATTCGAATATGGTATCGTACGCAGAATCCAGCTTAAATACGATCTTCTTGCTATACTCGATGGGAGTGTAGGTACATCGATAAACAATCCAAAAAAAACATAATACCGTTTGCGTGTCCTTGCTTCCTCTTCAATCAGCCTCTCCCAAGGAAAAGGATGTTTTGTTGGAAGACGATAAAGCAGCATAGACAGTATACCGATGAGCAGCGTAAACCCCGCAGCCTGCCAAGCGGTACAAGTAAGCCAAGCTACCAGCGTCAATGCTGTCATTGCCCAGCGCAGCACACGCATGAGACGTCGCATGCCAGCCCAAGTCATTCGGCGCTCTTTCCATGCTCCCCATACATTGCCCGCCTTCAGAGCGGCAGCCACGACTGCAAGAAGCAATGCGCCGTTAATGGCTGGGCCTTGGTTATAGATCGGCAAATAAAGAAGAAACACAATGGCAGCTAGTATCGAACAAGCAATTGAAGTATGACGGAACGATAAGCGCAAATAACCGGCCATCTCTGCCTCACGCGGCATCATAAAGACGACGTCTCCGGCCGCAAGCCACGTACGAAGCGGACTCCAACACAACACCAACGTTAATGCAATCACACCAACAGTCGCAAAGGGAAAGCTGGCTGGCATATGACGAATTAAATTTATGTATCCAATCGTGGAGGAGATCAAGATTAAAGACATGAAAGCTGGGAAGCCGCTTTGCCCCATATACCGAAAATAAGGCAAGGTTTCCCCGCGGAATGCCTTTGCTCTTTGCTGCCACATCAGCTCCAGCTTGCTAACATTGCTCATCAAACATTGCCCCCAGTAACGAGCTTATAGAAGGCATCCTCCAGAGAACCGCTGCGCATGTCCATGCCTGCTGCTTGTCTAATATCATCGAGCGTGCCGATCGCAACGATTTTACCGTGGTGCATGACGATAAAACGATCGCAATATGCTTCCACAGTTGAGAGGATATGCGAGCTCATTAGGATGGCTGCTCCCTTTTGTTTTACTTCAACCAGCCGCTCCAGCAAGGAACGAATGCCAAGCGGGTCAAGCCCTAGAAAAGGCTCATCGATGATGTACAGCGGCGGCTCAGCGAGCAGCGCGTTCATAATCATGACCTTTTGTTTCATGCCTTTGGATAAGTGGGCTGCAAAGGCTTTACGCTTTGGCGTCATTTGGAACTGCTTCAGCAGCTCGTCCTCACGATCACCATACTGCTTGTCCTTTACGCTATAGGCCATCCCCGTTAAGCGCAAGTGCTCCTCAACGGTCAGCTCATCAAATAGAACCGGCGTCTCCGGCACATAAGCAAATGCACTTCTGTAACGCTCCGTTTCTTCCTCCAGCGTAACGCCATCAACCTTTACTTCCCCCGCCTGCGGCTTCATTAAACCTAAAATATGCTTAATGGTCGTGCTTTTTCCAGCGCCATTCAGACCGATTAATCCTACCATCTCGCCCGCTTTTACCTCAAAGGAGATATCATGCAGTACTGGTCTTCGTGGGCTGTAACCGCCAATTAAACCATTCACCTGTAAAATAGAATCCATCCTATCACCTTCAACTATGTAAATTAGTTTATCTAGTAAACAGCATACCGAATTATCGGACTAATATCAAAGAAAGCAATGATTTGTGTACAAAAGCAAGAAGCATGCACAAATACGAAAAAAACGGGCAGCCGTTGGCCGCCCATTCTTTAAACACTATGATTTGCCTTCATATCGTATTACTTTGAAAGCAGATTATAAAGCACTTGTGCCACTTGAGCTCTCGTAGAAACATCTTTAGGGCTCAGCTTTGAATTGTTCCCCGTAATGATGCCGCCCTCAACTAGCACCTTGAAAGCGTCAGTTGCATAGCTTGCAATTTGAGCGGAATCACTGAAGCTGGACACCGCAACATTTGTCTCTGCTTTAGGCAATTCACCAAACACTTCAAGTGCGCGATACAGAAGTGTAAATAGATCTTGACGTGTAATTTTGCTATTAGGGTCAAACGTATTGCCTTCTACACCTTTCGTAATACCCAGGCGCTTAGCAGCTCCCAAGTAATTCGTATAGTAGGTATTCCCTGCATCATCAAAATTAGCTGTCTCTTTCTCATTTGGCTCGATGCCGTATGCTTTCAATAACAAGACGATGAATTGGCCTCTCGTCACTGTCGCATTCGGGCTGTAATGGTCCTCGTCTGTACCTGTTGTAATGCTTCTTGCCGCAAGGAATCCAACGGCATCCTTGTACCAAGCTGCATCCGATACATCTTTAAAGCTTACTTTATTGTATCCTACAATGTACTGGGAGAAATGTGTCGTAACAAAGTTTACCGTTCCTGTACCCGCGTTGTATTTCCCGCGGATCGTTTCCAAGCTGCCGCCATCCGTTACATAGTAGACCACTACAGCATTTGCATCTTCTCCGGCTTTTAAAGTATAAGGCACACTAACTTGCACATTGCTGCCGCCAAAGCTTGTAAGCTGGGTAGTTCCTGCGAATACGGAGAAATCATAAACCGGTCTGTCACCCAAAGCTTCCTTGCCCTCGTCCGTCAGCTCTACTTTCGTAATAATAATGCTGATATCACCCGCTTCAGCCGAATTGCTGATGCTTTCAATTGCTTTTGCGTCAAAAACGACAGTGCCAACGCCAAGATTGGCCTTCACACCCGCATTTGTGCTTGAAGCTACTTCATTAAACGATTTTCTAGGAATGCTCAGCTCTACAGATTTAGTTTGAGCTGTAGCTTCAACCTTAAGCTCAACGACAGAGGTTTTGCCTGCTGCTTCCGCTTTCTTAGCAAGCTCAACCAGGCTTGTAATAGAAGCTGCGGTTGCTTTCGCTACGGTTGCTCCTGTCGCAGCATCGGTTGTTGCTGTTATCGTTGCTGTTGGTGCTGTACCATCATTATCTCCGCCTGCTGGAGGTGTAGGTGTTGGCGTTGGATTTGGGCCATTGTTTCCACCGCTTGGAGGAGATACATAATTAGGTACAATGACATCTAGCACTGCGCCGGCATTATAGCCTTCCTTAGCCGCAAACCTCACGTTGTAAGTGCCTGATGATAAACCAGTAATAGATGGCGCTGTAGCCGCTTGATAGGACTCAGCTCCTGACAGCTTGTATTCAAGTGCTGTCGTTGTTCCTGTAATTTGTCCATCATTATTAGCTGAAGAGGTAGGAGCTACACCCGTCAAGCCTGATGGTTCCGGCTGCTCTTGTAGAGCAAACGCTTTGATAACGATATTAATTGCTGGGCTTGCACTGAATCCAGGTTTAGCTGCAAATCTGATATTGTAGGTGCCTGCTACGAGACCAGTTATCGCTGGTTCTATTGCCGCTTGATAAGCATCCGTTCCATCTAATCTGTATTCTAGAGCTGCAGTCGTTCCTGTAATTTGTCCATCGTTATTAGCAATCGTTGTCGGTGATACGCCTGTTAAGCCAGTCGGCGCTTCTTGCGCTTCCTCGCCGTAAGCCGGAATAACAACCTCTACTTTAGGGCTTGGGCGATATCCTTCTTTTGCCGCGTAACGAACATCATAAGTACCGTAAACAAGATCTGTAACAGACGGTTCTGTTGCACGAATATAATCGGATAACGAATTAGACAACTTGTATTCAAGCGCTGTCGTCGTTCCTGTAATTTTACCGTCATTGTTAGCTGATGTCGTTGGTGCAACGCCTGCCAGCCCTGTTGGTGCAGCTTGGTCTTGAATATAGGATGGAACCACTACGTTCACAGCTTCGCCCGCTTTGTACGAAACAGCTGCGGGAATTCCTGCTGTATGAGGACCATTGTATCCAAGCTTGGATGCATATCTAACATTGTAAGTGCCTGGCACTAAGTTAGTTATTGCATCACCAGTTACAGCCTTGTAATCCGTTTCACTTTCAAGCTTGTATTCTAGCGCTTTGCCTTTCGTTCCTGTAATTTGACCATCATTTTCATCGGATGAGGTTGGTTTAACCGCTGTCAGCCCTGTAGGTTTGGCCTCAACTCTTGCGAATAGGCTGTTCAAAGCATTCGTATAGTTATTGTAATTCACACCAGTAAGCCCGCTGCTTACATAATCAGGTTGAATATTGGTCCAAGAATACATCAATTCAATATGCCCAAGAATCGGAGCTCTGTTGCCATCAGCATCCTTATTGTCTTTGTTATATTGAAAGAGGTATGGAACCTGAGCTTTGCTTGCGATTACTTCTACGCCGTTCTCATTCGTATACTTTACATTGTTGCTTGCTTTTACATATTGTGTTTTGATATCAGGCAAATATTTGTTAATCAAATCTACATACAGATTGGCATTTGGATGATTCGTATCTCTCGTTTGAAAGAATATGCCGTTATGCGGGTCAGCGTTCGGGTCTTTATTAAGATCCAGGATCGAAATTCCCGAATCCAGCTTGGTGTCCCAGAAATAAACTTTATCAATGTTATTTTTTTTCGCATATTCGTTAATAAACTTAATGGCTGCTTGCGTATTCGGGCACCAAGAGCCGCCGAACAAGATCGTATAATTCCCTTCGCTCTCGAGAATCTTCGTCAATTGGTGATAGGTTACATGTTCAAATACGAGCTCGCCATCCGATTCGTCAAAAATAACCGTTTCTTTTTTGTTGATGATTGATCCGTTTCTATTGAAAGCTGCTTTGATGGAATTTGAACGGTTAATCGTATCAAATGAAGTGATTCCTTCAAACACTTGACTCACTTTTGCTTTGTAAGCATCTACTTTGCCCGTGTCCAAAACACCATTTGTTAAGTAATCGTTCCATACATTCGTTGAAGCCAAAGAGGAAACAATTTTCTTTTTGTTATACACAAACAGGAATGGTGCTTCAATTTTTTTCGCTGAGCCTTCTGAAATTACTGTGCCCTTGCTGTCTTTTTTTGTATAGCTAACGATATCTCCTGCTGGAAGTACTTCATCGAGGTTCTTTAAATATTTTTTGACCAGCTCGACATACGCTTCTGCAAAATCAAAAGTGTTGTTGCCAACTTTGATTTCTTTCGTTTGCGTTTCCGCAATTTCTAGTGATTTCCCATCTAACCTCGTATCAAAGTTATAGATGGTTTTTACGCCATATTGCTTCGCCACCTGATTAATAAAGCCAATATTCGCTTGTGTTTTATCGCTCCAAGCTCCGCCAAACAACACAACATACGTGCCTTCGCTGTCAAAGAGATTAATAATATCTTCATACGTTACCGTTTGAAGAATATGGTTCTCATCATCCAAATGATCATACACATTATTAAAATAGTTATAATGGCTGGCGCCGCTATTTACTAGAGTTTCCGAAGCTGGATTGGCATTAACGATATTGGCAGCTGGCAAAATTAATAACGCAGCCAATATAAGAGCTAACCATCTTTTGGATGTATTAAATTGTAATTTCATGTTCATTCCTCGTTTTCATCAAATTTTGTCGATGTGCCAAGTGTGAAATATGTATACTCCACTAGTCGCTTCAAGATCTCGTGCAGGGAGCCGGTCATAAGAGGCTGATCTGCCTCTTATGACCACCCCCATTTCATAACTCATGAATACGTATTTCTTGTTTCTAGCAGATTTCTTCTTCCGTTGTCGATGGTGCTGGCTGTTGACCTTCGGAAGACGATGATGATGATGAAGAGGATGAAGCAGGAGCCTCTGAGGATGATGGTGCTTTCGGCTGTACCGTATCTTTTTTCACAAATGAGACCGATTTAGATGGTTTCGTTTCTTCTTTCGCAGCTGACTCCGCTGGTTTCGATTGTGTTTCTTCTTTCGCAGCAGGTGCTGCTGCTTTTGGCTCTTCTTTCACAACGGCTGCAGCTTTAGGCTGGCTTTCTTCTTTTACGGTCGTTGCTGCTTTAGGCTGGGCAGCTTCTTTCGGCTGTGTTGCTGTTTTTTCAACCGATGTATTTGCTTTAGCCGCCGGCTCTTCCTTTGCTGCTGCCGCTTTAGCTGCAGGTGCCTCTTCCTTCTTATCTACAGCAAGAGTAACTTTGGATTTATCTTCTTGTTTCGCATCTGCTTTTTCTGCTTCAGGTTTATTTGCCTCTATCGTGTCCGCCGTTTTTGTTTGTGGTTGTTTTTCGCCTTCTGCTGCAGCTGTGTTTACTTCTGATTTTTTCTCTGTGTCAGAAACGGTAATGATTTTGGATTGATTCTCTTCCTTTGCTTCGGTAACAATTGCAGCGTTGTCCTTCACCGCAGGCGCACCTTGCGCCTGTTTGGCAGATACGACAACATAGGTTAGGGCTGAGAAGGCTACTGTTGCAGAAATTAATGTTAGTGTTAGTTTTTTCATGATTGTAAACATCCCTTTCGCTTCGCTCTTTGAGCTTTTTTGTTTTTTTGGATAAAAAAAGGAGACCCAACAAGGCGCAGAACTGCGCTCCTATTGAATCTCTGGTGGTCCAGTAGATTATCTTCTTTTGTCATCCTACAAAATGGTTTTTCAACTCACTTTGAATATATTCCTATATTATTCCTCAAAAACGACCCTGTCAACGATTATTTAAATTTTTCCCATCGTTTTTGTCGGAATTAATTATATAGACACTAAAACGTCTGATTTTTATTTATTATTTTAAATTCCACCTTACGATCATCGGTATGAATAAACTTCACAAGCAATGAAATTTTATGATCTGCGTTTATGCTGCTCCAGTAAAATTGAGCCGTTTCATCCATTGAATCAAATAAAGGAACCTCCAGCGGTTCACCTTCAAGAGATCTCAAAATACCATTTTCTTCACCTTTATAAGTGTGAATGCAATGACCTATTCCTTTTGTAAAAGAATCGTAATGAAAGAAATGACGAATGCAAAATGACGGATCGTTTTGCCTTGTTTTCAAAATGGACAAGCTGTATACAGCTGATTCAGTATCAATAATACCGGAAATACGCGGTGTATAATGGGGAGCATCCGGTTCAAACTTTCTGCTTTTTAATGCATCTTCAAACGTTTCTTTTTTGCCATAAGCTTCATAGATGGTTTCAGTCTGATCTCCATTGGAAATGATGTGCATCCCATTTATACTCTTTATCGGATCATAAATAATCAATGAAGGGTCTTCCATTTTTGCCGCATCATATGCTCTATTTTTTACAAACTGATCATTATGCTCAAAGATTCGGTTGCGACTGTTCACGCTTCTGCCCATTATCCAATACACTTGAACAAAGTGTTTTCCTGACGGGCTCATCCCCACGATTATTGTTCTACCAGGATACGGATTATTAAATAACTGATCTTCATAGGATTGCAACATACTCACCTCAACCTTTTTATTTTATCTGAAAATAAAAAAAGCATTTGATCATCGATCAAATACTTTGCCCAGGCGCACGACATATGAAATAGGTGCTCCCTCGTGGTCATCCACGTTTACGCCAGTTACACCTACCTAAAATTTACATTTATTATAGTTCGATATCGCAATTGAAATCAAGCTCTTTTACAGACTAACTATGAAAGTTAACGCGTATATTTTCTAACGAACTGTATCGTGCTTATTATGCAGAAAACTAAGCGCTGCTGGATTCGCAAGCTATATTTTTGATTGTTGAGCAATGAAAAAAGGGCTGTTCCAAAAGTAGAAAAATCTACTTTCAGGACAGCCCTTCACTTATATAAACCTTATTTCACTTCAATTGATTTAACTGTACCATTGTCGCCTTTTACTTGTACATATTGACCAGCCTTCAGCTGCGAGGAGTCACCTGTGATGACTACACTTGGATCAATGCTGAATGTTGTGACAACTGCCTGTGAGTTTTCATATCGAGTAATGAGAGAAACCGTCGTCAATTTCGCCTGATTGTTGAACGTTAATGTATTAATAATTCCGTTCTCCGAGAAAGCTGTACTAACAGGAGCCGACTTCGTTACTTCAATAAATACGATACGATTAAGATACGTACGAACGAGTACCTCATCACCTGCTCGGAGTGAGCTCACTGGCGATTTTTTATCATCTCGGAAAATAAACGCATTCGAGTCTAATGCTAGTGAAACCTCCGTGTTATCTCCTTTAACAACCGTCAACTTGCCATCAGCAGGAGCTGCTTTTAGCTTGCCAGTAATGGCTTGTGCATCATGATTAGGCATTTCCGTATCTGTGCGATCGAGAAGCGCTGCCAGCTCTGCACGGGTTACTGGTTGATTAGGACGGAACGTTTTTCCATTCTTATCATTGTAGCCGGTAATAATACCTTTCTTCAAAGCAAGAGCAACATAACCTACAGATCCAGCAGGGATCTCTTTTGCATCCTTAAAGTCAAGCTTCGTATTATTGAGCGCCTTCGCTTCGTCTTCCAGTTTAAGCGCTTTTACGAGAAGAATCGTAGACCAAAGTCTTGTCGCGTTTGCTTCCGGTTTCACTTCCGATTCAGTCTCAGAGAATAGATCGTTCTCCAGCGCTACTGCAACGTAACCAACAGCCCAAGGGTATTTTTTTGCGATTTTATCCCCGTCATTAAATTGCAAATCCGTTTTCATTTTATCTGCTGATTCCGCTTGTGAGCGAAGACCCATCAATCTGACAGCAGCAGTCAACGTTTCAATACGGTTGATTTTCTGATTAGGCTTAAATGTACCATCCTCGTAGCCAGTAAATACGCCCTTCGACGCTAACCGCATAATGTATTCCATAGCCCACTTCAGATCGTCCTCATCTTGAAATTGCCATGTTACTTTATGTTTATCGTCCTTGTCATACTTGTCATCCTTGTCCTCATGACGGCCTTTATCATCATTACGATCGCCATCATGCCCTTTGCCTTTACCGCCATCTGCAAAAGCTGACGTCGCACCGCCTGCAAGCATTAGCAGCGCAAGCGAAGAAATTGCTGTCTTTTTCCACATGGTTTGTTTCATCAAGAAAGCCACACTCCTTTTTCGATTGCGGGTTTTGCCGCATTTTTTACCTTCGCCCATACGTTTCGGGAGAGGCAGATCGATTTAAGAGGGTGGCTTTCAAAATAAATTTTTATGATTGTTCCTTATCGGCCTCGCGTTTAGCTTTCAACCACTTAGGAGCACCTTTGTTTTTGCCTTCGCGCTTTCGCTCCACTTTCTTAGGAGCAGGCTTCGCTGCTGGCTTTGGTTTCGGCGGAGCAGTTACTGCTTTCGTCTCTACAAGCTTCGTTTGTTTCGGAGCAGCAGCTGCACTTTTATTCTCTGCAGCTCGCTTCGTTTGCAACGCTTCTGAGCGATCTGCAAGCTTCGCTTCATGGCGAGCCGCAAACGGTTTTGTTGCTTCTCGCAGCTCTTCCTCGCTAAGAAGCTTTCCTCTGAACATTGTCCGTTCTGTCAATTCGATGCCCAGCTGCTTGCGGAATTTCTCCATAATAAACAGCTCCTGCGGCGTAACAATGGAAACGACTGTACCAGGACGTCCCATACGGCCCGTTCGTCCTGCTCGATGCACATAATGATCCGCATCCGATGCAGGATCAAGCTGAATGACGAGCGGCAGACCTTCAATATCAAGGCCTCTAGCCGCAACATCCGTAGCTAGCAGCAATTGGCAGCGACCCTCGCGAAAACGTGTTAATGTTGCTGCACGGCGCTGTTTATCCGCATCCCCATACAAAGCCTCAACAGTAAAGCCTTCATAACTTAGCTTCGATTCCCAGTTGGAAATGTTGTCGGTATCATTTAGGAAAAGCAGCGCAGAGGCCGGGTTCAGCAAGCGAACAAGTCTTCTTGCCGTATCGGTTTTATCACGCTTATCGCTAACGATAAAATAATTATCGATCGTTTGTGATACGGTATGCTCCGGCGTAACCTGAATACGTTCTGGGTTTTTCATCCAGCGTCCTTCAAAACGAGCCATTTGATCCGGATATGTCGCGGAGAAAAAAGCAATTTGGTGCTCTTTACCGACACTATGCAAAATGATCTCGACCTCTTTTGTCGAGCCGAGCTGAAATACTTGATCCGCTTCATCAACTACAACATTTTTCACATCATTCAGCTTGAGCTTGCGCAGCTTAAGCAATTCGTGAATTCGCCCTGGTGTTCCAATAACCAGCTGCGGGCGCAGCTTCAATTTCTCTACCTGCCGCTTTAATGCTGCTCCGCCAATCAATTGCTGAACGCGAATGTTCAGCGGCTCCGCGTACACTTCTGCTACACGAACGATTTGCATCGCAAGCTCCTGTGTTGGAGCCAAAATAATCGCTTGAATCGCGCTTGAATGCGAATTCAGCTTCTGAAGAAGCGGCAACAAATACGCGAGCGTTTTACCTGTGCCCGTCTGCGACCTCGCTGAAACGTCGCTGCCTCCAAGCAATATCGGAATCGTATTTGCCTGTACATCCGTTGGTTCAATAATTCCATTTGCTGTGAGCTTATCCGACAGCAGTTCATTAATTCCTATTTCATACCATGTGTGCTTACTCATTTTTAATCCTCTCTCATTTAAACCTTTATTTTCGATTTAACATACCGCCGAATAGCCGATCAATGGTTCGCGGCAGCAATTGATATAGTTTAATACCAAAAGCTGCGGTTTTCGGCAGGTCAAGCTCGGCTTTTCTCCGCTCGATTAAACGAATGATTTTTTTGACTACATATTCTGGCTTCATCATAAACCAATTGACATTTTTAACGTAAGAGCCGGAAGGATCAGCCAGCGAGAAAAAAGGCGTATCTATTGGACCTGGATTAACCGCAGATACCTGAATTCCCTGCTCCCGAAGCTCCATGCGAAGTGCATTAGTAAAGCCAAGCACAGCATGCTTTGTGGCTGTGTAGCTGGTTGATTTGGCAGTGCCTATTTTGCCTGCTAAAGATGCTATGTTTACAATATGTCCGCTTCCTTGCTTCACCATATGAGGAACAACTGCCTTCGTGCAGCGTACGATGCCTAGGTAGTTCGTGTCCATCATTTGCTCAAAGCTTTCCACATTCATGCTCATAAAATTCTCGAATTTGCCGTAGCCAGCGTTGTTCAGCAATACATCTATTTTACCATATTCCGCAATGACAGCTTCTACTGTTCGCTTCACCTGTTCATTATCGGTCACGTCCATCTGATAGAACGAGCTTTTCCCCTTTATTGCAGCGGAAATCTCCTTTAGCTTCGAGATGTTGCGTCCAGTCAAAACTGGGATCGCCCCCCGCTCAGCCAGCATTTTAGCCATTAACGCTCCGATTCCGCTTGATGCACCGGAGATGAAAATCACTTTGCCTCTTAACATCCATCATCACCCATTTACAATTTTACTTGATTGGTATTGCAGACGCAAAAAAAGCTCCCTAAGGAGCCATTTCTATGCTAAGATGCGATTAAAACTTGGATGTCGAGTTCTCCAATGCCTTCCATTATCAGTGGAATCGTCAACGCTTTTTGTGCGGTGAAGCCAGCTGATTGAGCAGACTGGATAACCTTCGGCGGTGTAATATCTACTCTCACCCCTTGATTAAACAGCATCGTACTCGCATTTCCGCTAATCATATTGCCAAGCTCAGAAATAGCACTCTTCACGATTTCGTCGATTTCAGAAATTACGTATCCGCCCATCATCGCAGAAACCATTTTCATAGCTACCTCTTCGCTAAGCCCGAATACAATGTCACCGTTCATCTGTCCGTTGAGCCCAATTTGAATCCAAATATAGTTCTCTACAAACTTGATATCCTTGAGACCTAGTTCTCCAGTCGCTGGACGTATTTGAACGACTTGCTCAATCACGATTTTTGCAGATTCAAGAAACGGGTTAATGTACTCTGCCTTCATAATGAAGATACGCTCCTTTTCGACAAAATTCGCGCTTTGTCTTGTTTAATTTATATTATACTTAATTCACTAGGACAAGTATACTATAAATAAAATATATGTATCTTTAGAACTATATTTTAAAACGAAATCTGTAGAATATTGATAGGAATGGAGGTCCTCTTCTATGCCTAACGTATGGGCTCACTTCATTTTTGGACAACTTGTATTCGAGCGGCTTGGCGAATGCGCACTAATTGAATCAGATGAGAAAAAAAATATATTTAACATGGGATGCCAAGGACCTGACTTTTTGTTCTATCATCGTTTTTTCCCTTGGCAGCGCAGCATAGCCTTAAATCGTTTAGGAACGGAAATGCATAACCGCAATTGCGGACCGGTACTTGTCGAAATGCTGGATAGTGTCGTCGGCAGACCCGCCTGCCCTAAACGTCCTGATTCTTCTATCCTATACACACTAGGATTCGTATTGCATCACATTCTTGATCGTAATCTTCATCCTTATGTATTTAGCAAATCAGGCTTTCGCAAATGGGATCATCAACGTTTTGAAATTATGATGGATACGATAATAGCGCGTGAGCTTTGGGGAATTGAAACGTGGAAAACTCCAGTCTGGAAGCATATCGATACGAAGGGAGCATTTCCAACAACCGTAGTGGACGCTTTCGAGTCGATAGCTGCCCTTTATTATGAAGAGCTGGCCCCGCTCATTAAACGTGAGGATTGGAACCAAGCGAATCGTGATTTCACTACCGCGCAGCGTTTATTTCATGATCCGACTGGTATGCGAAAAATATTAACATTTGGACAAATCGAGCCTTTTACTTATAAAAGAGGGGCTATGCCCTTTGACGTATTAAATGTAGAAGAGCAGCCTTGGCTTGATCCTGTGGACGGCGCCACCTATCACAATGAGAGCGTTTGGCAGCTATGGAATCAAGCGTTAGATGATGCTGTTGAGGTTGTAAGCGCTATCCTCATTTGGCTAAGAGCCTATGAGCAGCCGCAGTTTACAAAAGAGGAGCGTTATCATGTACGTCTCCTGCGAGAAGACGCCATCGCCCTTATAGACAATCGTTCCTATGAAACTGGACTTCATTGCGACTTTAATACTACGATCCGTTTTGCAGACACGGTTTGGACTGACCAAATCGGAATTATGAAGGCTCCTTGAGTAATGAAGGAGCCTTCTCTTGTCTTTCTTTTCCCAAAAAAAACTATACAGCCTTACTTGTCAGGCTTCTTCTAAAACGCAGCCTTATGAGCCTCAAGCGCTCATAAAGGACATCAACAGGCTTATTCAATTGCGAAGCTTCCAAAGTGCCATATACTTGCTGCAATACCGGCTTCAAATATTTATCGCCGACCAGCGAGAGAGCATCCCAGACCAGCTGCTGCTCATCATCTGGCATCTCTACGAGCTCCCGCGTAATCAGTGATTCCATATCGTAACCCTCTTGTTCTAATTGCTCGATTCGATCCATTAATTCGCGCCTTGACAGCTCTAGCTCCACGCCAAGCTGTTCAAGCGATCCACCCTGCTGTACCGCCGTCAAAATATGTTTTTTTGCCTGTTGGCGATCCATCTGAGATTTATATTTTGTTTCCTTTTGTTTATAAAGCCATTGTGTATAGGCGATTGAGTCTAATTTGTCACTTACCCATTGCAGTGGAAACTCAGTATCACGGTTAGCTTCACTTGTAATCTCCAGCACTTCTAATCCATAGGATGCATGCTTGGCGCTTCCCCAACCGGGAATTTGTGCTAATTCATCTGCCGTCTTCGGAACGAAGGCGCTGATCATCCACAACATGCGATTAGTAGCGACAAGATAAGCCGAACGCTTCTCAGCAATTGCTTTCGTACGCCGCCATTCACGAAGCTTCTGAAAAAGTTCTTGATTGGCATGAAGCTCGCCGTAGCATTGAAGCATAGTTACAAAGCTGCCAGTTGTAGAACGGCGATCGTCCAGCATGCCATCGATAATAGGCGCGTACCCTTCACCCATGACCCTTGCAATGCCATGACGGAATGCCACAATCATTTCCTCCCATGACGTTCCTTCAAACCAAGTGATCGGATCTTCGCTCTCCTCATTCAGCTCCACCCACAGCACTGCCCAAATGCCTTGATTCTCACAGATAGATAGCTGCGCGCTATCAATGCGCTGGCCTTCTCCAAGCTTCTCGAACGTGTTCAAAAATACGATTTGCATGTTTCTCATTCCTCCAATAAATAGATGTGGTCGCGAATCGGTTGAAGGCAAGGAAAGCGTCCGAACAATTAAGGAGAATGTCGGAAAACAACAAAAAGCACCTCCTCTGCCTGCGGCAAAGGAGGTGCTTCCTCACGTTTAATGATTCGATTGCTTTCATGCTATCATATTGATTTCTTTATTACAAGCATTTTGTTGCTGCAAAATCATGCTCTCAAACTTCTTTAATATGACCAATCCTTTAATAATTACAGTACTCTATAAACTTTATAGGGTAGGAACTCTGAACGATACAAGGTAAAGTTTTGGTGAAGTCAATTTCTCAGACATTTCCATGCAGTGAAATTTTAATATAAGGGGAGTAATACAAGATGTCGACGAAGCTGGGAACGGGTGCTTTTTTCACAGGAAACTACCGAAATTTGTTTAAGCTGTACGGTTACAGCCAAGAAGAAATTGAGAGACGTGTCGAGGATACTTGGGACAACCTGTTCGGCGGTAATGAAGATACGCGAATCTATTACGAGGCTGGCAGCGATATGGGGTATCTGTTAGATACCGGAAATATCGATGTTCGCACCGAAGGCATGTCCTATGGCATGATGATGGCTGTGCAGATGAACCGCAAAGATATCTTTGACCGCATATGGAAATGGACGATGACTTACATGTATATGAGCGAAGGTGAGAATGCCGGTTATTTCGCTTGGTCATGCAATACCGATGGCACCAAAAGATCATACGGTCCGGCGCCCGATGGCGAGGAATATTTTGCGCTTGCTCTCTTCTTCGCATCACACCGATGGGGCGATGGCTCTGTTCCTTTTAATTACGGAGCGCAAGCTCGGAACCTGCTTCACAGCTGTGTGCATAAGGGTGAAAATAACGACGGTTACCCGATGTGGGAGCCTGCCAATAAATTAATCAAATTTATTCCAAATTGTGACTATTCCGATCCATCCTACCATTTGCCGCACTTTTATGAGCTGTTTGCGCTGTGGGCTAATCCAGAAGACCGCAAGTTCTGGAAAGAAGCTGCAGCTGCGAGCAGAGATTATTTGAAGCTGTCATGCCATCCGGTTACTGGACTAGCACCCGAGTACGCCTATTACGACGGAACACCAAACAACGAGCGCGGATATGGTCATTTTTACAGCGACTCGTACCGTGTGGCCGCCAATATCGGCCTTGACACGGAATGGTTCGGCGTCGATCCATGGCAGTATGATGAGGCGAACCGGATTCAATCGTTTTTCTCAGGTATTGATCCGTCTGATTATAGACGTTATACGATAGCTGGCGAACCATTTGAGGAAAAATCACTTCATCCCGTCGGGCTGCTTGCCACAAACGCGATGGCTTCGCTTGCCAGTTTCGAAGGACCGCACGCCAAAGCTTGCGTTGATTTATTTTGGAACACGCCACTTCGCACAGGCGACCGCCGCTATTACGACAACTGCCTCTATCTGTTTGCCATGCTTGCGCTTAGCGGCAGCTTTAAAATTTATATGCCAGCTGTATAGCGTTTTTTCTCATCGTAATTGAAAGAGAACGGCCACCACTCCTTAATGGAGGGTAGCCGTTCTTTTTTCTCCTTACGGATTCTCAGCTTTAAACGCTGCTCGCTTCTCTTCCATTACTTCCTTGCCGCCAATTTTCATATAATCCGCTACTTCCTTATCGTAAACCTTGTCAAAATCCGCTGGTTTCGCAGTTAACACTTTAACAAATATTTCGTCGTCCTTTTCCTTCAGCGTTGTAGCATACTTGATCTCCGATTGAATCGGCGTCACCACACGAGGTTTAATGATTCCATCCTTCGATCCAGTCGCGATGCTTTCCACCGTAAAATCCTTGAAATTCGGATCGGACGCATTTGCTGTAATGTTCAGCAGCTCATCGGTTGTACTGACATATTTTCCGTTAAGAATGATACAGTAATCAAAATAGTTATATAAAGTCTGCTTCGCCTGATCGTTATCAAGCGTGATAGGCACGCCATCCTTCATCTCATATGTTACGCCTTCCGTACCGTTCTGAAGGGCAATAATATTGTCCGTTTCAGCCATCCAATTCAAATATTTAATGGCCGCTTCAGCATTTTTACTTGCTTTTGGTACCATGATGTATATGCCATTAGGCGAATAAATAGGCTTTGGTGTCTTGCCATCCGGGCTTGTGAACGGGTCGATTAACGCCAGCTTTGCATTCGGATCATTCTTTTGCAGCTCAGCATAATAGCCCATATAGACCGGCTCGTTGGTATTTGTTGTTGCCGAACCAATATACCCATTCAGCAGGTTCTTCTGAAACTGCTGTGTATCCTTGCCCATATGGAGCGGAAAATCCGGATCCATAAGTCCCTCGTTGTACATCTTATTCAAGAAGCGGTACGCTTCCTTATTGCCCGGAATGAGCCACTCAGCTGATGCATAAAGATCCTCATCTGCGATTTTGTCCCATTCCCAGAACGAATATTGAATCGGATGCATATGGAAATAGTCGATCTGCCCATACGGAATCGCTTTATCACCGGATTTGCCAGGCTTTTTCTCTTTAAAAGCCTTCATCGTCTCATAGAACTGCTCCGTTGTTTTCGGCAGCGGCAACCCGAGCTCATCCAACCAATCCTGCCGGATAAAAGTCGAGCTCTGAGGCTGAAGAACGCGCTTAGCTGGAATCGTATACTGCTTGCCATCGAATACACCGTAGCTGAGCAGCTCCTCACCCAATACTTCCTTCAACTTTTGTCCATGCGCATCCAGAAGCGGACCAAGATCTGTCAGACCGCCGTTTTTTACGTATTGCTGTACCGTCGGCTGGTCATACGTAAATACGATGTCAGGAGCCTGATTCGCAGCCATAAGCACGTTCAGCTTGTCTACCTCCTCTGAGCGAGGAACCGTAACGAATTCGACAGTAATATTATTCGGTTCACCAAAATTTTTCTGAATGTATTTTGTCATGTCGTTATCGGTAATTTTCGGAGTGCCTGCCGGTGTATTGTTTCGGTCAAACAGCTCGATTCGAAGCTTAATTGGATCTCCCTTCGGCTTCTCGGTTGCTTCAGAGCCTGAATTGCTCGGTTTATTGCTTGCAGCTTCCTTTTCTTTGACAGGCTCCTTATTTCCGTTTCCGCTGCTGCACGCAGACAGCATGGATGTGATCAACAGCACTGCCATAAAGATTATCGTGAATTTACGCCTTGCTCTCCTCATCGCATTCAACTCCCTTTTATCATTTTTTTAATCTATAGCAACTCCATGAAACGGGAGCATTCGGCTCCAGCCTGTCCGGGAGTGACTATCAACCTTTGACGGCACCGATCATCATACCCGAAATAAAGTAACGCTGAAGCGCCGGATATACGAGCAAAATGGGAATGGTTGCGAACATGATCGAGGCAGCTTTAAGACTTTCCGGAATCGGTACCGAGGCATTAAGCCCCTCTGCTATCGCCATGTCGTTAACCTGGCTGTTGATGACCATTTCGTACAGCTTCAATTGAAGTGGATAAAGCTCCGAGTTGGTAATGTACAACAGGGCATCCATAAATCCGTTCCATCTGCCCACTGCGTAAAACAAGCTAAGTGTGGCCATGACCGGAAGCGACAGCGGCAGGATGACATGCCACAATATTTTAAAATGGTTGGCTCCGTCCATCCGCGCCGACTCTTCCAGCTCTACTGGAATGGAGGAGAAAAAGGTCTTGATGATGAGCAAATAAAAGGCATTAACCATCCCCGGCAAAATGAGCGCCCAGATCGAATCAAGCAAATGCAAATTTTTTACGAGCAAATATTCCGGTATCATTCCTCCGCTGAAAAACATCGTCAGGACGATAAGGAGAAGAAAAAAGTTTCTTCCCTTTAGGTTAGGCTTCGTCAAGGGATAGGCTGCCATAATCGTCATCAACATCGATATAGCCGTGAACAAAACAACTAGTCCAATAGTAAAAAGTAAGGAATGGATCATCGCTGCATTGCCGAAAACAGCCTCGTAAGCGGAAAAATCGATTTCTACGGGTAGTATCGTAACTTTTCCTGATAGAATCGGCCCGTTGGCGCTTAACGATAAGGCGAAAATATGAAGCAGCGGCAGTAGGCAGAAGAGCCCCGCCGTTATGATTACGACCATGATCATTGCATCTACGATTTTGTCATTTCCATACGCTCTCATATCTGCCCTCCTACCAAATGCCTTGATCATTAACTTTTCTGGAAATATAATCGGCCGACAGCAGGAAGATAAGACCTACAACCGCTTGGAAAAGACCGATAGCCGTTGCTATTGTATACCGTGCGGACTGAATTCCGATTTTGTATACATACGTGCTGATGACCTCAGACACATCGGTGACGAGAGGATTGCTAAGTACAAAAGGTCTATCAAATCCAATGCTGGCCATATGACCAATATTAATAATGAGAAGAATGATAATTGTCGGCTTGATGCCCGGCAGCGTGATGTGCCAGATTTTACGCATTCGGCTTGCACCATCTACATCTGCCGCTTCGTAAAGATCCTTGTTAATTCCCGTTAAAGCAGCGAGATAAATGATCGTTCCCCACCCTGCACTCTGCCAAATACCTATGCCTAAATATGTCAGCACCCAGTATACAGGCTCCGTAAGGAAAGGAATGACCTTCATCCCTAACGACTTCAGCAGATTGTTGACAATACCGTTATTGGTCGCCAGCAGCTGAATAGCCATCCCGCCGATGATGACCCATGATATAAAATGAGGCAAATAAAGAATCGTCTGCGCGCCTTTTTTGAACCATTTTATACGAAGCTCATTTAACAGTATCGCTAGTGCAATTGGAATCGGAAAACTTACGACAAGATCCAAGAAATTGAGTAGAAAGGTGTTGCGGAGCGCATTGTAAAAACCATCCATCTGAAATACTTCCCGGAACGTTTCGAAACCGACCCAAGGGCTTGCGAAAATGCCTTGAAACATGTTGTAGTCCTTAAATGCAATTACGACGCCCAGCATTGGTGTGTACTTAAAAATAATAAAATACGCCAAGGGCAGAAGCAGCAGCAGGTATAACTGCCAATCCCTGTACAGCGCTTTCATGCGAACGCGCGGCACGTTTTTGACCTTCCTCTGGCGTTCCGTTGCAATCTGCATGGATGACCTCCTAACTCTTATTGGAAGCAAATATTTCGGCTTGGTTCCAAATGTAACACGCGATTAAGAAATCGGATATTAACAAGAATCAGAGGCTTAACATAATCGGAAATCCCGCTATTCACGCGGACTTTACCATTTTCCGACGATTAACCTTTACGGAAGTAAAAAGAAAATCTGCCGATTAATTCGGCAGATTTGTTGCCATTCATTCGTTTAACCGATAAATGGTTCGATATTCACCTGGCGGTAGATTGAACAATTTTTTGAAAGCGCGGTGGAAGGAAATGACGTGTGTGTAGCCCACCTGTTCTGCAATCCATTGGATAGGCTCATCTGTTTCAAGCAGCATGTTCTTCGCATGTGTGAATCTTACCTTTAGCAAATAATCGATAAAATTTTCGCCAAGCTCCTCTTTAAACAAATGACTAACGCTTCTCGCGCTTAGACCAAACTTCTCGCTGACTTGAACGAGAGACAAGCTCGGATCAGTGTAATGCTGGTCGATGTATTCCTTCGTTTGGAGGGCGATCGTATGATTTTTGCCATTCAGCCTTTTCTTATCCCTATCGCCCGCAAGTTCAGTCAAAACAGCCGTAAGCTGAATCTCAAGTTCGTCGATCGTTTCAGCATGCTGGGCGATTTGCCTGAACCTGCTTCGGTATTCGCTGCTCCATATCGTCCCGATATCATTTGGCAATGCTTCCATATCTTTCTCTAGCTGGCGGATTAGATTATGAATGAACGCTTCAATATCCGCGCGCGAGATTAACATGCCTTTCAACTTAAGAAAAATTCGGCTCAGCTTAATCTCCGATTGCCCGTCGTCCATCCGGCAAGAGCGTGACAGCTCCAATATGGATTGAAAGCAAAGAAGTGTCTCTCCAGTTTGTTTTGTACATCTTAACCGGCTATCAATTACGCTGTTTGTGCCAAAAACAGCTTTGTAGGATACATTCTCAGAAGCACTGCGGTAAGCGGCCGCAATATCATGAATGGAATGGACGAAGTTCCCAATTCCACAAGATACGGTTAACTCCAAATGCTCGTTCATCCACTTGCGGAATTCCTCGCATACCTGTACCAGCCTATCTTGAATGGACTCTGAGCTTTGCTGTAGAAGGACAACAAAAGCCATTCGCTGAGGCTCTGTCCATACGTGTGGGATCTGAAATTCCTTCTGCTGCATAAGCTCTCGAAAAGCGGATTCAATAAGAAATTTCAGCAGGTTTTGATCACTGGCTTTATATTTATCGGTAAATGCGGCAAAATGGTCAATTTCTAGAGCAATGACGCCAAGCCATTCATAGGAATGCGGCAAGCCAAGTGCCGATGCCTGCTTTTTCCATTCCTGATCGGTCAGCATGGATCGTCCAACAAGCAGCTCCTGAAGGAGATTCCGTTGACGGAGCAGCAAATCCTCTTTATGCAGATGCTCATAATCAATCGATTTCTTTAATAAATGATCAATGGCAGTTTCGATGAATTTGAACTCATTTCGGGGCATCTTAATGCCAAGCTCTTGGCTTTTGCGAGCCGCATATCCGTCGATTTTACCCATGATGGTCTGGATCGGCTTGTAAGAGACATGCGTAATAAAAGTAAACCATACTAAGGCAAGTATGATGATGATAAATACGATAATAAACCACATGTTGGAAAACAAAGAGAGGGCGGAAAATTCGTTGGCATGCACGCTGTCTGCATAGAATTGCCAACCGGTGTATGGGGAGCTGGCATAAATACCGCCTTCCTTGGCAGAAGGCAGAGCGGACTCAAACGGCTTCTTCTCCCAATCGAGAAGTTGAATCGTGCCGCCGTATCCATTGAATTGATTCATAAAATCGATGATGGAGCTTACATTAAGATTGACGACCACCGCTCCCTGCTTATCAGACGCGAACGGGTAAGTCTTTACGAGTGAAACAACCTTGCGAGTGGAATCATCAAGGATAGATTGACTATACTCTCTTGGGCTCGTCCAGCCCATTGCAGCCGATCTTGATTGTTGCGAATCGAAAAAAGGTTTGTCCTTAAACGCCTCGAGCTTGACCATCCCTGCTTCGGATAATACTTTTCCAATATGATCACTGTAAATATAAATGGAATTAACGAACGGCAAAGATGAGGATATTTCAACTAACTTTTTTTGAATTACGAAGTAATCATACAGTGACTTGGGCTTTTCATTAAAAAAGGCTTGCAGCGTTTTGTCCGTCTGCATTTCCCTTACCACATTGCGCTCAATCAGTTGCAAGTTGGCGTCCACATTTTGCATCGTCTGCTCCACGATCGCTTGATTCGTTTCTAAATACTTCTTCTCCGACGAATGATTTAACGTTGAAAAAAACAAAAAGATAACTGATGAAATAACAAAGAAAAATATCGGTGTATACGACAGCATCATCCGGTAATACCAGTTCATCTTCAAATGAACCAACCTCCCGTCCATTTATGAAGCGCTTACAATTAGAGAGATGTTTCTATTTTCTGCTTCTAGCCAACCTCTACCTGCAAAGGAAAGAAACCGCGAATACGCGGCCTCCTCCATGCAGTTGTTGATTATGCCTTAGACCATGAAGCTAGCTGCCGGTCATGTTCGGCGTATTCACTGTATCTGTCCTTTACTCCGCCTTTTTCTGTGTTCCCCTCATGAATGTAAATACGGTGCTTCATCGTTATTGCATCTCCACCTGGCAAAAGCTTACCGCCGCAGAAATGGAAATTCGCAGGTGTGAAAGGGCCATAATCACGAACAAACCATTGAGAAGCAAAAGTTTCATTTTCCGGATGGGAGAAAACCGCAATACCTGCCTCGGTGTACTGCTTGACCACTTCATCTCCGTCTCGCTGCATGCTGAGAAACAGTTCACCGCTGTAGTCGACCCATTCCGTCACAGAACCAAAAATGTCCGCCTCACCTTTTTTCCCTTCGGCAGACGTGAGGCCACCTCGATGGTGTCCGCTAATTTGCTCGTTAACGCGAATAAATGGAAATCCGCCTTCTTTGGTATCTCCGAACCGGACATCGCCGTTCACGGCATACAACTGTGTTGTTAGATCCATATATCTCGATTCTGGAGGCAGATTATAAATGCGGACACTTCGAGCTTCCGTTAGAAGAAGGCGTCCATTCTCATCCAACCAGTCGATCAGTGCCGTCATTTGCCCAAAAACAGGACCGCTTGCAAGCACAACAAATGTCCGGTGCACCTGCCTGCCTTCACCGCGAAACTCGTGATACAGCTTATGACTGTTCACATCATCGTGTCCCCACCATAACCCGTGATGATGAAGATGATCGTCCGGCCCATCATGGATCAGTGTCTTTCCATGCGGTCCGATTAAGGGGTAAAAGTAAGGTTTCGCACTCGTAGCCGCATATAGGTACCGAGTAAAAAGTTTACCCTCAATGCTTACGACAACTCTCGCATTATCTTCCTGATGATCGAGATACACCCCAGGCAGCTCGCTCCAAGGATTATGCTTCAGGTCTACTGGAGCAGCAGTTGAAGCAGCTTTTAATTCAAATAACAAATGGGTCTCCAGCGGCAATGAAACGTCCTGTACCAGTATATAAAGCGCACATTCAGCAATTGCACCTTGCGGCCCTGCTGACATGGCATACGGGCTTAACTGACATGCAAACGAAAGACCTGCCGAATGATTAACTGCGAATAGATTACAATTTCCTGACCATTCCAAAAGCCGCTTAAACATTGTTTCTTCCATTTCTACTCGAACAACGGCTGGCAGCGGAGTGCCTGCATGAATGGAAAGCTCCAGCGATTCGTCGAACGTCATATCGGATCCCCTCCTATTTGCTTTCTCCGCTTACCGTAATTTGATTGCTGCTGAACGCTGCAACGGAGTTTTTCTTCTCATAGAAGTGAGTCGCTGACGCCATAATCCCTTCCCGTGTATAAAAAGGGCTGTCTGGTCGAATAGGCAGCTCAACAGTTGTCCCTGTGCTGGAAGCTTGATAAATAGCAGTAATAAGCTCAAGCGTTTTTCTTCCTTCCACTCCCGTTACGAGTACTTCACCGCTGCCGTTTTCTATCGCGGTTATAACATTATCCAGCTGACCTTTGTGCCCTACATAGGTTAAGGAAGCTGTACCATCTGCAACAGCTGCAATTTGCCGCTCCAATTCCGGGTTTTCAATAGGAAAACCGTTTTCCTGTGCAGATGAAGCGGTCACCTGCCATGGCATCGATACCCGCGCTTTCTCACCTTGGAAAATAAGCTTTTGCTCTTGTCCGTGATGAACGACGGAGCTTGTGATTTGAGCAATCGCTCGCGGATAGGACAAAATCGCTACCGACAAATCCTCAACTTCCGCATTATCATGGGAAGTATTAGCCATAATGGCCGTCACTTTATCAGGCATACCCATCATCCATTGGAACATATCGATGTGATGTACGGCATGGTTGAGCGTACAGCCTCCGCCTTCCTTCTCCCAAGTTCCGCGCCACCACAAATCGTAATATGTATATCCTCGCCACCAAAAGGAATCAACCTGCGCATGCACGATTCGTCCTGCAAGCCCAGAATCAAGCACGCTCTTAAGCTTCATGACCGCATCGCCAAATCGATTCTGGCTTATGACAGAAAGAATTTTTCCTGATGCGGCAGCGGCTTCGTTCATTCTATCGCATTCAGCCAGTGAAGATGCCATTGGCTTCTCGACAATGACATGTTTTCCTGCTTGCAGGAAGTCTACGGAAAGATCAGCGTGTGTATAGGGCGGCGTGCAAATCGAAACCAAATCGATATCATCACGCGACAGCAAATTTTTGTAATCGTTTACAATTTCACAATTCAATTGAAACTTCTTTTTTTTGTCCTGCGCGCTTGCATCATTAATATCGTATAAAGCAACAATACTGCAGCGGTTCCCAAGTGCCAGATAAGCTTCGATATGAGCAGACGATATTGAGCCGGTTCCAATAATCGCAACACGAATCATATAATTCCATCTCCTTAGTCATTTTCTTAACTGATAATACTAGTATACAATTAATTCAGACAAGTGCATATGCCTTTTTTATATGAATATATATAGCAAAATCAAAAAAACAGCCGACACCTCCTATGAGGATGCCTGCCGTTTCATTGTACATGATTACTTAAAATACGCGGGGTGTTTCTCTTTCAGCTCATCCTTCTCCAGTTGAAAACGATTCAAATGCTCATGCATCACTTTTTCCGCCGCATCTGCGTCCTTGTCCTTAATTGCCGTTACGATTGCACGGTGCTGGCTCAAAATGATGTGCCAATCATCGTTTGCAGCAAGGCGCAGCATCCTCACCCTCTGGTAATGGGCGCTAAGCTCTTGAAGCAGCTTCCATGTGCGGAGCTTCCCACATCCGATGATAATCGTTTTGTGAAACTCATCGTCGAGCTCAAACAATCGCTTATAGTTTTTTTCTTCGATACAGAGCTCTTGCAGGGCAATCAAATTTAGCAGCTGCAGCACTTGTTCAGCCTTAAGCTGCTCGCATGCCAGCCTGACGATTGTACTTTCCAGCGTTTCCCGCACGAAGCGTGACTCTTCCACCATATCCAGATCAATAAGAGAAATAAATGAACCTCGCTGGGGTATCGTTTCAATAAGTCCCTCTTGCGAAAGCTTAACGAATGCCTCTCTAATGGGTGTTCTGCTCACCTTCAGCATCTCGATTATATCTTTTTCTGAAATAAAACGACCCGGCTCCAGTTTCAAATCCAATATATCTGATTTCAACTTATCATATACATAGTCACGAATAGATCCTTTTGCATCACGCGACGATTCGGAATTGTAGTTCATATCATTGTATCCCTCCTGATGGCACTGCTATTACTAATGTACCATAGCTTGTATAAACTGCAATAAGCCAAAGCAGAACATAATATTGTATAATGATTGTATTAATGAATTGGAGGCTATACTTTATGCTGTTGCCTGATTTTGATTTTATGTCCGATTCCACGGAAGAAACGTCTACAAGATACGTCACTTTTATTGGACCTAGCTTGAAGCGATTCGACCTTGCTATTACTTCCACTAGCCGTTTTTACGGCAAAAAACTAATTACTGACCTTCAGTTTGGCAAAACAGCGATTATCGGTCCTGATGACCTTGAAGAGGAAGGTTATCTTGAACATACGTTTAAGCTGACAGAAGAAGAAGCGGCTGAGCTCGCTCAATTCTTATACTTTGTTGTTGGAACGGTGCATTTTACCGATTAATCAGGGTACACTGAAATGGTAAACTAATACCATTTGAGAGGAGTCTGCTGATGGATCGATTTGTTCCTGAAAATCGCCAGCCCTATACAGATGTATCAACAGTAGAATCGCAGCGCAACGATCTCATTCCGGAGGAGTTTCCGGATGGACCGTATGGCTCTGATCTGCTGATGGAATCGCTAGGAAAAAGTACGCCTTGGAGAGTGGATCAGCGACCATCCAATCGCTTCGCTTATGAGAATCGAGCGCTTCATGCAGGAATGCCTCGTGACTATCCAGGTGAAGATGAATACGACCATGATTTTCCTGAAGTACATGATGAACCTTAAACCAAGCAAAAACGCCTTCGGCGTCCTTAGACGCTGAAGTAGCTTTGACGGTGAAATATAAGATAAGTATGAGAAAATTATATACTTTCTTATATTTAAACAAAGCCCTTGGATAACACGTCATATCACGTGTTTCCAAGGGCTTTTTTCCAATCTTATTTATACGTTGATTTATGCAGGATTAAGCTCTAGGTCATCTTCGTCACCGCGGTTGAATGCTTCACGATCGAATTCGCCTTCGGAATCTGCTACAAGCAATGCAGTAACCGTAGTACCCGTAGCATTAACAGCCGTACGACCCATATCAATTAGAGATTCAACAGCAACAACGAGTGCAATACCTTCTAGTGGTAAGCCAACTGCTGTCAATACAACTGTTGTCGAAATGGAAGCTGGACCTGGTACGCCTGCTACACCAATTGATGAAATTACACTAACAAGTACGATAAGTACATAATCTGTTGCAGTAAGCGATACACCGTAAACTTGTGAGATAAATACTGCTACAACAGCCGGCCAAACCCCGCCGCAGCCGTTAAAGTTCATTGTAGCGCCAAGCGGTGCTACAAAGCTCGCGATTTTTGGTGAAATGCGAAGGCGCTTCGTAATGACTTCAAGATTGACCGGAAGCGTTGCAAAGCTGCTGCGTGTTGTGAACGCTACCGCTACCGTAGGATATGCTTTTTTGAAAAATTTCAAAGGATTAACCTTAGCGACAAAAGATACAAGGCCGCCAAAGACGAATACAAAATGCAAGAGCAATGCGATATAAGTTACAAGAATTAACATGGCAAGCGGTTCGAGTGTTTCCCAACCATATCTAGCAGCCATAACTGCAATCAAGGCATACACACCATACGGTGTAAAGCGAAGAACGAACTTAACAACCTGGTGCATAATCACTGTTGCCGATTGAATGAACGCTTTGAACGGTTGAACAGAATCCGGATTTTTTGCTCCTACCTTAACGATTGCGATAGCAATGAATAGTGCGAAAATAAGAATTGGCACTACTTTACCCTCTGCAGCATCGTTAATCGGATTCGAAGGCACTTGATCCAATATCACTTTGAAAAAGCTTGGAACTTCACGCGCTTCAAAATTTTCAGGTGTTTTAAGCTCGAAGCCTGCACCCGGATTAATAGCAGATGCTACTAGAAGTCCGATAATTGCGGCTACACCTGTCGTTGCAAGAAACCAACTGATCGTCTTAACGCTAAGCTTGCGTAGAAACTCAAGATTCGTAATCGAGATAATACTGTTAATAACGAGAACAAATACGAGCGGAATAACGATCATCTTAATTAAATTAATGTAGATGGAGCCGATCGTACCTACGCCCTCAGTATCTAGTTTAAAGTTGTTAAAAATGATACCTGCTACAAGGCCAAGGCCAAGTGCGACCAATACCCTCGTTCCGAAGCTTACACGTTTTTTGGCCATAAAATAAAGACCGCCAAGTATTATTGCTGATACAACTAAACTGATCCAGTTCGTTTCAATTGCTGTCAATAAATTATTTTCCATAATACAACAATCATCCTTTCTGTCTACACATTATGATTAATAGCAAAAATTAACTCTTAAAATCAATTTCGTTTTAATTCCGATAAGAATACTCTACTTTGCAGAAACAAATATATCATCGTTCTCAAACTTATGTCAATATGATTTTTCCACAGCTTCCAGAGAAATATTCGTTTAGCTTTTTGGAGTTTCGATACTATAAATATGTAGAGCTCTTTCAAGTATTACTTCGCACAAAAAAGAGACGTATAACAACCTTTTGCATCCGGTTGTATACGTCTCTTAGTGGCGTAACTTCAGTATAATTAGTTACTCCGTAATTTCAAATTTTGGTTTAACATTGTTGAAATCAAGATTTTCTCCACTAACCATAAGGCCCATGCCCCAATCAAAATGAGTATTTACAGAAGGCTTGTCGGCTGCATCACGATATTGGAACAAAACGTTTCTTCTCGTTCTGTCACTGCGGTTAACATCCGATCCATGAATCGTCAAATAGTTGAAGAACAGCACATCCCCTGCTTTCGCCGGGCAAAGCGTTCCAGATGAAATTGGATATTCCTTATGGTTGAGATAATGTCTTCCCACATGATTCAGCGGTCCTTCCAAATGAGAACCTGGGATAACCGCTAAACAGCCATTTTCTGAATCGGCATCATCAAGATGAACGCTTGCAGCAAGCATCGAATGGTCGTTATGAGGGAAATATGGATAATCTTGATGCATAGGAAATGCTGCTCCATTCGCAGGCGGCTTCACAAGCATTTTGGAGTGATGAAGCTGTACATTGGGACCGATGATTCCATTCAGTACGGATACCATATTCGGATGAATGACTGCCTTAGTAAAGGAGGCATCATGATAATGCACATCATGGAAGCCTTTCAGAACGAGCTTCTTAAGCTGCTCTGGCGGGAGGAAATCTCCTTGCCATGCGTGGTTATGATCTGCCTGAGCAAGCGCCGCTCGTTGAATAACCCGCTCAACAGCCGCTCTCATCTCTACTACCTCTTCATTGTTAAACACGCCTCTAACAAGCAAGTAACCATTTTCTTTATAAAATTGCACATCTTCATTAGTGATCATGTTCATTCCCCTTATCGTATAATTAATGTGAATATGGTTTAATTATAGATAGGATATAGTGCAATCGTATTTACCTGTTAACGACATAATTTTGCATTATTACGCCATAGGAGCTGATCGTTCATATGTACGTTTGGTCAAAAAGCGAAGAACGCTTAAATAGATATGCAAGATTGCTGCAAGGTGAGAGCTTGACCATCCATGTTTATTATTGGGGAGCGGTACCAAAGCTTGTTGCAAATGCTGTTCATAAGCATTCTTTTTTTGAGGTTTGTTACGTGGCTGGAGGTACCGGTATTTATGAGGAAGGCGGAACGGCTTATCCTCTGCATGAAGGCGTGCTTTTTTGCTCGCGGCCAAATATCCGTCATCAAATAAGAGATGTAGATCAATTGGATTTATTATATGTTGCCTACGAGCTCGATGAGAAGCTTTCTAAGCCGGATGAATTCGAATATTACAATCAGTCTTTAAACAGCGGCACGATTTGGATTGAAAACCAGCAGCATTCTCCAACAGCTCAAATTTGGAAATCGCTGCTCATTCCAAGCGAAGAAATGTTCGCTGTGCCAATCGCCTTGCTGAATCAGCTGGCACATGCCTTGATCCTAACGTTTCCTACAATTGTAGGTGGGAGGAACAAAAATACAGAAATCATTTTGCCCGCATCCAATGCAGCTATCCTCATTAGCCGCGCAAAGCTGTACATACGCGATAATTTAGGCGCTAATTTGAGCTTATCGGAGGTTGCCCGCTACATTAATGTGTCGGAGCGCCATCTATCTAGGCTTTTTTCGCAAAGCGTTCATGAATCGTTCTCCATGCTTGTTAGACATGAGCGAGTCCGCGTGGCGGAGCAGCTGCTATCACAAACAGCAACGCCGATTAAAACCATCGCTGAGCGCTGCGGCTTCTCATCCGTACATTATTTTTCCCGAACGTTTGCCGAAGCAAAAGGCATTCCTCCAGCTGCCTTTCGAGAAGCCAGCCGCAGAAATACCGATGATGACTAGTTGTAACTCTAGTTCATTGATTATAGGTCATGAATCGTAATCTCGCTTCTGACCATAAACCTTGCGTTAACGCCTGCTTGACCAATGCCTTTGGAAATGTAAAAGGTGCCATCCTTATTGTGATGAAGGCCTTTATAGATTCCTTTCACGGACAACGGGCCCTTTGGCTTTAATGCAAAAAAGAACGGCACGTTCAGCTGCTTCCCATGCAGATGACCGGCCATCAAATATTGAAAAGGACGATTAATTTTTAGAACGACATTAGGATCATGCGTCATAATGACGACAGGCTTGCTATCATCCATACCTCTAAATGAAGGTAAGATTCGGCTATGATGAGAGCAGTCATCGTCGATTCCGACAAGCTGAAAATCATCGAGCATGACATTCTCGTTACGCAGCACCTTAATCCCATAAACGCCAAATAGATCGAGCAATTTCTTTAAACGCGGAAGCTCATAATCATGGTTTCCGAGCACTGCATAGACAGGTATTCCGCTGTCTGCTATAGCTTTAAGATAATAGCCTACCCGCGTCAAATAGTGTTCTTTATACGTATAATCGCCGGTCAGAAAAATGTAGTCAGGCTGCACGGAGGCAATGACATGCTGAATTCGCTTTGTGCTTATGCGCAGCCTGTCTACATGCAAATCGCTTATTTGCAATATGCATTTGTTAATGCCAATGGGATGTGTAATTTTTTCGATTTTCAACCACTGGGTTGGGAAGATAAAGAGCAGGTACAAGAGAAGCACGGTTATTCCGAGCGTTAGTATAATAGCCAAATGTGTCCTCCTAATCATTGAAACCAATTCTGAGTTAATCTATCCAAAGGAGTAAATGCCTGTCCCTGTCATGAACTTTACTACTCTAATTAGTATAGTAAAGTTACGACTATAAAGCTACTTGCAGCTGGTTGCCTAACAAACGGCTGAACAGTCCTTTTTTATCCTCAGCGAGCATGATAAAATGGCCCGTTTGCACGATTTTCCCATTTTCCAACACGATAACCTGATCTGCATTCCGAATGGTCGATAGGCGATGAGCAACGACGATAACGGTCATTTTTCCCTTAAGCCGCTCTATGGCTTCTTGAATTTTTGTCTCGTTCAAGCTGTCTAGTGCGCTTGTAGCCTCATCCAAAATAAGGATAGATGGCTTTCTTAATATTGCTCTAGCCAAAACGAGTCTCTGACGCTCCCCGCCTGATAAACGTATTCCACGATCACCAATAATCGTATCGATGCCATCCGGAAGCTTGCGAACAAATTCAGCCGCAGAAGAGAACTCCATCGCTTCCCATATTTGATCTTCCGTCGCATTCGGATCGATTAATATTAAGTTATCTCTAATCGTCCCATGGAACAGAAACGGCTCCTGCGGGACATAACTGATTGATCTTCTTAACGACAACAGATCCTCATCTGTAAGCGTCTTGCCGTCAATGAGCACAGAACCTTGATCAGGCTTCAACATGCCCATAATCATATCAATTAATGTACTTTTACCTGCACCTGA
Organism: Paenibacillus sp. 2TAB26; assembly: GCF_052115145.1. NCBI lineage: Bacteria > Bacillati > Bacillota > Bacilli > Caryophanales > Paenibacillaceae > Paenibacillus > Paenibacillus sp. 2TAB26. The sequence goes on from NZ_JBFRGC010000009.1 coordinate 36,383, forward strand.
TTGACCAACAATTGCAGTCATACCATTAGCAGGAATACGAAGATTAATAGCTTCTAATGTATAGTCTACCTGATCTTGATCGTAACGGAAATATACTTGACGGCATTCAAGCTGATGCTCGAACTTCATGCTGCCAACATTCTCATCTTCGTATTGAATGATATCTGTTACTTCCTGAACTTGCATGCATTCTTCTTGAAGGTTCATCAATGTTTTGAAAGCGGGTATGGAGGAAGCAATTAGTTCAACATTGGACTGAATTCCTGTGAATCGTGGCCATAGACGAGCGAAAATAGCAATGATAAGCAATAAATACCCGCCTTCTTGTTGGAACATTGTCGCCGAGAACAAAATAAATACAGCGATCATAAGCGAAGAAGTCAACTTGTAAACAAGCTGAGAATTATTACTAACAATACTATTGCTATTCCGCTCTTCCGCTTGTTTTCGAGTCCAGCCCAGCATCCAACGATAACGTGATGTCTCTAAAGAGTTACTCTTAATATCCTTCATTCCATTGAACTGATCCGTAATGCCTGCCATATAACCTTGATAAAGTTCAATAGCTTCACTTCCAAGCTCTTTTGATTGTTTAATAAATCGACGAGATATAAAAATGACAATTAAACCAAAGCCAAGCACAAAAAGCGTCATCTTAGCCGAAATTACAAATGCAATACCTATTTGAATCATTGTAAAAATGATTGATGTCAAAAGTTGAAGAATAAGGTAAGCGCCATTAGTCACACGCCATAATTGATCGGTCAAAGATGAGATGAGATCTGTTTTTCGTTTTTTTAAAAAGAAAGCCCACTGTGTTTGCAATAATGTTCGATATATTTCTAATCTCACACTATTAACATACCCTGTCAAAATTCGCGTTTCGCGTATGCTAAGATTTCGAGTTACAAAACTTTGACCGATAACTAATGTTAAATATACGGAAAGGATGATCAATAAGGCTTGCAGTTTAGGCATAACTTGCAAAAATTCAAAAAAGGCGAGGCCAGGTATAGCGTGGATTTGAAAATCAATAATACCGATAATAGATAATAAAGGGATTAATAATAACATTCCAGCGCCCTCTAACAAACCAATGAGCATCATGCCGAATAAATTGAAATAAAGCACCTTGCCAGAGTAACTATGTAGCTTCTTAGTGAAATATATAATGTGACTCATTACCTCATCACTTTCCATTCTTTTTCATTGAATGAACTTAGCGAACATACCCGTTACGGTAAATCTGTTCATTTCTTCAGCACCTGAGACAACCAAAGAACCGCTCCGAAGCCAAGCATGAGCGATTAACTTCCCGTTCTCGTCCTTTGCTGTTCCTAAATACAAGGTGCTTTCAATTTGACGTCTTTCCAGCATCTTCATAGCAGTAATCGCTCGAACTAAACATTTTGTCTCCCAAAACGTATTTCTTCCCATTATTTCTATCGATTGATAAACATTGAAAATTATCTCGTGATTTTGCTGACTATATTCAGAGTCGGTTTCCTTCAAATAAACGCCCAGTGTAGGAGCTATCCGTGAGAATGGAAAATAAAGCAGCTGCATTCTTATCCTTCCCAAATATAAACCTGTCTCGATAAAGAGGAGCAGCGTCTTCATATCCAAAGAAAAAACTGTTTTACATTTTCCTATAATCCCCATTTTCTCACCTTAACGTTATAGACTGTAGTGAATTAATTTTTCTTCTGACAGATGAAGCAGGAACGGCAGCAGTTGCTCTTCACAAGTAATCCGATCGACATCATATTGTTCTATCAACTTATCAATTAGTTGCATGACAGGAATAGGCTCCTGTATTAGCTCCCAAATCTGACTCCCCATAATGCCAAGATTATAATAGTTCCCGTTTCTGATACTTAAAATAACTTTTTCACCGCCCATATCACTAACGATATTCTCCTGGTCTCGAACAATACTCGCTTGTGCTAGATTTGCCTGATTCAATGTTAGGCTGTTCGTTTCTATTGTCATCATTTATTCCTCCAACGAAATGGTTTTTAATATAAGATCGACTAATTGTGGAGCCGAAAATCCATTTTCCGAACGCCGTAAATGATAGATAGGCAGTCTCTCTCCCAACTTTGAGGAGAAACCGAAATGCCAGCTCATAAGGTTCATTTTTGGAATTAAAAAATGTCTATATGTATGTTGAAATAATAAAGGCAGTCTTTCCAGCTTCTTAACTGCTTGAATATTTATTCCGTCTACATCTGATTTTTCTAATAAGAAAATCCCTGCTAGTGGTATAGGATCCGTATAATATTTATCTTCAACCGAGATGCAGAACTTCGTTTCCCGACCATGAATGGAACGAAGCTCAGCGTTATTCATTCCGAAAGCATCCAAGCTCTGCTGCCATAGCTTCTGCTGCGGATAGGAGGGAGTAACGATAGGGCGATGCTCTGCTGGTAAGAATGAAATAGGAACAATATCATCTGTTACAAGCTTATGTCCCCGTCCTACAAAAGCAGAAGCGAGGGTTGACTTGCCGGCCCCTGATTCACCTATAAAAGCATAGGCATTACCATTAATAACAACTGCACTCCCATGAAGTGGATAAATCGATCTTTGTATAAGTATGATCCCCATACAGGTACCAAGAAGGTACAATCGAATTACATCCTCGTCTGCTTCAGCGCATGGAGACACAATGATCTTATTGCCATTTTGAATACTAAAAACACCGGCATCAGGTAGTCTCATCGTTACTGCTTCTCCATCAACAATAACTTCATAAGGCGATAAATTAAACGCTTCCTTAAAGCTGGGGTCTATCACAACTTCAACATCATTACACACTTGAAGATCATTCATCCTAAGTAGTTCAGGAAATGGAATTTCACTAGATATGTTCAAACCAAATGCTTTATAACCTTCCCTGACCTTTGTAATCAACAGACATCCACTCCATAAAAAGATAATTAACATTCAAGCCCTTATATAACAAACATACAAGGGCTTGAAGTTTAACTTACACAATTGCGATTAGCTATAACGGAGGTCTGGAACGGGAGTTCCAGTTGGGAATGTTGCATCCAAACGAGTACCCACTTTAGGACTAGCTTCAGTCATTTTGACTTCCAGAACTTGTAGTTCTGGCTTGATCCATTGCTTCTTTGACATATGTATCACCTCCTTAATGATGTTTATCACTTTTGTATCCATGAAACCAATCTAGCTTTCCTAGTAAATTAGAGTGATGCTATGAGTAGATGGTTAAAAATGTCGTTTAAGGAATCGATACACAATTACACTTCTCATAAGGGCTCGCAAACCTTCATCCTCTGCTAGATTTGAATCCGCCTTTTTTTTAAAACGTAACAATGCTCCTTTAACCAGGTTGCCATCTACAAGAGACATCATTCTATCATCTTTGCTCATAGACTCTGCCTCTTCGATAAACAAATGCCAATCTGGTCTTATACGATGAAGCCAATCCAAACCTTGAACGCCGCGAACACGCTGGTTGAGCCTTACGTCATCCGGTAAATAATTTTCAGTTGCTCTTCGAATAAGAGCTCGATCTAATCCCTTATGAACATATTGATCCTCTGGTACCGATAAGCAAAACTGGATAACTCTACTATCATTTGACGGATCACGACTCCATAAAGCATTAGGTAACGAAAATTTTGATGTAACTGTATTGGTAGCATTCCAGTATAATGGATTCTCAAAATGTTCTCTTCTTATTTTATAAATGTTCTGCTCGACTAGCCAACCTGTCTGGTCCATTCCATGCTCGCGAAGTTGATCAAAAACTTTAGTTTTCGTTGCAAAATCGCTATTTATAATAGGTCCAATAGAAGGCTCTTGATTGATATGTAATCTGTTAAGTGCTGGAAAAGCCATTTTACTCAAAACAGAAAGTACTCGTCCACGCCCAGTCCCCATATTTCTACTAAATGCCTTTACTTCGTTATGTAAATGAATCCATCTGAAACGTTTTAAGAGACGAGAGTAGTTTTCGAGGGCATCACCCCAAGAAATGGACAAGTTACCTCGCGCACCTGTTAGTAATATGCCAATGTCTTTCGCCGCAGCTTGTTCGAATATGCCTCTTATCCAAAAAGAGTTCTCAAAAAATTTATAAGGCATTTCTAATGTCTCCAGAAATGGATCAATATCTGAAAACGAATTTCTATCTTTAAAGTCAAGATAGTTCGCTTGAAACCCACCAACATACTGGACAGTTGAATTAATATAGGGTGATTCATTAGCAATCGTTTGACGAGAGGTATAATCGTCAAAATCGCTTGGAGGAACATAACTGAATGTATGTATTTCTTTATTTATTGGACGAAGGGCTTTAACTGCAAAACTAACTACTGCTCCTGAATCCAACCCCCCACTTAATTGTGAACCTATTTGTTTGTAAGTGCGCAATCGTGCATTTACTGACTGTTGAAATACATCCCTGAATGCTTCAACATATTGTTCGTCCGTTTTGAAGCGAAGTTTCTTATTTGCCGTTAGCTTAAAATATCGCATGACCTTTACTTGACCATTAACCAATGTCATGCAATGAGATGGCGGCAATTGCAAAATATCCTTATACACATTTTGTGTAACGTCAACAACATCAATTACTGTGCTGATAGCTAAAAACTGTGCCATCCATTGCTCATTCAGACGTTTATGAACATCTGGCAGCTCTAACAGTGGTTTCATCGTCGTACACATCGCTAACCGATTTCCATTCCAGTGATAATACAAAGTTCTGCAACCAGAAAAATCTCTAGCAGCAAATACTCTTTGCTCTCTTTCATCCCATATTACAAAAGCAAAATCACCGATTAGATACTTGGGTGATTCAACACCCCATTTTGCATAGGAGAGTAAAATGAGCTCTGCATCAGTCATTTGCATTCTACGATCAAGGTGTACGTTTAGTGATTCAAATAATTCATTACGGTTATCAATAATTGCATCTGCACTTATGACTAAACGTCTTTCCGAATCATAGTATGGATTGCATTCCCCGACAGATTCTGGTGTAATCCATTGATTATGGCATCCAACAAACACATTGTTCTTATTCCATGCTTGAGCTGTATTGCAAGGAAACCGAGATAATTGCTGCATCAGTCTATTCCCCTGATCTAACACATGGGCTGTCTGATCAACTTCATAAACGACTGCTATTGCGCTCATTCGTGCCTCCGATTTAGATAGCCAGCGTGTTCTTCAATCGAACGAGATGCGAGCATCATTGAATGTCTTTTAGTTCTTAATAAAGAACATATTTGAATAATACACTTGAAAACAGACGTTGTCAATCGTTTTTTCACCAAAATATCACAAAATAAAACGAAACATCGTTCTTTTATAAGAACAACATTTCGAAATGGGTTTAACCTTATTTTTTTCTAATTTAGACGTCATTTTATTTTTTATTCGTTAAAACTTACAAGCTTTCGCAATTAAGAATTATTCGTTATAATAGTGTTAGTCTACAACGAAGAGATAACGGGGGAGTTTGCTATGATCGGAGAACGTATTCAGATGCTGCGCAAGAGAAAAGGCCTATCCCTAACGGAGTTGTCGCAACGGGCAGGCGTCGCAAAATCTTACTTAAGCTCTATTGAACGAGGGCTCCAGCAAAATCCTTCGATTCAATTTCTCGAAAAGGTAGGCGCAGTATTAAACGTAACGGTTGAAGAATTTTTAAATAGCGATGAAAATAATGATCATAAAACTAGCAATCTAGACACCGAGTGGGCCGATCTAGTTCGAGAAGCAATGGCTTCTGGCGTAAGCAAAGATCAATTTAAAGAATTTTTAGAATTCAATAAATGGAAAATAAAGCGCGAGTAGCGCTTTATTCTCTTTTATACGGCTGTTTCTTGTATATCATCTTTCTTGCTTTCTTCAAGACATAGTAATACCTTTCTAACATCTTCCTTGCTAAACCCCAAAGAACGTGCATTCATGATTAATGCTACCCATTCCATATCTAAATCCTGATTATCCTCTGATTTTGTAAGTACCATTTTCCCATGTCCCCCATTCAATTTGGGACGGTTGCACCACTGACTCCATGCGTTTAAGGTGCCCAGATACTAAACGCATTTCAACGTCTCCCTATGCTTGTCATTCGTTTATAGATGTATTATAAATCACTCTAATTGCGTATGCTGTCGCTTCCTGTCTCACAAAATTGAAAGATAATTACATTTTTTGTCGAATTTATTTAATGATTGTTAAAGGGATCAGGGGAAGGAAACAGAGCCCACTAGATCAAATTAGGAGCTCTAAAATGTTGCTTCATTAACAGAGTTATCCGGTATATTATTTTGCTGCAAGTTCAGATTTCAACAGTGTATCTTCTTCATATCCATTCGGATTTGAAAATTGCCATCTCCACGTATCGCTGCACATTTCTTCTATTCCTTTTGTTGCAAACCAATTCAATTCTTCATTTGCCTTCAGTGTATCTGCATAACAAACAGCAATATCGCCAGGTCTGCGGCTAACGACCTCGTATGGAATGCTTTGACCAGTTACCTTCTCGAAGGCTGCAATCATCTCTAACACACTGTAGCCATTTCCAGTGCCAAGATTATATATATTCACATTTGATTTTCTACTCCTGTTTTCCAGTGCCTTTACATGCCCCTTTGCTAGATCTACTACATGAATGTAGTCTCTCACTCCAGTGCCATCCACAGTTGGATAATCATTTCCAAACACATGTAACTGCTTAAGCTTGCCAACAGCTACCTGCGATATGTAAGGCATTAAGTTGTTTGGCACTCCATTTGGATTTTCTCCAATTCGACCACTTTTATGGGCGCCAATAGGGTTGAAATACCTCAGGATCGTTATTCCCCAGCTGTTATCTGAACTAGCTAGATCCAGTAAGATTTGTTCTAGCATGAGCTTAGTCCGGCCATATGGATTTGTTGCTGAGAGCGGTGAATCCTCAATAATCGGAACTTGTTCGGGCCGTCCATAAACAGTAGCCGAGGAACTAAACACTAATTTATGAACACCAAATTTCTTCATGACTCCACAGAGAATTAAAGTGCTCGTTATATTGGTATGATAATAAGATAAAGGCATTTGTACAGACTCTCCGACAGCCTTTAACCCAGCGAAGTGAATAACGGCATCAATAGCATGATTTGAAAATACATGGTCGAGTCCCTTTTGATCCATAAGATCCATTTGATAAAAGGTAAAGGATTTATTTGTAATCTCTTTTACCCTTTCTAAAGCGATATAGCTGCTATTAGACAAATTATCAACAACCACTAATTCATATCCCGCTTCAAGAAGCTCAATGCAAGTATGACTGCCTATGTACCCCGCTCCGCCTGTTACTAAGATTGCCATTTTATTTACCCCTCTCAATTATTCTTAATAAAGAACAATTAAATCAAAAAAATACCTCTCCGATGCTAAGCTCACATGCATACCTTTTCGCTGTAATAATTTATCATTGCTACATCTTCTCTTTCATCGAATTTTCTCGCAAAGTATTTATTCGATTTTTCAATAGAATCAATATCATTAAAGCTTAGGTTTATGGGGTGATTACTATTGTTATATTCTTCTCCCCATTTTAAATAAGTTAAATTATCATTAGTGACCTGATCCGCATATTTCGAGTTCATAACTAAGGTTTGAAAAAACCATTCATCTGGGCACAGAGCGTTTTTGAAATATTGATAATACCATTTGTTCTGGTCAAGAAAATCTATGATAAATCTTGCAACTTCAATTGGTATGCAGAACCATGAGGAGCCATGATACAACAAATAATTGTTAGGCATTAACTGGCGGTTAGGGAAAAGAACTAAACCTTTCTTATACAGTTTCAGCATTATGCTTCTGAAAACTCTAAGCGGGTGGAATGTATTGTATTGTCTTCTTGCTGAATCAAACCATTTCATATTTACATGTGCAGCAGAAATATCACGATCATGAATAAATTTCGCAGACATAAATATTTTATTGGGATTTTCCATTAAATGAACTTTAAGACCATTTTTAACGAGTAAATCCTGACCGCTCCTTAAGCATACAAAGTCATAATCTACTTTTGAGGTTAATACCTTCCTTAGCAGCATGATCGTTGCATCCACTTGGCTAATATCTCCCCATTTCACATTACAGCTTTCTTCCAACACGTTAATGCGTGGGGATCTATTAATTTTAGGTGATACCTCATCGTAATTTTTTTTATCAATATGAACATATACATCTGCCGTATCGGTTGCAGTCAATTGACTAATAAACGTATTTACTTGGGCTGGGTTTTTATGAATTTGCAATATGTAGGCAGTTGAGGGTAAAGCTGATTTCATTAGTTCACTCCCCTTAATTCTCAATAACGAACATTATATTTTAAAATAGTCCCTGCCTCAACTTGTAAGTGACAGGGATCTATTCTTTTTTTAAGGTTAAAAGCTAGCTGCTGCTAAGATCAGTGTTGTCAATCAATCGGACATATGGGGCGGTTCCTGTTACTGTTACACCGCTAAATGTAGATTTAGCGATAGTTACGGATTGATTTTGCCGAATCCAATTTAAATTTACTTTCGTGTTTTCAAGATAAGATTGTGAAAATACAGCTTTGTTCATATTGTCCGACTTGCCAATAGCTGAATTTAAAAAGGTAGTGCCTGAAACGATTGAATTGCCATCCACCGCGATACCAGAATTTTGTAGCAACGATGATCTCAGCGTAACTTGCCGAGTGAACTTTGCATCGGTCGAACCAAGCTGAACGTCACTTGCTCCCATAACTGTACTTTTAGCTCTAATAAATTCACTATTGCTAATGTGAGAAGCCTCAAATTTTGCGGAGCCTTCAATAACCGTCATGCCGTTAATCATGTTTGGGCGTCCTACATAATCTTGAGGTACGTTTATTAAAACATCGTAATTCTTTACCGTAACATTTCTAATGACAGCACCAGCTGCTAAAATATTGAAATTTCGTGCTAAAGCATTATCATTGCGCCAGTCTCGTTCTATTGTGATGTAGGACAAATAACATCTTCCGTAATTAAATCTGCTAATGTTAAATCCAGGCTGCCCAGCGTCTTTAATAACAACCGGTGGACCTCCCTTCGTTTCAGATACCTGAAATGCTACGGAAGAGATATTTACTGTGTAATATAATTTATCAATGCTAATTCCTGTCGGAACCTTGCCTACCCATTGTTCAAATGATATTTGTGCACCGTTGCCCATGCCATGTGGAGTACTATACGTAAAAGTTCCTGTAGTCACATTAACTGCAGGTGTCCCGAAATAGCCATAGACACTGGAGCCACTAACCATTCCATCTTTAATGACACAATTTTGTACGACTGCCCCTCTGACATCATTAAGCTTTAAATTACCCCTAACAAATACAGCGCCATTCACGAAATTATCACCTTGCACACTTAAATCACAATCCGTAAATGAGTTGTTTATATATGCTACTAATGGGTAATTTGAATATGAGCTTACTCCACCAACGTTTTTGCCTTCAAAGTTATTTCCAACCAAGTTAATCTCAGTACCATCAACATTAACAAAATGTCCTCTTGCGTTGCTGTAGATATAATTGTCTGTAATATAAATTCTATAATTCAATTCAAATCCTGACGGATTAGTCGCAGACTTAACTGGTATATTGGTTTCACTTACCTGCGATTCAATGTCAATTCCGAACATAGGAGATGTTCCAGTTCGGAAATTTGACGTTACCCCATCATCATCAATACCAATATGATGAATATGGTTGCGATAAACATGCACATCGTTTGAACCGCACAATGAAATCCCTTGCCTTCGGCAATGATGGATATTGGTATCATGAATAAGGATTTGGTAACCCATCTGCTCCTGCGTGTACAATGATGGATCATCATAATATTGCTCCCAGCTTGAATAAATCCCATCACCTGTACAATTAGAAATTTCAATATTGCTTATCTCTATTTGATTAGAACCGAGAACACTAACCCCGTAACCCTTCTCATGAGTATAAGCTACATTGTCAACCTTACCTCGAAGCGCGCTAATCTGACTATCCGTCAATGGGGTAGGTAATAAGATGGCAAATACCATTTTGTTGTTTTTACTTACATCCTTATCCTCATTTAAAAGCCAACCTCTTCCGGCTGGATTTGCTGGAGCAAAAGCGCCATTTGTCCTAGAACCAACAAAAGTTACCTTGGAAACGGTATCTTTATATTGATAAAACTGATAGCTGGATGCATTTACACCAGTCATGCTCCATAATCTAAAATTAGTTAGAAGTCCTGGATGCTCGTAACGATCTAGTACATCGCTTCTGATCCAATTAGGATTATCGTTCAATGAACCGTCAGCATTAATGCCGCCTCTAGTAAAATTCACATAAATTTCATATAAATGTGTCTTCTTGTCACCAATTAGTTGCCCACCTGACAACTTGGCATCACTAATCGCCTTCATTTCAATAATTGAGTAATTCGGTGATGAATTCGTTTCCATTACAATGGCGCAGCCTTGTTCCAACTCTAGATGAATACCGCTTACTAGTTTAATAGCAACTAAGGAACTAGGATCCATTCTGACGCAATAAGTCCCACTAGGAAGCACGATATGCTGATACCCCTCAGAATTGGCCCATACTATAGCATCATTTATGCCTTTAGTCGTTGTTGCAGCATTCGAATTATCGTTGCTTATATTAAAACGGTCAAGCTCAATTCGGTATGACCCATATTGCTGCATAACTTTCACCTCCGTTTTACTCTTAACATATGTAGCTTGTCAGAGAACGGTTACTTAGTTCCGCCAACTTCCATATGACGCTTGCGCTTAATTGTCTTATGGTAAACACTGGTGAAGTGAGGGAGCTTATGCAGCAAAGCAAGTACGACGCCATACAAATATTTAAACTCAGCGGTACGGTGAAAAAACACAATGTATATTATATTTACAAGTACGAAGCAAATGAAACTCTGAATAATTAAACCTATTATGGTATTTGAAGGTACAATAATAATAGCTCTACTAGCAATCAAACATGAAATCACACCAATACATGTATAGTAAACATAACTACTGTAGTATCTTCTTATAGGCTGATTGAATACCTTCTTATAAACTAACATAGGTGTATACCAAAAAGGGATCGCTAATGCACTTAACACTGATCCTGCAAAAATACCGGCAATCCCCCAGAACTTTACGAAAACCAGTGAAATTCCTAAATTGATTACGGCTTGAAACAAAGGAGAAAACCGATCCTCGTGAAAAATCCCAGCTGTCGTTTTAACTGCGCTTAATGAATTGCGCATACCTCTTTCATAGAATGCGATAACAAGAACAAGAAGTACAGTATTGGTCATTTTGTATTCAGAACCAATCCAAATATCAATAAAGGGCTCAACCAATAAATAAAGCATGATTGATAATAATGAATATAACCAGAAATTAAGCAAATAGGTGACTTTGAAAATACGATAAATTGCTTCTGCACTTTCCTTCGCTACTAAATTGCCTAGGCTGTGATACATATTGCTAAATACCTGATTCAAAAATGTACGGCATATATCTATAAGCATTTTATAATTGGAATATAAACCTACAGCAGCAATACTGATAAATGAGGAAATAAGGATACTATCCACGCCAAAAATAAAGTAATTGCCTACATTTTGGAGAACGATAGCTTTCATATTTTTTATAAAACTAGCTTTAGTTTCATAATCCAACTTGCTTTTTATCTTCTCTTTAAGGAAAGGATACATTTTATCAACGATATAGGCTACTATTATGGAGGTAATTATAGACAGTATACTCTCAACTATTAAATAGAGTATGTAGTTTTCTGTGAAATAGAGGATTGCAATTTTCATACAAGTCGAAATAATAGCAGAAATCGAGAAAACAATCGTTACGATATAGTTTTTCTGGTTTACGTTCAAAAAAGAATTCTTGTACACAAACAAATAAGGGGCAGCTGTATTAATAAGAAAAAGCACATAAATAAAGCTGATGTTTTCAACGTTTGTTTCCTTAATAAATAGATGGAGGAATGGCATGAGACCTAGGCCCAGTAGCAAGACAACGCCCGCGATAATCTGATAGGCTTTTTTATACAATTGCATTAATGCTAATATTTTGGGACGATCATTATCCGCTACCGGCTTGTATAGATTATAAATAATGCTTGAACCTATACCCGCCTCAGCTAATGTAAGCATAGAGAGAATGCTTGTGAATAATCCGTTGATGCCTAAATATTCTACTCCTAAGCTGTGAATAAAGACTGTACGCGAAATAAAACTTAATGCAGTTATAATTATTTGATTACCTAAGCCAGCAGAAATATTAAGCAGTGAACTTTTTATTCTCATTTGTATCTCCTATCTTACAAAGCCCATTGTGCCAAGCAAAACATGATACAAAACATCTCTTTGCACGGCTGATATGTTTCTGTTTTGTTGATATCCATTTTTCATCCTTTGTATACAACCCTCGAATGTTTATAATGGTTTATAATCCGAATACAAAACCCTTGTGTAAACGGCAGAACATTAAATAGCATGGAATAAACACCAATATCCTTTGTATCCCCTTGTGAGAAATCCACAGCACCATTTCTTCGAGTTACCTTCATTAAATATTGAATCGCTCGTTCTGTACCTTCGATACATTCCTCTGAAATCTCCTCAATTTGGGAGGCTTGTAGCAAAAACCACCCTAATGTTGCTGTTGCGGAGGAATCTGCTCGTGTCTCACGGCGTGTAACTGTCCAGTTCCAATTCCCATCTTTTCCTTGAAAAGTTAGAATGGACTTAGCAAACTTTGTTACAAAATGCTCTAGTCTAGGCTTATACTGATGTGTTTCTGGAAGTTCATGCCAAGCATCGATAAGCCCAATTGCTAGCCAACCAAGACCTCTTCCCCAACCATAAAGTCCAAGAGGCATTGCATTATCCATATGGTAAGCATGACTTGGGATATAGTGTTCATCAAGCATGCCATTTTGTTGATATTGCTCTATCTGTTTTACTGCAAGCTCGACGCATTCCGGTTTATTGTATTTTAAGCCGTATGAAACTAAGAATGGGCAAATAAATCCAATCGTATCAACATAACGATAATTTTTCATAAACTTTCGATATTGAACAGTGCCATCCTCACCAAGATGGGACTGTATTAGTGACCAAGTACTGTCATATGCTGGCTTGAACCTCTCGGTATTAATACCTTCAAGCTTCATGACACCATACGCAAGAATAGCAGAGTCAATATTAGAAGGTACGTTCTTCCAATTACCGCTTGTATCAAACTTTGCATTTAAAAATTGCTCAATACCGATTATCAAGTCTTTATCCGCGCCATTTTTTAGACACTCATTCAAGCCGAGTAATAACGATGCCTCTTGCCAATGCTGGATCACACTCTTGGAATAATTCCCTTTTAGCATGTCAATCGCAATTAGCCTTGTATTGTCGGTTACTTTTATTTTCGGTGTATGATTAAGCCATTTTACGCCCACTTGCGTAATGGATTGATTCCATTCCTGTTTATTCGTATACCTGCCGATATAAATTCTACTTATCCAATCCTTGCTGATCGGCATGATATCTATGGCTACGATGATTATTGTTACAACGATGAACACAATAGCTATAATTTCTAACATCTTATACTCTCCTTCGTACTAACCTAAGTTAATGCATAAAATTTCTCTATCTCCGATTCTGTTCCTAAACTTTCCTTCGACAAACATTCTTTTAATGAGAGTCTTAAAGCATCGCTCTCCATTATTTCAATGATGCCTTCGGATATTGCAGCTGAATTCATTTCTACAATTAATCCATTCTTATAATGTGTAATTTGGTCTTTTGCTGTACTGAAGTTTGTAACTACAATTGGTTTATTCAAGATTTTCGCTTCATCTATTGCTATTGATTTCCCTTCAAAACGAGAAGGCTGGACATAAATGTCTGCTTCTCTGATATAAGGATATGGATTATCCTTAATCCCAATTAGATAAAAATGATCATGAAGTTGGTAATCGTTAATCATTTGCTCAAGCCTATTTCGCTCCTCACCTTCGCCAATCACATACCATCGAATATCATAGTTTTTGTCTACTAAGCTTTTACAGGCTTCTATAGCCATTTCAAAACCTTTCTGTTTGTTCAGTCTACCTATTGAGACAATTGTCGTACTCTTACTGTCGTATAAATTGCTGCTCTCAACAGACATTTGGTGGATAAGCGTAGGTGACACAATATTTTGGATAACTTGCACCTTACTCTTATATTGAGGAAATTTTTGCTCCAAAACATCACCGCAAATATCCGAAACTGTTACAATATGATCCAAAAACTTAAAAAATTTATTATCAATACTTGGATCCATTTGAAGCTTATTGTAATCATTATGAATATAACCTAGCTTCTTAGTAGCCTTCACTTTTTCTATTCCAAAATAAACTGGGTTTTTCTCCAAATAACCTATGGCAGCATCATATGTTCCTGATAATGATGGCAGCGTGTAAGATAAATACTTCCATACGCGTTGCTCCCGCCTTGAAGCATTTTTCTCTGTATAAAAAATGTAACCTGCAAACAGTCTGAACATTGCAACAGAAAATATACCTTTCGATATGCAATCGATAAGAGCAGCTTTTAAGGGCATATCAAAGTATTGATAGTAGGGCGGTTCCTTCAACAGATTCACTTGCTCGGGAAGCTTGCTCAGAAAAATCCCCTCATGCTTGAATAAAAATAGATCAACGTCGTATTTCGAGTAATCTATCGTTTGCAGCAAAGACAGCAGTGACTTCTCTGCTCCGCCGCAATTCAAATTGTTCATAATAAACAATAGTTTTTTCTTCATGCCAACCACCTATCCAAGCAAGCTATATAGCTTATTTATTTCCTCTTCTGTGCCTAATTGCAGCTGTGATAAATGTTCGCTCATCTGTTTGCTTATTCTCTGATTGTGAATAAGCTCGGATATTCCAAGCGCGACTGCTTCTGCATTCATTTCTACAATTAGTCCTTCTACACCATCCACAATTTGATCCTTTGCAGTGCTAAAATTAGTAATCAAGATAGGTTTATTTAATATTTTGGCCTCATCAATCGCAATGGACTTACCCTCAAACCTCGAAGTCTGAGCATAAATATCCGCTTGCTTAACATAGGGGTATGGATTTGATTTCAGTCCTAAAAGCCTAACATACTGCTGCAACCCGGCTGCTTTAATAAGCTCTGTAAGACGCTGTCGCTCTTCCCCTTCACCAATAATATTCCATTGAAATTGAATGCCCATGTCTTTCAATAGACTACAGGCTTCAATAGCAAGTTCAAATCCCTTCTGCGTATGAAGCCTTCCAATAGAAAGAATGACGGTCTCTTTTCCTCTCCGTCCGAATACATCATGGGTTCCCTTCTCCGATAGCTGTTTAATTACCTTTGGAGAAACGATATTGTGAATAACCTCAATTTTCTTATCTTGATTTGGAAATCTGCGTTTCAAAATATGTCCGCACTCTTCAGAAACGGTAACAATATGATCCAGCTCCTCAAAATAATTCAAATCGAAAAACGGATCCATTCCTAATTTGTCGTAATCATTATGTACCCAGCCTATTTTTTTGACAGCATCAACCTTTTCTGCGCAGAAATATATTGATGTTTTCTCCAAAAAAGCAATAGCAGCGTCATACTTCGTATTCATTTTCCCAATGGCGCTAGCCATGTATTTCCAGCTCTTTTGTTCTCCGATGCTTACGTTATTGGAAACTTTATTTTTGTAGCTAAACATAATTCTGTTGTAAGCAAGTACAGCTTTTTTATCCATTAAAAATTTTGATACAGAGTAACGTATTGGCATGACAAAACGATTGTAGCTCTCCGGTAAAGGAAGAACATGAACGTCTTCCGGAATTAACTCCATAAATAGACCTTCATGATTAAACATAAATAAATCAACCTCATATTTTTTAAAGTCTAAGATTGCTAGCAGATTAATCAGGCTTCGCTCGGCTCCTCCGGCAGATAAGCTAGGTATTATAAACAATAGTTTTTTTTTCATTTTCACCTCATGCTAATTCGCTTAGATAATTTGCTGCTTTATAAGACATTTTCTTAATTTCAGGAATTGCTTGTTTAAGTCTATTTTTCAGTTCTATCTCTTCTCTAACCATTTCATCGAATTTCCCAATCAAACGATGGCTATCCGAAATTTCTTCGATGCCTAAAACGAGCTTTTCTTCTCCAAAAATATCGCGAGCGATGCCTTTTGATTTAACACTGTAGCCAAGCACCATCGTTGGTACGTAATTGGAGTATGCTGCAATCGTTGCATGAGTCCTTGCACCAATGAAAAATCTCATCCTAGCAATATACCCTTTATATTGAATAGCTGTTAGGTTGTCTGGCAAAAGCACCACTCTCCCAGTGTGCTTATAAGTTTCGTAGTAGCTGCTAAGCACCTCGTAATCATTATTACCTTGAATAATGACATGTGGGGTTAAAGCGATCGTCATGTCTGTTGTTTTCAAAATATGCTGAATCAGCTCATCAACTGCAGCTTGAGACTGCTTATTTCTCTTCCACACTAATGGACTAAAGTTTAGTCCCAGCGTATTTCCCTCCTGCCAGCCCTTAGGGAGTGCAAGCTCTTCCTTCTCCATTGTGAAGGCAGGATCAGCACATAACTTAACATTCTTCAGTCCCTTGCTGACCAGCATGTTGTAGGTTAGCGACTCCCGTGAAAGAATTAAGTCAAACAGCTGCAAATCCTCCAATTTTCTGGGAGTCATATCTTCTTCTCCGATCGAGCATCCCCAAAGAACCAATTTCTTACCTTGAGCTTTAACGCGCTTATCTATTTCATACCAGCCTGGCTGCTCGCCGTAGCAATAATTATCACCACCGATAGATAGACAAACATCCATATCTTTTATTTTTTCAATAATATTATGATGAATGACTCCAAGTGCATAAGACTCATCTTGAAACAGCTTTATTTTTAGAGAAGATAGTAACCAATCATATGAGTATCTTTTTATGGAACGTGTAGAACCATCATAAATGCCGTCCAGCTTGGAAATCACCGTATCAGTTTCCGGCTGCGATGAGGCTAAATATACTTTAGCACCTCCTATTTTCTCCTTTAAAATGGCTGTTGATGAACGAACAATCGCTTCACACCCTCGATTGAGACTGCTCTCATGGGCAAACATCATAATCTTCATAATAAATCCCCCGCTACTTCTTATTTCTGAATCTGCTGTAGGACGTAAGACAATACAAGCCTAATATCGATTGCTTATTCATTAGATGAAGAATTAGTTTCTGATAGCGTCCGAGTACAAGCTCCATTTCCTTCTTGTAAACTGGCAATGCATTTCTTACATCATCATTTGCTATCATTTTACGAACATAGCTAAACTGTTTATTAATGCTTAGATCTTCTGTTGGCCTTAAGTAAATATGGATATATGCCATTACACTATGTATTAATTTAATCGACTTCAGTTGTTTAATCGTGTTTCGGTCTAATATTTTCGCATAATATACTGGAGGGTCAGAGACAAAAACCTCCAATGCTCTCTGAAAATAATCCTTTTGAATCACATTTCTAGTTGCACTTCCGCTGACTTCACGGTAATGATAGCCGGTATAATCGAGATATTTCATACTGACCGCAAAACTGAAAAATATCATATTAAACATGCCATCTTCACCGAGAGCTACTCGTTCAGGAAAACGTATAGCATGCTCTTTAATTAATGCATTTCGGTAGAGCTTATTGCATGCTGTATTCAACGTTTCTGTTTTCAGAAAAGCGGGTAAAACCTCTTTTTGAATAAATTCCGTTGTTAGTACTATATCTGTCGGGAAAGAATATCTCGTTATAACATGAGCGCCTTCAATCTCACTCTCGAAATTGGATAACACGACATCACAATTGTCCTGAACAGCTGATGTATAGAGTCGTTTATACATATCTGGATCAATGTAATCATCAGCGTCGACAAATCCGATAAATTGTCCCTTTGCAGCCTCTAAACCAACATTACGTGCAATACTGACACCTTGGTTTTGTTGTTGAATGAGGCTAATACGTGATTCTAAGTTTTGATAGCTTTCTATAATAGCTGCGCTGTTATCCGTAGACCCATCATCTATAAAAATGAGCTCAACTTCTTTAATTGTCTGAGTCAGCAGGGAATCAATACATTCCCTTAAATAAGGTTCTGCATTGAATACAGGTACAATTATGCTTACCTTTACGTTCACCTACTGCTCCTCCCTCCAGTCGAGATGAGATCATACAGCTTCTCCATCTCATTTCCATTACTATAATCTGTCTGTACGCAGTTAGCGGCCAGTCTCTCTCTGAGCGTTGTATCATGAAATAACTTTTCAATACCTGTCGCAATGCCTAAAATCGACAAGTCCGTAATGTATCCATCAACCTCATGCTGAACTTGGCTCGGAGCTGTTGGATAATTCGTAATGACAATCGGTTTACCAAGAATTTTGGCTTCCGTAACTGTAACCGCTTTGCCTTCATACCTAGATGGTTGTATATACAAATCGCATTTGTTCATATAGGGATAGGGATTGGTTTGCTTCCCAAGTAAAACAAACTGATCTTCAAGTTTGTTTTCAGCGATAAGCGCTCTAAGCATTGCTTCATCATCACCATAACCAATCACATACCAAACCAGATTGTTATAGCCTCTATCTACAAGCTGCTTAAATGCCATTATTGCCTGGTCAAACCCTTTTGGATGACACAATCTGCCTACAGAAAGCAGCTTGAACCTCGAATCATTATCCATTGGATTACCTATCACTTCTTCTTTTGCCAATGCTCTGACAAAATCAGGAGAGATCATATTTTCTATAACTTTTACTTTATTTTTTAAAGACTTATAACTTTCTAGAAATGAGTCTCTGCATGCGTCCGAAACCGCGATTATGTAGTCAAATTTATCCCACATCTTCAAATCCTGCTGACGATTGGTTACAACTGTCGAATAATCGGTATGAATCCAAGCTACCTTCTTTTCCGCCCTCACCTTATCAGCTACATAGTAATGCGGCCATAAGTAACTTATTGCAACGTCGTATTGCTTGTTACATTCAGGCAGAAAAGGAAGAGCATACTTCCACATAAGCTGCATCTGGAAATAGCCCATTTCAGGTATTCCTTTAACTTTGCTTACTACGGTCGAATGCACTTTAGCAAGTAAGCGCGAAGCGCTTATTCTCAGCTGTTTTTCCTTGATTGTTTCATTTATTGATTTACGAAATGTCGCATATTGAGGAATCTCACGGAGTAAATTAGGTTTATCTGACAGCAAGCTCATAAAATCCCCTTTATGACGGTACAGCATAAGATCAATATCATATAGGCTATAATCGAACTCATCCAACATACCGGCAAGGCTTCTTTCTACCCCTCCAACCTCCATATCATAGGAGGCAATCAATACATTTCTCATCTCGTTCTCCTATTCAATAGCAGCTTTTTCTCGCGGCGCCTTTTCAACATTCGCCAACCCCATATAAGTGGACGAAGCGGAAAATAAAGAAAGTGCAGCGGTTTAGGCAGCGGAAGCGTTTTTGCATCTTCTGGGTAGGGATAAAGGAAACTCGCTATAAAAAAAAACTTTTGTCTCGTTGTAAGTAGCCCAAACAAATATTTTTTATGATAGCGATCTACTTCCTCCGGTATGGGCGGAGTATGTAAGTTTATGATTCGATGAACATAATACATTGCGTCCTCTGCTGACCATTCTGCTTTTCTATCCGTTATTAGCGGCTTCATTTCTTCACGTAAGGGAGTTGCCATTAATCTAGCTACTAATAGAAGTGCTTGCCCCCCGATATGAGCAAATTGATGTTTCCTCAGCAATCGAATTAATTTCGGCCAATCTACTTTTTGATTTACTAGTTGTTTAATATCTAGCAACCAACGAAGTCTGGACCAACCATGGCGAGCGCCGTGAGAAACGAGAAACATAAATAAATCTTCTCTACCGAGATAATAGATTGGTCTTGAAATGAGTGAGCTCTGTCTTCTACGCTCCCATAAATCATCAAATTTCGGTTCCTTTGCAGGTGCAGGATTAAGTCGCCAATGAACCTCAACCTTGATCGCTTTGTCTGGATGGACAAAGGCCGTATGATGATGACGCCATTTCCAGTCATTTAAGACTGATTCGATATAATCATCTTTTACATACCCAAGCGATACGAGTAGAGCTTCAGCACGTTCTAGATCCTTGATTGGAATTAGGAAATCCAGATCACACGATGTGCGAAGTGATACGTCTCCATATAAGTCAGCAGCAATGACTGGCCCTTTAAGAAAGAGCGAACGAATGCCGTTCTCAGAGAACACCTTAGCCAGCTGTTCCATCTCTCCGCTGAGTGCCAACATCTGTAGAGTGTTGCGATAATAGTCACGATGAAACATTTGAGTTACAAAAGTAGGGATATCGGTTGACTTCATTTTTTGCAGCTTGAGATTGAGAGTGGGAAAAACACGATGATGTCTTGCTAACTCAATAAATTTGTCCCAATCCGTCTTATGGAGCAGCTCCTGTATATCAAAAGTTATTTTAGCTCCATGATCCATAACAAGGATCGAAAGAAGCAGTCTCAATTCGTCAGACAGTTCTTCCTTTTGGAGTGAGACGTCGTTATTCATGAATTTCTCCTTCATATTGATGAACTCACAGCGAACAAAGAACTCGTTTTTGTTCTATAAAACGAACACAAGTACAGATTATCACCTCTACAGTCGGTTGTCAATCTATTTACCGCCTGGCACTGTGAAATTATGAAACGTTAACATTGCTATGTTGATAGGGAATAGAAGCTTCAGCATATACAGATTGAATACAATTGATCACTCGCGATTGTTCGTCCTCCGACATACTGGAACCTGAAGGTAAACAAATACCTGTTTCAAATAGCTGCTCCGACACGTTAATGCCTTCTTCATGGGAGTAATAAGTGTTTTCTTTGAATAAAGGCTGCAAGTGCAACGGTTTCCATACATGACGCGCTTCAATCTTCGCTTTACCAAATGCCTCTAGTAAATAATGCACGGAAATACCTGATTCTTGCAAATTCAAGGTTATCGTAGTAAGCCATCTATTTGACCTGGTGTTCTCTAACTCAGGCATAAACTGAAGCCCTGGCAAATGGCCCAATTCTCTTTTATAACAGTCAAAAATGTTTCTCCTCGCTATTACTCTTTCATCCAGAACTTCTAATTGCGCTCTTCCTACACCAGCAAGCAGGTTGCTTAATCGGTAATTATAACCCATATCACTATGCTGATAATGAGGAGCTGCGTCTCTCGCTTGCGTTGCCAAAAACCGTGCTCTTCGCAGCACTTCTTCATCATCCGATACCAGCATTCCGCCACCCGATGTAGTTATTATTTTGTTGCCGTTAAAAGAGTAAATGCCAAATTTCCCGAATGAACCGCTCTTTTTCCCCTTATAACTTGATCCAAGAGACTCCGCGGAATCTTCAATGATAGGAACCTCATATTGATTACATAAAGCGATAATCTCTTCCATTTTGGCACTTTGCCCATACAGATGAACAACGATAACTGCTTTTGGCAAATTCCCTTCCTGATTAGCCTTCTCTAAAGCTCGCTGCAGCGCTTGTGGTGACATATTCCATGTGTCAAACTCCGAATCGATAAATACAGGTTCGGCTCCAACGTACAAAATCGGATTAGCACTCGCTACAAAAGTTAAGCTTGAGCAAAATACGAAATCGCCTTTCTTGACATGCAGCAAACGAAGCGCCAAATGAATCGCTGCCGTTCCGGAGCTTACTGCAACAGCATCTTTAACACCAGCATATGCTGCCATTTCTTTCTCGAAGGCATCAACATGGGGACCGAGCGGTGCTATCCAATTCGTAGCGAATGCTTCGTGGATATATTGTTGTTCAGTTCCACTCATATGTGGCGGGGAAAGATAAATAAACTTTGGCTCAGCTAACATGAACAGATTCACCATCCTTAATAAACATATGTTTGCAAGCGTAAAGATCAGGAAGCTCTCTTAAACTATCAATACGGTAATGTGCCTCATACTCAGGCGTAACATTAGCGTTTGCGTATTCGCCATTTTCCCTTTGAATATGGACCGTGGTCCATCCCAGCTGCTTCGCGGTTACGAAGTCCTTTTTCACATTATCTCCAACATACATGCATTGATTGTGATCGATCTGCAGTTTCCTACTGACCTCTTCATAAACTAATGGGCTTGGCTTCCAATTTTCTCTGCCGTATTCATCTGACAAAACAATGACTTCAAATCTGTCTGCCAGCTTTAAAGCGTGAACCTTTTGCTGTTGAGCATTGAGATATCCGTCAGAAATAAGAGCTAATTTGACCTCTGATGATAGATGCTCCAGCACCCACTTCGCGTCTTCTGCCAAATGAATGTCTGGTATATGAGATCGATAACAGTTGATTAATATTTTTATAGTAGAATCCCCATACTCTACTCCAAGCTGATCAAGAACCTTATTAAAAATGAACTCTCTTAATCCGGAATGAAATAATTTAACCGCTGATTCAAAAAAACCAGTTACACCGAATTGTTTAATAATATAATGATCTACAGCTTTAAAACCACTGATGACATACTGCTTCTCTTCATACAATGTATCATCCATATCAAACACTATAGCCTTAATGGTCATAGGAGATATCCTTTGTAAAAATGGCCTCATCGTATCGAAGCATCGTCAGTTGATCGCACCAGCTATTATCCTGTCCCTCATCAAGCATTTCCCCGCGACCCAGCCTAATGGTCCATAAAGGAAAATCTGCCCCTGCTTCAATAGCTAGTGGAACCCCTCCACCAAAACGAGGATTGATTTCTATAAAAGTAATCTCACCGTTTGCTTGTTTAAAGCATTGCAGGGTTATACATCCTACTGGACCTGGCAATGCACGTACGACATGCTCGGCTGCATTTATGACATCCTGATTTTTCATCGTAATCCCTTTGCTTACTTCTCCTGCTCTTGTTTCGAGCCGAAGTCTAGGCACAATCGTTTTTATATTACCGAAGAAATCCACCATAACATCGATGGTATACTCCTCGCCGGTTACAAACTCTTGAATCATCGCATTAGGTATGTACTCTTTAAAAAAATGGAGCTCCTTCTCATTTTTAATTTTTGTGACGCCTTGGCTGGAGCTGCCGTTTCTTGGTTTAATCATCAACGGAAACTGATAGTTTTTTTCGTGAATCTCATCCTCGCTGTATACTTTAGGCGTTCGAATATCGTTCTCAGAGAAAAACCGATAGGTCTTCTCTTTATCAAACGTAATTTCATTTAATTCACTGCTGGATAAAAGCAATTTCACACCTATTTCTTCAAATAAAGAACGATTGGCAGCTAGCAGAACGAGCTCTGAATCAATTAATGGGATGAGAAGATGAATATTCTCATCCACACAGATCGCAAGGAGTGTCTCCAAGTAATGCTGTTCAACTACTCTAGGAACTAATACATGCCGATCACTCATAAAGGCTGTTGGCGCAGTAGTCTTAACATCAGCAGTTACAATTTTCCCATTAATACCGTGAAGCGCGTAAGCCTCTTTAAATTTCTTGATGAGTGATACTCTTCTACCCGAGCTTGTAAATAAAAGATTCAATTCATTAGCCTTCATGATTCGAGACACTCCCTTTAAACATTGGCATCGTTGCATGATTTGCATTACTTATCCCTTCCGGACGGACAACCTTTAAGAAGGTTTGAAACAGAATTTTCAAATCAAGCAAAATGCTCCAATTCTCTACATACCAAACATCCAGTGCAAACTTCTCTTCCCATGAAATTGCGTTTCTTCCATTAATTTGAGCCCAGCCAGTTATACCTGGCCTTACTTGATGCCGCCTTGCTTGTTCCTCTGTATATAACGGTAAGTACTCCATAAGAAGCGGTCTTGGACCAACAAGACTTAAATCGCCCCTTACTACATTAATAAGTTGAAGCAATTCATCAAGACTAAACTTCCGTAAGAAACTCCCAAAAGGAGTCAGCCTTATATGATCCGGCAGCAACTGACCGAGGCTGTCCTTCTCATCTGTCATCGTTCTAAATTTGTAAACAACAAAAGGGGCACCGTGGAGTCCTGGACGCTGCTGCTTATAAACAATTGGTGTTCCTAGCTTAATGCGTACCAATATTGCAGTAATTCCAATGATCGGCAGCATAATGAGTAAGATTATACTCGAAACAAAAATATCAAATAATCGCTTTGTCATAGATAGGTGCTCCCGTAGCTCGTTTAACTGCTCTTAGTTTGAAGATAGCAGCTTTCGCATTTTTGAAATAACGCTTGGACCGACAATTCGGCTTGCTACTCTTTTCAGTTTGCTGTTCATACGAACATGAATGGGCAGCCACGATTTTGCAAAATGGTGAATCGTAAAACTATTTCCTGTTATGTAGTTTCCTCCATTAATGTAGTCATAAGGACTGAAAAAGGTTCTTGGATAAAAGGTCACACCATTTGGTAACACTTGAAATTCTCCGTTCAAAATCAATCCATCTTTTTTACTGAGTTCCGTAATGACAGACGTATTAGTTGTCATATCAAAATTGCCACCAGGCAGTAAAAAACTTCTTCTGGCATAATCTATGAGCAGCTCCTTTATCCATGGATGCCCTTTGACCGCCCCCATCGTGGCTGACTGAAGATAAGTTTCATCTTCAAACCCGGAAAAGGCCTCATGTTGAAGAAAAGAATCAAGTGGCTTGAGTACCTCAACATCCGTATCCACATAAATTCCTCCGAGATGAAATAAAGCATGTAGTCGCACATAATCACTTACAAATGCATATTTCCCAGCTACATAAGCCTCTTTCACATAACGGTTTGAGTTGAGATCAAAATTATCCTCATTCCACTCTATTATGGTGTAATCGCTAAGATGCTTTTGCCAACTATCCATGCATTTTTGAATTTTTTTTGATTTCTCTCCACGCCCAAACCAACAGTAATGCAGTATACGAGGGATTTTTTCGATGTCTCCCACTACTGAACCTCCCTTAAAATGGCCATATTAAATATTTACTTGTATAACGAATATCCAATATAAGAACGTTCTCGAAATAGAAGTATATGAAATATAAAACAAGGATAGTTATATACATAAACTTCTGGTCTTTAGGACGAAATAATTTAACTAGCCAGCCTAAAAGAATAATTTGATATAAACAAAAATAGAGGCTCATTCTCGCGAAAATCCAATTTTGCGTAGAAATAATCATAAGCACAAAACCAACCATCGTAAGATTAACGATGACGTCGCTCTTCGGAAAAAGCTGTCTAAGTTTCTCTCTGCCAAAGAAAGCGATTAAGAGTGGCACTGCAAGTACAATAACTCGAAGATAGTTAGCTCCGCCTTGATTAAAGCTCTCATATTTTCCATATTGCGTGTTCTTAATAGTTGCAAATAAAAGCTCAGAAAACTGTTGAAAGCCTATGACGACCAAGACAGCTAACAACAATAAAAAAAAAGTCATTCCAGTCCAAGCCTTACGTCGAACGATAAAGTATAACGGGATCATAACTAAAGCACTTTGATGTAAAAAGGATGCGAAGAGAACAACCAGCATAAATGTTTTCCATTTGCCATCTAAAAGAGATTTAGTAGCTGCAAATATGATTGCAGCAGCTAGAAATTGTCTGACGCCATTCATAGAAACGATAAAGGCTCCAGAAGTAATATAGATGTATAAACTAAGATCCAATAATCTAGAATACTTGTAGAGAACGATAACAATTAATACGTTTGTAAAAAACGCTGTTACAAATATTAATATTTGTGGATCATCTGAGATTTGTTTCAGCAGCATTTGCAAAATATTGAATCCTACATCCTTGCGTTGAACAATAGCATTCCAGCTGAAATCTTCAACCTCATAAGCATGCATATAAAAAAAAGTATCTCCGATGTTGTTTCTCAAACCGGCTACAATCGCGAGTGTTAATGCAGCACCTGCTGCCAATAGCTTATTGGGCTGAATAATGGACGATCCTACACTTGTCGAAGTAGCGAAATAACGTGCAAATAAAGCACAAAGAAATACGACCAGTAAGCTAAGCCATAGGATATTCATTTATTTTTCCTTTTTGAGAGATAATCCCTCTTGTTTTAAATGAGATATAGAAGTAAAGAAGCAGACCCAGTGGAATTGCCAAAATCGAAAGCCCTTTATTAGGAACTTCTTTTAACCAATTTTTATTTTTGGAAATTAAACTGCTTGAAATATAATGAATAGCTTGACGATAGCGAAACGCTAAACTGCTAAATGGCAACTTCATTAGTTCCACACGATAGAAAGCAAATCCCTTAGGATTTTTACGGTACTGAGTCAGCATATTTCTTGTTGAACCATCAGGCATGTATTCAACGACGCACAAAATCTCGTGGAGAATAAGCAGCTCATTACTTTTATCCAAAAGAAGATATTTCCAGTTTAATCCTACATACTTCTCACCCTCGAAGAGCGGATATGGATTTTCTCTCATTAGCGATGTACGATATACTAGCTTTTTATCACCGGCTACCCCATGCTTATAATATAAATCGTATAAAGTAGAACTCTTCAAATGCTTAGGTAACTCCGTCCCTATAATCTGCCCGTTTTTATAACAATCAAGGGCAATAAATCCACAGTATTTATCATTTCGGTGTTCCTCCCAAAATGATTCGATGAGTTCTACTGCATTATCAGTTAAGTAATCATCCGAATCGATACAAACATTAAGCTCCGTTTCCATATGCTCATATGCTGTATTATGGGCTCCATGCATACCTTGATTCTGCTGTTTAAAATATCGAATTGGCACTAAATCTTCATTAATCCAATCATTGACGAGTACCTCAGTATTATCTGTTGAACCATCATCAATGATAAGCCATTCGAAATTTTTCGATGTTTGACGCTGCATGCTTTCATACAATTGATGTAAACAATAGGCTCGATTATATGATGGCGTAAATACAGTTAATAATTTCATTTGGCACCTCTTTTACACTAAGGATTACGTTATTGAACTGCTAATTGTAATACCCCTAAGTTATCTTTTGGCTGTTCCATCCATGGCTTATATATTTCACTTAGTTCATGCGCTACTTGCGGTAATGAGTATTTTTTTACAATATCTGCGCTGGTAGCCCCCATCCGCTGCCTCAGCTCCAGCGATTCACTCAGCTTCCTTAACCGGTCAGCAAATAATTCCATATCGGTTGGCTCCAGCACGAATCCATTCTCGCCATCTATAACGAGCTCTGAATGCCCTCTATTCCGCGTGGCAACAATGGGCAGCCCGCAGGCCATGGCCTCCATTAAATTGACGGGCAATCCCTCACGCAGACTGGATGCTACTGCGACGTCGCACATGGGCAGCAGCCGGTCGATATCTGTCCGATAGCCAAGAAAATGGACCATCGATCCAACTCCTAATCGCTCTGCCAGAGCCTGACTTTCCTCAAGCAAAGGCCCTTTACCTGCCAGCAGCAGCCGTCCATGCGGTACCGCCTCTTTAATAGCGGCCAACGCGTGAATGAGCAGTTGATGGTTTTTGTTTCGGTTAAATTCAGCAGCATAAAACATAAGGAAGTCGTCCGTGCGATAATCGAGCTCCTGACGCAATCGCCATTTATCAAGCTTTTGCAAAGGCTTAAAATGTGTTGTATTTACGCCAACACCATGAACATGAGCGATCCGCTTTGCTTTAAATTTTTTGGTGACAGCGAGCTGATAATCCTCTGTATTGATTGTAATTAAGCAGTCCGTCATGCTGGATAGCCTCTTCTCAATTGGATAATAAAGCATCCAGTTCAGGAGCGAGCCACCTTTGCAGAAATGAAAACCATGTGCGGTATAAATAACTTTTGTTCCTTGTTTTCTCGCCGGCTGTGCCGCGAGTCTTGCAAGCACGCCGCCCATTGGCGTATGGCAATGAATGATATTATAATCCTGCTGCTGAATAATTGCCTTCAGCTCTCGGTATGCTTTGACATTGTTGGAATGGAACGGTGAACGCTCAATGGAAATATTAAACTTCCGGTCAACAAAAGGGAGCTCCAGCTCGCCCTTTGCGGCGATATGGACCTCCCACCCTTGCTGCTTAAACCATTCGAGAACAGGCATATGAAATGCCTTGAAATGATAATCAACCGTTGCGCAAAATAAAATTTTATTTGGCATGCTTCTACCATCCTATACTAGAATTATTTTCTAGCAGATTCTCTTTCAACCATTTGCGATAAATAGTTTAATAGCTCATAACGCAAATCCTCACGCTGAAGAGCAAATTCAATCGTCGTCTGGATAAAGCCCATTTTCTCACCCACATCATGACGCTTGCCTTCGAATTCATAAGCGTATACGGCTTCCATTAAGTTTAAAGCAGCGATCGCATCGGTCAGTTGTATTTCTCCGCCCGCTCCAGGCGATTGATTGCCGAGAATGTCGAAGATCGCCGGGTTCAAAATATACCTGCCCATAATCGCCATATTCGATGGCGCCAGCTCCTTGGATGGCTTCTCGACCAAATGTCTAACCCGGTGGAAGGATTCTTCCATAAGAGTGCCATCTACAATTCCGTAGCGCGATACGGCTTCATCCGCCACACGCTGCACGCCGATAATCGAAGTATGATACTCATCATATTTTTCGATCATCTGCTTTATACAAGGCTTCTCCGCTGAGATAATATCATCCCCAAGCAGTACGGCAAACGGCTCATCGCCAATAAATTTGCGGGCGCACCATATGGCATGCCCAAGCCCCTTCGGCTCCTTTTGGCGAATATAATGAATGTCCACCATATCCGCTGATTTGCGCACTTCACTTAATAAATCGTATTTATGTTTGGCAGTCAAAATTTGCTCCAGCTCAAGTGAGTTATCAAAATGATCCTCGATTGCCCGTTTTCCTTTACCCGTTACAATAATAATGTCCTCGATGCCTGATTCAATCGCTTCTTCCACAATATATTGAATAGTTGGCTTATCGACGATTGGCAGCATTTCTTTTGGCATCGCTTTTGTTGCTGGGAGAAACCTTGTACCCAGACCAGCAGCTGGTATTATCGCTTTTCTAACCTTCATAACTTTTATGCAACTCCTTCTTTTTTTAACCTGTTACTGATGCAAATCCAGGAAGCTCTACGACATTATTCGCTAGATCCAGCAGCCTTGTACGCAATTCTGCTTTGCTCATTCCCCCGTGCAGGGCAATAATTTCTTCAATATGTTCAAAATAAATCTCGGATGATTTGCCTATGTAGATTTTTGGATAAACCTGCTTTTCATTGATTTCATCATCCTTAAGCATTTCTTCGAATAGCTTCTCGCCTGGGCGAATTCCTGTGTACTCAATGCCGATTTCCTCGACCGAGTAGCCCGACATCCGAATGACATTTTGTGCAAGATCGGTAATGTTAACCGGATCACCCATATCGAGGACAAAGATTTCACCGCCTCTGGCAAGTGCACCAGCTTGAATGACTAACCTTGAAGCTTCAGGAATGGTCATAAAATAGCGAACCATGTCCGGATGTGTAACCGTTACGGGTCCTCCCTTCTCTATTTGCTTCTTGAACAGCGGAATAACGCTGCCGCGGCTGCCCAAAACATTGCCGAATCTTACCGCTACAAATTTGGTATTGCTGAACCGGTCCATATGCTGAATGACCATCTCTGCAATCCTTTTTGTCGCACCCATAACGCTGGTTGGATTAACCGCCTTATCGGTCGATACCATGACAAACGTATCCACGCGAGCTTGGCTGGCTGCTCTTGCCGCATTCAAGGTTCCCATTACGTTATTTTTGAACGCTTCCTCTGGATTTCTCTCCATCAGTGGAACATGCTTATGTGCTGCTGCATGATAAACGACCTGCGGACGATGAGCTTGCATAACGGCCAGCATTTTATTTGCGTCTTGCATATCGGCGATTTCTGTCACAAATTCTATTTTTGTATGTCCGTAAAGCTCTTTCAGCTCCATCTCAATGGAATAGATGCTGTTCTCTCCATGTCCAAGCAAAATAAGCTTCTCCGGTAAAAACCTCGAAACCTGCCTGCACACCTCTGATCCAATCGAGCCCCCAGCGCCTGTTACCATAACGACCTTCTGAGTGACGTAACCTGAAATACTCTCAATATCGAGCTCTACAGGCTCACGCCCCAATAAATCCTCAACCTGAACATCACGAAATTGACTAACCGACACTCTGCCCGTAGCCAAATCCTCAAGCATAGGAATGATTTGTGTTTTTGCTCTTGTTTTAGCGCATTCGCTAAAAATCGTGTTGAGCTGTTTTTTGCTCAGTGAGGGTATCGCAATAACGATATTGTTAATCTCATAATCAAGCGCTACCTTCACAATGCTTTCAACCCCGCCCAACACCGGAATGCCCATAATATCTAGATTGTGTTTGTTTACATCGTCATCTATGAACGCAGTTGGCAATAGCTCCATATCATTGTTGCTAAGGAGCTGACGGGCAAGCATCGTACCCGCAGAGCCAGCACCAACAATTAACGTGCTTTTGCGCAATCCAGCAGTTTTCTGGTAGCTGCCACGGAAAATTCTCCAGCATAACCTCGATCCTCCGATTAACAGCATATGAATCATCCACGTCACGGCCAGCAGCCTGAAAAACACATCCTGCATCACAATTTGCTGAATAATCGCTGCTGCAAAGATCGAGAAGGATACGGCCTTTGTTATAATCAATAGCTCCCCTACACTCGCATATTCCCATGCCTTCTTATACAAATTGTAGTAGAAGGAAAAGAAATGATGGCTTAACAGCAAAGTAATTGAACTGATTACAATGGGCGCAGTCACCACATCAAGTGAAGCACTTAGCAACAACCTGCTAAAAAAAATGGCGGTAAAAACGATAATGGAGTCGATTAAAATCAATAAAGACAATCTTTGTCGATACGTCAAAGAACATTCACCCTTTCTTCAGATATAGAAAAAACAAACGAAATTATTGGCTTAAGAGAATCAAGCTTAATATCTCTGCTACACTCTTAGAGTGTTTAACTAAAAGGCTTTATCCAAAACCATTTAGTTAAAGACTCTAAAATCGAGTCCAGGGGCATCGAACCCCGCCTCACACCACACTCTTGACGACTCGCGTCTAAGGTTTTTTTGCAACCCACAGTATGGCCGAGTGCCTCCATTGATAACGGTGAGGAGACATTACCGAATGAAATTGCCTTTACAAACACTTAATGTGCTTTATAAAGAACAATAGTCCGTAAAAAAAGCGCTATCCGATTGATATCATCAAACGCTCTACTTATTTAGTATGACACCCAATATATTAGCTTTTGCAAACAACAATGCACGTTTCGCTTCCAGAGCATGCTCCTGCTGTGTTTTCCCATGTTTTAAAAGCAAGAGTACGCCGTCACATTTGCTTACCAGCGCATTCGTATCCGGAACGCCAAGAACCGGCGGGCAATCCAGCAGGACCATGTCATAATGCTCATCTGCAAATGCCATTACATCTACCATAAGCTGTGAATCGAGCAGTTCTGTCGAATTATAGAGACGCTGCCCGCTTGGCAAAATATCTAGTCCTTCGACCTCCGTATTATAAATCGCTTCACGAATTTCGAGCTGCTGCCCTAAAACATTCGACAAGCCTGGCGAGGTTTGTACATTAAAGATTTTGTTTATGATTGGATTGCGAAAATTTGCGTCGATGATCAGCACTCTATCGCCACGTTGTGCCATACAGACTGCTAAGTTGACTGCCGCTGTCGATTTCCCTTCACCCTCTGAGGGCGAAGTGACCAGTAAAGAACGCACCTTGCTGCCGCTCGCTGCATAATGAATATTGTTGCGAATGGTTCGATATTGCTCCGAAACGATGCCATGCGGATTAATATAAGCGAGTAAGCTTTTGTTTACATAAGACTTTGATACCTTTTGCCGCTCACGAACCAATCGTCTCACCTCTTACAGAAATGCTTTTTTGTTTTTTCAAACGACTGCTAGCATAATCTTTTCGTTTAATTTTATTAACTTGACCAAGCATCGTTAGGCCGAGCAGCTCTTCCACTTCTCGTTCTGATTTGATAGAATCATCGAGTGAATCTAGCAGGAATACTAACCCTACGCTCAAAATCATGCCAAGCAAGAAGGCAATGTACACGATACGATTGCTTTTTTCATTAATCGGGAAAGGATTTTCTTCTGCCTTCGTCAACAATCTGATGCTCGTAATTCCAAGCACTTCCGATGCTACTTGCCTGTAGGTTTCCACTGCTGTATTCGCGATCTCAGCTGCAAGCCTTGGATCGGTATCCATAACAGAAACTACGGTAACAAGCGAGGCATCTACACTGTCTACTCTAATTTGGCTTCGTAATGCTGCTGCCGAAAGATTAAGACCGAGCTTTTCAATTACCTGATCCAAAACGATTGGCTCTCTGAACAATACCCTCACTGTGCCCATCATATCCGAGGAAGCAGCCACGATCATCCGCGTGTTTGATACATACATTGGCGTTTCAGGCTTTGAATTAAAGAAGCCTGCAGCGACTGTAAAGAGAATAGTAATGACCATGACTATCCACAGACGTTTTTTTACCGTGAGAAATAATGCTTTGAGATTTATTTCTTTAATCTTCACTCTGTCTTGATCATGATGCGATGCTTGTGAATCCTCCAGCCGTTTACCTTCCATTTGCACACCTGCTTACTATGTTTGTTATAAAGAACAATAATACAATATTAGTTCTTTATATAGAACATGTCAATACACTTTCCCGACTTTTTATTCCATGTCAGTTATCGATATGAAGAATAATAATATTTGATGATTTCTTTTTGTCAGCAGAGTAGACATTCGTCTCCGTTCTGCTTTCCTTCCACATATTTGAACGGATCAAGTCTTTTAGTGCTTGGAAATCACCCTTGCTCATACCTTCATCAACCGCATTTTTAATAATGACTCGCCATTCCTCATCCAACGTTTCATCCATATGAATCTTTGGTAAATGCTCTTCTCCGAGTAAATATTCAATGTTTGAGTCTAGTGGAGCTGCTATTTTTGCCATTACCTGAAGAGATGGGTTATTCTGCATATTGCGTTCAATGTAGCTCAAGTAGGACTTGGATACGCCCGCTAGGTCAGCAAGCTTCGTGATCGAGTAGCCCTTTTTTTCCCGTAGACTTTTAATCCGTTCCCCTATCATAATATTCTCCTTCGGCCAGTTTAGATCTAAACGTAAAGCTGAACAAAAACAACACAAACTAACACTTTATAACAGACAATATGTATATTTTAGTTCTTTAATGAGAACAGGTCAATAGCATTCCATTTTTTTATATGCAAAGAAGCAGCAAAGATGTACAATTTTTGCAAAAGCAGAAGCTGTAAATATTTATTGAAAGGGAGATTATTTATGATATATTCGCTTAAATCGATAGAGTGGATAGCGAAAAATGACCTTATCGATCATCTATTGCAACAAGAAGATAACTTAGCCATTTCTACAATGGATCAAGGTTTTGAAGCTGAGGTGGTAAAGATCACTTTGGAGCAAACAAGCTATGTATTAAAAATATGGAACAAGGACTCCAGACCTGATGTTAGTTTCCAGTTTCATTTATTGAATGCACTCTTTGACCGTGGATTATCCGTGTCGAAGCCTATTGGCTGGGGGATGAACGCTAATGGCGAAAAGGTATTGTTCACATCGTTTGACGGAGCAGCCGTTAAGAAAGTAAATAAAAAGAAAATGTCCGATCTTGCGCTCCTACTAGCAAGTATCCATCAAACTCCAGTGGAAGAGCTCTTACATGTACAGCTTCCAAAGTATGACTTCATCGACTACTTTTATTCTGCCATAAAAGAACATCCCGATTTATTGCTCGCATTAACACATTTTTTGAGTATGACAGAGATGAATCAAGAACAATTGATACACGGTGATTTTCATTTAGCAAATATACTCGAAAATAATGGAAAGTATACCGTCATTGATTGGACCAATGGGCAGTTAGGCGACATAAGGTATGATTTTGCATGGTCGTTCGTTTTAAAGAGCATTTATGTGTCTGAACAGAATGCTTCTGCATTTCGTACTGCTTATCTAAAAACAAATCCAATTTCACAAAATGACGTTCAGCTTTTTGAAGCGATCGCATGCCTCAGATGGATATTGTACAGTAGGCATGAAAAAGTGCCAAAGGGGACAAATACCCTTGATACAATAATGAGCTTAATCACTAACAACCCTTACTTGAAAGAGCTAGATTTATACGATTTTTCAAAAAAGATATAAAATTTAGTTGCACAACCCTTCACAAAACACGCAAAACAAGGCTGAACAAGACGAAGCCATGTTCAACCTTTTTTGCTGCCCTTCTTGACTCGCACTTCCTACTGTCCATGCACAAACTTTTTTATTTCATGTACTATTTATTCCTTTCTCGTTCATCCAACTATAATTACCCATTTTTATGAACGTCAATAAAAAAAGATCTCCTCACTACGGTATATAACCGTAAGAGGAGATCCTTTTCATTTATCCAATAAGCGAAATCAAGCTTTTAAATTCCAGCTCTTCAAATTTGAGCAATACGGTTTCGCGTTCATACGCCCAGCAGCAGCCATCAAGCTCTGCGGATACTGGCACATCACAGCGAATTGTCGCTAAATCACGGGATAGATGCAGCATATCAAGATCCGCTTCAATTTTCACTCGGATAGTTTTGGATACCGCCTCCAAATTAGCAAGCAAGCCCTCGATTGAACCATGCTCTTGAATAAGCTTATGTGCTGTTTTTTCTCCGATACCTTTCACGCCTGGATAATTGTCCGCTGTATCTCCCATTAACCCTTTGATGTCGATAATTTGAATAGGCGTAAGTTGGCGTTCTTCCATTAGCGTTTCCGGCGTATACACCATGTAGTTCCCGATGCCCTTCTTCATGATCGCAACCGATACCCGGTCGTCCACCAGCTGAAGCATATCATGGTCACCCGTCACAACAAAAATTTGCGCTTGATCCTTAAGTGCAGCAGCAAGTGTTCCAATGCAGTCATCCGCCTCATATCCTGCGATCCCAATATTCGGTACACCGAAGCTGGCAACAACTTCTTTCACAAGATCAAACTGAGGAATTAGATCCTCTGGCGCAGACGGACGATTGGATTTGTAACCATCATACTGCTCCGTACGAAATGTCGTGCTTCCCATATCCCAGCAGCATACGACATGGGTAGGATTAAACGTATTGATTGCATCCATGAAATACCGAACAAAACCATGTACTGCATTAACAGGTACGCCTGCACTTGTTTTACGAACGCTTCCTCCGAATGAAGTAGCGAAATAAGCCCGAAATAAGATTGCCATCCCATCAACCAAAAGTAAACGTTGTTCACTCATCGTTATAAAACCCCTCTCAAACATATAAAACTATTATTTATATTTATTGCCCACGAATAAATTTTCCAATCCGCCCCGCAGCTTCCTTCAACCGTTCTTCGCTTTCAACCAGCGCTATTCTTACATAACCTTCACCCTCGGAGCCAAAAGCTTCCCCAGGCACAACGACGACACCCGTTTGACGAAGCATTTCCTGGGAAATTCGCCTGGACGTCCACGACTCGCTAAGCGACCACTGCATAGGAGGAAGCTGCGCCCAAACGAACATTGTTGCCCGAGGTGCAGCAACATCCCATCCTTCTGCACGAAGCGCTTCAAGGAATGTATTGCGCCGCTGCTCATAAAGCTTTCCTGCCTTTGGCTTCTCTACATTTGCTATCGCTTCCTGAAGTGCAACAATTCCTGCCTCTTGAATAGGATCAAACACGCCGTAGTCAATATTCGCTTTCAGCTCGCGGAGAGCGGCGACTGCTGCTCTATTTCCAGCCAAAAAACCAATTCTGCAGCCAGCCATGTTGAAGCTTTTGGACAAAGAATGGAATTCAACCGCATGATCGATTGCACCCGGTACCTCAAGAATGCTTGGCGGCTCACAGCCTTCAAATCCCATCTCGGAGTATGCAAGATCATGAACGACCAATACGTTATGACGCTTTGCTTTATCAATCAATCGCTCAAAAAAGGAGATGTCCGCTATTGCAGAAATCGGGTTGTTCGGGTAATTGAGCAAAATAAACGTTGCCTGGTCCCACTCCGAATCCGGTATTGCCTCCAGATCGGGCATAAAGCCATTCTCCTCGCGCAGCGGCATCAATACAGACTCCACTCCCGCGAGCGCTAATGATGCAGCATAGATCGGATACCCCGGATTAGGCAGCAAAACGATATCGCCAGGATCACAAAGCGCCATGGCAAGATGGGCAAGACCGTCTTGTGAGCCAAGCAGTGTTACGATCTCGTCTCCAGCATCCAGCTCCACGTTAAATCGATGCTGCATCCATTTCGCTGCATGCTCTCGAAATGGCAAGCCGCTTTTAATTGCTGGATACGAGTACATATCACTGCGCAATGCCGCTTCACTAAGCGCCTGTCTAACGGCGGGCGAAGGCGGCTGATCCGGATTTCCGATGCCAAGATCAATAATATCAAGACCGCTTTCCACAGCTGACCGCTTCCACGCTGCAACTTCTGCAAATATGGATGATCCTAGCTGCGACAGCCTCTTGGAACGCCATTTGGTTTGTGACATACGTCCATTCACCCTTTTCCATTGTTCCAAACTTGTTCGTATTGTTCTTCCTTATATCCAACAGTAACCGTCTTGCCATCCGTCACGATAGGCCGTTTAATCAGCATGCCGTTCGAAGCAAGCAAGTCATATTTCTCATCTTCAGACATGTCAGCCAGCTTGTCCTTCAAACCAAGCTCCCTGTACACATCTCCAGATGTGTTAAAAAACTTTTTCAGCTCCAGACCGCTGTTTTTGACAATCTCCTTTAGCTCCGCAGCTGTAGGTGTTTGCTCAACAATATTTCTGGATACGACATCGTTGCCCTTATTTTGCAGCGATTTAAGCGCTGAGCGGCATGTACCGCATTTTGGATATTGAATGATAGTTAGTTCCTTTTGTTTCGTCATCCTCTTGTTTCCTCCAGCATTGGGCTGACTAGTCCCATTTATTTTGATAGACTCCGTTCTAATCGTTCAAGCTCAGGCGGCAAATCCGCACGCCATTCCATCCATTTTTTTGTAATTGGATGGGTAAAGCCCAGTATCTCGGCATGGAGTGCTTGACGACCGACTGCATCCTCCCACTCTTCCTCCACACCTTGCTGAGTACCGTACATTTTATCTCCGATAAGCGGGCAGCCGATATGCTTCATATGAACGCGAATTTGATGCGTCCGTCCCGTTTCGAGCTTTAAGCGCACAGCCGCTGCGGCAGGCTTGTCCGATGTAGAGTCATAATGTGCAATCGTCTCATAATGCGTAATAGACGGATAACCCTCCGGCGTGACGATGCGAACATGCGGCTGGTCTGGGTCACGGTCAATCGGCGCATCCACCGTTCCAACAGCTGGCTCAGGGCAGCCATAAACATATGCGCGGTACAGCTTTAAAATACCGTTTGCCTGCATTTGCTCCGAAAGCTGTTGATGTACATAGGAGGTTTTTGCAATCGCGACAAGTCCGGATGTTTCTTCATCAAGGCGGTGGACAGGACGGAAACGCACCTTCTCTCTCGCCTCTTGCCAATGGTAGACGATACCATTAGCAAGCGTCCCCGTGTAATGTCCATGGGTCGGATGGACGATCATCCCAGCTGGTTTATTTACGATTAGCAGATCCTCATCCTCGAATACGATCTGTACCGGAATAGGCTGCGGCAAAATATCTTCAGAAATTTCCCGCTCCATGCGTACGCGAATGATATCGCCCGCTGCAACAGGAGCTGTCGTATAGGCACGAATCTCGTTTACAGTCAGTCCATGCTCCGTTTGCTTTACTTGCGAGAGCAGCTTGCGTGATACGCCCAGTTGACGCTCCAGCACCCGCCGGACGGTCATTCCATGCTCTGCCTCGCTAACCGCAGCCACTAGCGGGCGATAATATAATAATTCTAGTCTATCCATCATTTTTTCGGCTTCCGAAACACTTCTGCGCTGCGTACATATTCCGTATCTGATACGCCAAGCTTCGCATTTGCAACTCTAGCAGCGGCGAAGAAAAAATCGGACAATCGATTCAAATACGTTTGTACATCGGCATTAATCGGATGCTCCGCTGCAAGCGTTACAACGCGGCGCTCTGCCCGGCGGCATACCGTTCGGCATACATGCAAAACAGCAGAAACAGAGCTTCCTCCCGGCAAAATAAACCTCGTGATTTCCGGTGCCTCTGCCGTATATTGGTCAATCCATTCTTCCAGACGTTTAGACGGCTCTGCTGATATTTTTAGAGGCGCGCCTTCAACGGCGTAAGCAAGATCTGAGCCGCAGTCAAACAACTCCTGCTGAATATCAACGAGCCAAGCTGCCATTTCTGCCAGATCTTCATGTTTGGCAGCTTCCGCTGCTGCCTGCCCTACAAAACAATTCAATTCGTCTATGGTACCATATGCCTCAACACGAACATCATCCTTGCGCACGCGGCCGCCAATTAAAGATGTCTGACCGCTATCGCCCGTTCTTGTGTATAGTTTCATCGGCCTTGCCTCCTTTTTTCATCCATTACTCTCTATTCATGCAAACAGCAGGTCGGATAAGCTCCTGACCTGCTGTTTATTAAAGGCGCTAGATTAGCCTTCTTGCTTCAATCGATGTACAAAGCCGCCTATTCGCTCAAGCGCTTCGGTCAGATTCGTGACAGAAGTTGCATAGGAGCAGCGAAGATGGCCTTCGCCTCCGAGACCGAATACATCTCCTGGAACAGCTGCAACATTCGCTTCGTCGAGCAGACGCTGCGCAAACTCCTCACTTGATAAGCCAGTCGATACGATCGATGGGAATGCATAAAATGCACCCTGCGGCTCATGGCAATCGAGTCCGATTTCCCTGAATCCTTTTACGACAAGACGCCGGCGCTGATTATAAGCCTCCACCATGCGGTCCTTCTCTTCTAAGCCATGTTGAAGTGCTTCAAGCGCTGCATACTGTGCCATAATCGGCGCGCACATAACGGTATACTGATGAATTTTTAGCATAGCTGCAATAAGATCAGGATGGCCGCAAGCATAACCCATCCGCCAGCCTGTCATCGCGAAAGCTTTCGAGAAGCCGCTCACAAGAATGGTACGATCCTTCATCCCCGGCATTGCAGCAAAGCTTACATGCTTCGAACCGTAAGTAAGCTCCGCATAAATCTCATCGGAAATAACAATAAGATCATTCTCTTCCACTAGCTTTGCAATAGGCAGCCAGTCCTCATAGGTCATAGTTCCGCCAGTAGGGTTGCTTGGATAACATAAAATAAGTACTTTTGATTTTGGCGTTATAACGGCTTGAAGCGACTCTGCCTTCAGCTTAAATTCATCCTTGGCAAACGTTTCAATACCGACAGGTTTTCCTCCGGTAAGCGCGGTTATTGGTGAATAGGAAATATAACATGGCTCAGGAATCAAAATTTCATCGCCTGGCGCAATAAACGCACGAAGTGCAAGATCGATGGCTTCACTGCCACCAACGGTTACTAATATTTCGTCCGCTGGGTTGTAAGGCACGGCAAATTGATCGTTTAAGTACTGCCCGATTGCTTCCCGCAGCTCTGGCATTCCCGCATTTGACGTGTACTGCGTTTTCCCCATTTCAAGCGCATATACAGCGGCTTCCCGAACATGCCATGGCGTCACAAAGTCGGGTTCCCCTACTCCTAATGTTATAACATCCTTGCGCGTACTGACCAAATCAAAAAACCGACGGATTCCCGACGGTTTGATGCCCCGAACGAGCGGTGACAAATAATCAGCCATCGATTGACGCTGCAAAGGTGTGGAGGGTTGTTTCTCTTCATCTTTAATCATTGCCATCACCCTTTTTTCACGGCGAAACCATCAACCGATGATCACCTTCATGCTCCTCGAAGATAATGCCGTCTTGTTTGTATTTTTTCAAAATAAAAAATGTTTTTGTCGATAATACCGCGTCAATAGGCGATAGTTTATTCGATACAAAAGAGGCGACCTCTTTCAACGTTTTTCCTTCAACCTCAACGAGCAAATCGTATGCTCCCGACATCAGGTAGACGGATTTTACTTCTGGATATAAATAAATGCGCTCAGCGATTCCTTCGAAACCGCGACCGCGTTCTGGTGTAATTTGTACCTCAATAAGTGCAGTTACCTTCTGGTCGTCAATCTTGCTCCAGTTTACGACTGTCGCATACTTCACGATAATATGGTCTTTCTCTAGCTCGGCGATGGCTTGCTTTACTTCCTCGGTTGTTACGGCTAACATGGTTGCGATCAAATCTGCATCTCTGCGCGCATCCTCCTGAAGCAGTTCAAGCACTTTCAACTGTAATTCGGTCATTGTATAACTCCTTCCAGTACAACTGCAATTATAAAGAATATTTTACAACGTTTTTGTTTCTCGCGCAATCAAAGCATAAAAGGCTGAAGCCTTTATTTTGGCGGCTTCAGCACTTCTCGCGGAGAAATATTAGCATGATATGTAAAAGCTGCTTCTGCTTGCTATTCCTTATAAAAAGGAAAGACCCCAAAGGGGTCTTTACATGTAATGCGTTTGTGATCCTTGTTGATATTGGCCGGACTGCTGCATTTGCGGCGTATACATTGTTTGGTTTTGCTGTTGCCCAAGGTTTTGCTGTAAAAACTGGCTCGTTTTTTGTTTGGTTTGCTGATATTGCTTAGCCTGCTTGTCCAGCTCCTGACGCAGCGCAGGCGAGGATGTATTGTACATATTCGCTTGCTGCATCTCCGTAAACAGCTGGCCTTGCAGTGCCAACGTGCTGTCTGTCAATTTCGTAAACAGCTGGCGAATATCAGGACAAGTAGACTCTGTTGCTGCTGTTGCATATTCACGAACAACTCTTTTCAAATCGCTAAGGATCGTGCCTGCCAAATCTTCCTCAGTCAATATCGATTGCTTTTGTTGTTGCTGCATTATGATTGACCTCCTAATCTTCTTTTAAAATCCTTCTTATTGTTGAGGCTGTGTTGGAGCCATTTGCTGATGGTGCGAAATCGCATGCAGCAAAGAATCATAGTGCTGCTGATGGGTTTGAATCATTTGTGAGCATAAATTTCTAAGCGCTGGTGTAGTACCGGTAGCAACAAGCGTTGCACATTGCTTAATTAATAAATCCTCGTTGGACATAGAGTCTGCAATGTACTCCAGCTCTTTTGCCGTCATTGGCTGCATCATTTAATCATCCTCCTCTAAACTTGGTCCAAAATTACGATTTGATCCATTTATTTCGTGCCAAACGTATTATGAGCTAAATTTCCTTTATTTATGTGTCAATATTTAAATCGAAATTGCCGGTGTGAATTAATTGGAAATCCACCTCTATAATTAACTGATCGGGCTTTGGCAGCCACTCCTTACTTTTGCATGCTTGCTGCCAATAAGCTTGATGGTAACGGTACAGATGATGCTCCAGTTGAAAGAAACTAACTTTCTTCTCCAGCCCCTTGCGGAACGTATCTTCCATCTCCTGCTTAATCCGCGCTTTAACTGACGAAACAATTTCATGTTCCTGTATAACGCCATCCATTTCTGCGACATTCCCGTCTACTCGCATCTTTAATGTGAAAATGGGCTTGTCACCTTTAAAACTCACATCCACACTCCCTCTGGATGAAACGACAGCGATTGCCGCTTTCCCTTTTTCCCCTTGCGCTTTGAGCAGAAAATGCTTGAATTCAGGATCTGCCCATCTTAGCCCTGTGGCTTCAGGCTCCGTAAGATAACCGAGATATTTAAGATCTTTAAATATAAATATCCCTTCGATTAACTGGATTTGCAGCGGTTGTTTCTTTCTTTTCCAGTATTCTTCATTTGCATTCAAAGCAGGGAGAGTAGTGACCATGGAGGGTTCATTCAGCGTCTGTACCGCCAGCTGCAAGGAATAAGGACGAATGAAGCTTCTCTGGCTGTCGAGAGGGCCCGGCATATACATAATGCTGTTAAGCGGTGATTGATCAAAAAAAGTATCGCTAGTAAAAATTTTTTCAATCGGAGCTTTGGTTCCGAAAAGCAGCGACGTATACCGCGATGCCCGCTGACGATTCACCCCGTCCATGATGTCAGCGATTTTGCTCATCGCTCTCTCCTGTACGATCACGGTTTTTAAATGCTCCAAGCTCAAAATCGTTTGGCCAGAGCGAGCCAGGTCATTTAGAGCTAGCAATACGGTATCTCCCGACCCTTTTCCGATCCAAACCGGATTTGGATCAGGCTGAAGCGATTCTGTTTTTGCAATTAGGCCAAATTTAATCGTTTGGGCATAAATATCGTATTGTCCGTCCTTATAATCGATGCCAAATGCGGATATATAGCTCACATCCGCCAAGTTAACTTCATCCCAGCAGCCTTGCAGCAGCAACGACATAAACACGATGCCTGCCAGTGCAGCACACTTTCTAAGCTGTGTTCCCTGCTTTGTAATCCATACAAAGAGCATCATTTATTCCTCCTCGTACTCTTAAGCTTCCATGGCATTTGTATAAGCGCTGGCAGCAGCTCTTTTAAGCGCATAGGTGCAACTGGGTATAAGTAAGAGCGTCCAAATGATTCTAACGTGCACAAATAGATAAGTACCGCAAAGGAGCCGACAAAAAAACCGAAAATGCCCAGCACAGATGAGCAGATAAGGACAAGGTAACGGATGATGCTTACGGAGCCGCTTAATGACTGATTCACGAGAGTAAAGGTTGATACCGCCGTTACCGCGGCCATTACGAGCATCGTTGGCGATGTCATGCCCGCACGGATTGCTGCATCTCCAACGATCAATCCGCCTACAACAGAAACGGTTTGGCCTACTGCCCTTGGAAGTCTTACACCGGCTTCCCTGAACAGCTCGAACATGGTCAGCATCAGAAACATTTCCATCGTTGCCGACAGCGGCAATCCGATTCGCGACATCGTAACGGTTGCTAGCAGCGTAAATGGAATCTGATCCGTGTTGAATGCTGACAGCGCTATCCAAAAACCTGGCAAACAAATAGCTAATACGAGTCCTACGAGCCTTAACAAACGTTCTAATGAAACATAATAAAAGGGTAAATGTGCGTCCTCTGGTGATTTGATGAGCAGCAATAAGTTTCCTGGAGCAATAAGTGCAGATGGCGACCCATGGAGCAATATTGCTACCTTGCCTTGCAGCAAGGATTGAACGACATAATCAGGCCGTCCTACAAATTCAACGAGTGGAAATAAAGATAAGCGGCGGTCGGATAAAAGCTCCTCCAGTTGACTTCCTCCT
Source organism: Paenibacillus sp. 2TAB26 (assembly GCF_052115145.1). Classification (NCBI taxonomy): domain Bacteria; kingdom Bacillati; phylum Bacillota; class Bacilli; order Caryophanales; family Paenibacillaceae; genus Paenibacillus; species Paenibacillus sp. 2TAB26. Next base: position 79,833 of record NZ_JBFRGC010000009.1, read on the forward strand.
ACTAGAGCCGGAATATCGATATTGTCCAGTCTCCTTCTAGCTTCTTTAACAAGCATGGGATCGGCCTTGCCCTCCATATGAAGCAAAGCGACCTCCGTTAAGGACTCGGAGCCGATTTTTCGATACTCTACATGCATATCTGGTGTTTTTAGCCTCATGCGGACTAATGCAACATTCGTTGAAAGCTGTTCGACGAACCCGTCGCGCGGTCCTCGAATCGATACTTCAAGCACCGACTCCTCTGGTGTCCTTCCAGGCTGATTAGCGATGTCAAATTCAAACAATCCTTCGAATTTAGCAAAGGACAATATGACACTGCCTGCAAATAGGCGTGCAAATACGTTGCTGTCAAGATCCCCAGACTGAATTTTACTAAATAACATGCTGGGCTTATGTTTTTCACCTGTATCTGCGTCTGGCACCGTTCTGAATTGCTCCGCCCATTTCTCCAATAACGGCAATAAGCCTAGCTGCAATTGTTGGTTGTCGATTAATCCATCGCAATAAATCAATGTCACTTCCATTGGACCGTCAACGTCGAGTGTCAGATTATATTCAATAACATCATGACAATCCTTCAATATGTGTTTTAACTGATCCAACGAAATATCGTTTTGATCGATCTCACTATTATGCTCGTCATGAATCATAACTGCTCTGCCTCCTCCGAGCCGATAATGGCTGTTCTTTTTTTATCACCCTGTTTTTTTCTAAACATAGACACGATCCAAATTACGATCGTTAAGAGCATGACGACAATGCCGGTGTACTGAAATGCAGCATGTAATGCCGTCCTTACCTGAATCATATTTTTGATGCCAGCGCCCGAGATGACCAAAATGATCACGCCGAGCACAGTAGGTGATATCCACTTCTGTTTTAAACGGCGCAGCGGCCAAAATTCTGACAAAATGTGAATGGATATCGATAGACGAATAAGTGCGCCTGACATCCACTGAAAAATTGCAAAAAAATCAACATGCTCAAAATATTTCCCGATGGAGACCAGTCTCCATTGCGAAAAAGCAGGGTACCGCATTTTATCAGCTTCAACAGGGCCGAATTCTACAATCGCGCCCATTACCGGACCAAGTGTCAGCAGCGATAAGAACAAAACAAGCACGATGAAATGCCATCTTTTAAATTTTCCATGGATATGATGCTGGATGAACATGAACCCAAAAAACTCGCAAGACGAAGTCAACACATAATAAATGCCTTTCATGACCGGGCTCATCCCATTCTCGAGCATAGGCAGCAAATAGTGATAATCCTTGTGAGGCATGTTCGCAGACATGACAAAATCGCCTAACAATACAACGATCGGCAATAATATACAGCTAACATAAGCAATGGTCCGCAGCCCTGAGACTGATGCAAACATACAAAGACCTAAAAAAATAGTACAAACCACCATGGAGGGCGTATTGGGCAAATAGGTTGTCGCAGTCCACGAAGCTGTAATAATAAGTGATTCAAAAGCAATACTCAGCTGTACCAGCAGAAAAATACTAATAATTATCCAAGCCAAAAACCGCGGCATAAGCTGTATGAGCCATTGATCAAACGGAGTTCCATCCATTCGCTTTAATATTCCATAAAAAGGAAACAAAACCCAAGGAAGGACGATTACAAGGCCAAAAATAACAGAAATCCATGCATCGCGCTTAGCAGCATCAAGCAGCAGCGGTACAACCAGAACATGATTTACAAGTCCAACAGACAAAACCATCATTAACATAGAGGGTAAAATCCCAAATGGTTTCACTTTCATAATCTTGTCACTTCCTTCCAAAGATAATGTTTCCAGATCTATGTATCTAAATGCATCCTGTCAATCTTTTATTTAAAGAGAACAAAAAAAAACTATGCTTAAGCCGTCTACTGGCTAAGAGCATAGTCTTCTTTCCTACGGAATATGAACCGTCTTCACATGATCAAAATGTAAAAAAACGGGGTTTCCACTTACAGTCGCAAGCTCAATCATGCTTTGATCGACATTTTTCAGAACGCCGATTTTATTTGAATTCTCGCCGAGATCAAGCACGACGAATTCGCCGATTAATTTACGAAGCTGTTGATCAAAAGTTCTTGCAAGGGTTAGCGGGGATGGCTTTAGAGGGAATTGTTCCGGTGTTAACGTGTATGGTGTTACGTTAGGACTGTACGGAATTAAATATTTCATATGGTGGAGAGAGATGATCACCGTATGATAAACAGGAGAATAGAAGACGAAAAAATCATTCATAACGGTGGTCAAATAACCATGAATAGACTGATTACCTGTAATATAAATTTCAGAGAACATACCTTTCGCGTTCATCAATATTTTTCGGTACGAGACGGGCTCATTATAAGGCTCGAAAGGCATTTCCGGTACTTCATATATTTCTTCTGCTTCTTCTTTACGAGTTGAAAGACGAAGCTGCTGCAGATGAATAAGCGGGATATACAAAAATTGTGTTCCATTATGCAGCACTAATATATCCTGACCAAACTCGATCAATTTACCTCGTATAGGCGCTACTTTCCCTGAAATCTCCAATTCGACCTGCTTATCCAACAGCGGATGACGGTTTTTCATGCAATTAACCTCCTTTCATCCGGATAGATCGCGTAATCGGGCAAAAGCTCTACCTTTTGCCCGACAGGCCATTATGATTTTTTTACTGAACTGCGAGTTGTTTTTACGGCAGCCGCATTTGCATTACTTTTTCCACCGCTGCGATTGCCTTGTGTTTTGTTTTTATTGTTGTTTTTGCTGTCGCTTTTGTTTTCGTTTTTGCTGTTGCTTTTGTTTTCGTTTTTGCTGTTGCTGTTGGCGTTGCTGTTTTTATTTTCGTTTTTGTTATTGTTGTTTCCGCCAGAACGGTTGCTCGCAGCTTTAATCGATTTGATATGGTAGTTCTGGATTTGCATAGCTTCTTTACCGGAAACGAGCAGAATTGAGTTGTTTCCTGCTTGAGCAATGAAACCTTCAACCTTCTCAGGTCCGCCAGAATTAAGCTGTACGAAGGTTTGATTCAGGGCACGGATAACGCCATTAAAATTGCTTGCATTAATAACCGCTGTGCTGCCACTGCCGCTTCTATTGCCTTTGCTGCCGCTGCTTGTATTGCCGGCTCCTGCCTCCGTAACACTTTTAACATGGCTAGTTGCAATATACACGACACCTTCACTTGTGACTAAAACGAGATAGTCGCTTTTTACAGAATGAAGCTTGCCTTGGAGTGATTCCGGTCCGCCGCGATTAATTTTTGCATTTTTGCCTACCATCGTTTGTAAAAAATTATGATCCTTGTTTCCACTCTTGTTGCTTTTGTGGCTATTGTTATTACTAGCAACCGATTGACCAGCTGAATAACCATTGTTGTACCATAGACTCATAAAAAAATCCCTCCGATAATTTCATTGTTTGTTGTTCAAAGCCTGTCTTCAAATACGCCCTTACGACCTATTCACTTCCCATTCATTACTCTGTTGCTTTGCATCCTCCTTTTCCCATTCACTCCATCTATCATGAGTTACGAAATGTAATATATTAATATGTATACCGTATGGAAGTGGTACTAGATTGCTATCTATTTATGAGAGATTGAGCAATTCCCCTATAAATAATAGAGTAGTATAATTATAGATTTTGAACTCTACTGGTTCAGATAGGGAAGCTTTCCATTGTGATCATTAGGATTGAAAACATTCATGACCAAATAATCGTGACCATCTGGGCATTAGCTGAATAGAGTATTAAGATCAAAACGCCTATCGTGCAACGGTAGGCTTTATCTTTTGCTTCGGGAGATGGTTAGATGGTTGCTGAAGTCTTGCCGACACGTTCCATACGCATGAATGCTTCTGATTTCCACGAGATACAAAGCGATGCTTGGGGGCGTTCCTTCAAACCGGCACAGCTCGAGATGGAGGGACAAACCTATACTGCAGAGTTTGGCCTGCGGGGAGGACATACACGTAATTATTCCAAAAAATCTTATGAAGTTCGGCTTGAAAATGGCAAAACATTTCATTGGAATGCGGAATATGACGATCCTTCCATGATGCGGAACGCACTTTCCTTTTACTTTTTCAATAAAATTGGTGTGCCATCCCCTCAAACCAACCACTTCTGGCTCATAATAAATGACGTGCCTCGAGGCGTTTATTTGGAAATCGAAGCGGTAGATCAACTTTTTTTCGAAAAAAGGGGCATTGGCTGCCGTTCTCTTCTCTATGCCGTCAATGACAGTGCCGACTTCAGCTTAACCGACCCTGTCTCTAAAGGTACGAAAGCTTCGTTATTTGATGGTTATGAATTGAAGCTGGGAAAGACGGGGACAAAAAAGAGGCTCGTATCGTTCGTTCGAAATATCAATCGTTTGTCTGGCAGTAAACTGAATGAACATCATGCCAAACGCCTTGATGTATCACAATATTTATTATGGCTTGCGGGAGCTGTATTGACAGGAAATTACGATGGATTTGATCAAAACTATGCGCTTTATGAGCATAGCAAAAGTGGGAAATATCGAATCATTCCATGGGATTACGAGGGAACCTGGGGGAGAAACTGTTACGGAAAGCCTTGCGGCAGCGATCTCGTCCGTCTTCAGGGCTACAATACGCTGACAGAGAAGCTATTTACATTCCCATCGTGCAGACGAAAATATAGAGCGATCATAAAGAAACTGCTGTTATCCGCATTTACTGCCGAGAAGCTGGAACCCGTCATTTCACAGATGCATGCACAGTTATCTCCGGCTATTCGCAGCGATTATACGCGAAAAGCGAGCTATGACACCTTTTTAGCAGAACCAGCCTTTATTTATAACTACATTGATGAAAGACGCAATATATTGCAACAATCATTACGGGAATGGTTATAAACCACTCCCGTATGCTGATCAAAAAATATCCATGCTCATATACCGCTCTCCAGTATCTGGAGCAATGCACAGCACTCGCTTCCCAGCACCAAGGCGTTTTGCAATTTGCATCGCTGCCCATACCGAAGCGCCTGAGGAAGGGCCTAGCAGCAAACCCTCTTGCGTCGCTAATGCTCTCATTGTCGTTAGAGCATGCTCATCTGAAACTTGAATGATTTCATCATAAATCGATGTATTAAGAATAGCGGGCACGAAACCAGGACTAGTGCCGACAAGCTTATGCGGGCCTGGCTTTCCTCCTGACAGCACCGGTGACCCTTGCGGCTCTACTACCGCTACATACAAATGAGGGAGCACTTCCTTTAGCGCTTCACCTGTTCCTGTAATCGTGCCGCCTGTTCCTGCGGTAGCAACGAAAGCATCTAGCTTGCCATCTGTTTGCTCAATAATTTCTATCGCAGTCGTCATTCGGTGAATCTGCGGATTCGCATGATTCTCGAATTGATTCGGTATGTAGCTGCCCGGGCGCTCAGCCCGAAGCTCCTCCGCTTTTCGAATGGCTCCCGGCATGCGTTCAGCAGCAGGCGTAAGCACAACTTCCGCTCCGTATGCTTGCAGCAGTTTAATCCGCTCAGCAGTCATGTTGTCCGGCATAACTAATATTATGTTGTAACCTCTAGCTGCTGCGTTCATGGCTAGGCCTATGCCTGTATTGCCGCTAGTTGGTTCAATAATGGTATCACCAGGCTTAATCAAACCGCGCTTCTCTGCATCATTAATAAGAGAGAAGGCTGCGCGATCCTTTACGCTGCCGCTTGGGTTAAAGCGTTCCAGCTTAACGCATACTTCGGCGCTGCCTTCCTCTGGAAGACGGTTTAGCCTTACGACAGGCGTATTCCCAATTAATTGCGTAATGTCTGCAACTACTTTCGGCATTCCTTCACTTCCTTTCTATTTAGGTTTGTGCTTGCTGCTCTGTAAGAAACGGCTTCATGAACCACCAACCAGCAATCGGCACGATGCCAACCGCAAACAAGAGCCAAGTAATGGCGACAGCAGAATGATTCAGCGGCAAAACGATTAAATATGACGATAAGCCGATAATCCTGCCAAAAACTAATCCCGCTTCACGAAGGACGATAAATTCCTCTCGTTCCCGCGCACTTTCCTCGGACTGGCCAATGAGGTCAAATACTCTTGAGGTCATAGGTATAATATAAAGCGGCATAAACAGTGATGTTCCGATTCCGAACATAAGCAATGTAGCATAAGAGACCTTCCAGAACAGCGGCAATATAACGATTCCAATCATGATAACGCCTATGAGCATCGCCCATTTGCGATTGTTTTTTTTGAGCTTTTTGCCAACAATCCAGAAGCTGATTAAAGCAACTAAGGATGTAATGAGTGAATACGTTCCTAGCTTGCTTTCATTTTGCGTAGCTACGTATACCGTAAGGCCAACAAGAAACATAAATACGCCTTCTCGCACGCCCTGCGCTGCAATAGCTGGAAACATGCGACGCCACGGATTTCCTTTTTGCATCAGCTGCTGAAAACCATGCTTCCAATTATAGCGGCCTTGACCATGGCGTTTCTTGAGCCAAAAGCTGAGTACTACACTTATAGAAAATATGATTAATGAAAGGGTGAAAATAAGCCTATATCCCTTTTCTCCTTGCATCGACGTGATAAGCAAGCCTGATACCCACGGCGCCACGATACCTGCCGCAGAACCAAGCAGCCCCGACCAGCCATTGAAACGATCCCGATTATCTGGATCTGTCACTTCGAAATAAACTACATTAAATGCGACCCAAAAAAAACCGAGTGCCATCCCATTTAAAAGGCCAAGCGGCAAATAATATACCTTCGCTTGTGTACCCAGCAGCAGTACTGAACAATAAAACACGCCTGACAAAATAATGCCTATGCGCAAACTATTCATTTTGTTATGCTCTTTTACCCATTTCCCAACAACCCAAAAGGTTAAACCACTCATTACATATTGACCCATAGTGAACCAACCGATCAACATATAAGATTGGCTTGCTTTCCATAAGTATACGGGAACAAACGTCCCAGACAGCGCGTTCGCAATACCGTAAAGCGCCTGCACAATAAGTAAAAGGGCTGCTTGTCCATTTAAGGTTTTTGCCAAAACGATTCCTCCTGCCGCAGGCCAGTTCATGCATTCACATGTCTAGCCTTTACGTATCAGAATTACGTTTTGTAAGATTCCCTTATTGGATGCAGCCCATGCCCGTCCATTATTGCCAGTTGTTTGTTATTCTTCCGGTGTTAGACGATTGATCATTTGCTCGCGGTCGCCTGAACTCAGCAAGGACGAGGTTTGATAGCAAACGGGACAAACGTACAAGGTCAATTGAAAAGGAGTTTCGAGCACCGCTTTTCCTAAAGATGGAGCGATTCTAGACTCGAATTGCTGCCCATCAATTGTCTGTACGCCTGCTTCGATCATATACGCCCGACATGCCGGGCATTCAGGTACTTCATCCTGATCATCAAGCACACGCTGAACCGTTTCTTCCACAGCAAATCGTGCACTGTCAGCATTGCGGAAACCATCACCCTGAGCTAGCCAACGTTTATGGTTCGGATCATCGGAATCGTCTTCTTCCGCTTCTTCCTCCAGTTCATCGTCTGACCAATCGTCTTCAGGTTCCTCGCCATTTTGCTTTGCTGCTCTGCGAGCATCATTGATTTTTAGCGCCTGAACAGCTTTTTCATGCTCATCAGCTTCCACTTCATCCTCATCATAACCAAGCTCTATCGTACGATATGCGCTTAATTCATTGTCGCAATGCGGACAATGCGATTCCGGCCCAATTTCTTCATCCCATACAATTTCCGTTAAACACCAAGGACATATCAAATGCTCATCCATGCTCATAACTTCCCCTCTAATGATTCATTAAATATACGATACCGAAAACAAAAAACAAAACAGCGACAACCGCTAGTATTCTCCATAAATATTTCATATGGTTTCACCCCGTTTATATAATGACAGTTGCACCAATCACGTAAGATAAAGATACAGAAATGATCATTGCAATAAGCCCTACCGCACGGTTATCACGAGCGATTTCGTCATCGATTCGAAAAACAGGCGTTAGAAATTCGAATAAAAAATAAGCTGCCATAAGTATGACGAAACCGAACGCACCCCAAATAAGGCTTTGATACACCGAATCGTTGGACTCGATGGAAAACCTGAAAATATTACAAATACCGAATATTTTACCGCTTGTCGCCATAGCAACAGCAACGTTTCCCTTTTTTATCTCCGTCCAGCATTTATATTTGGTTACGAGCTCAAAGCACGATAAAAAAACGATGAGAGACAGCACCGCAACCGATACATAAACAAGTGAAGCAGCATACGGATTGCTCAGCAACTGATCGACTTCATTACTCATTTACAAGACCCCTCCATCATCTGCCGTATTCGATTGCGCAATGGCTAGGAGCTATTTAAGCTCCACAACCGTCACGCCAACGCCGCCCTCGCCATAATTGCCGAGTCGAAAGCTCTTCGCATGGCTGTGTCTACGCAAATATTGCTGTATTCCTGTACGAAGCACACCAGTGCCTTTACCATGAATAATAGCAACCTGAGCTAAGCCTGATAAAAAGGCCTCATCAAGAAAACGGTCAACCTCAAGGATTGCTTCTTCCAGATTTTCTCCGCGAAGATCGAGCTCCATCTTAATATTTTCTTCTCTGGTGCGCTGCAAGCTGGCTGCTTGCTTCGGCTGTTGTGTCTTACTAGCGGTTGCTCCAGAGCTTCGCAGCTCCAAATCATCCAGCGCAACCTTCATCTTCATAATGCCGAGCTGCACTGTAGCATCGGAACCATGAATTTCCACAACCGTGCCTTTCTGATTTAAGCTGTATACGGTTACTTCGTCGCCAGCTTCAATCTTAACCTGTTTCGTTGCTGTCTTGGAAGCTCCCCGCTTCGATTTCTGAAGCTCAGGAGCCGCTTCATCCAGCTTGCGGCGTGCCTCAATGAGCTTATGCTCCTTGACGGAGGCACCCTCCTCCATTGCAAGCTTCCGCAAATCTGCAATAATTTGTTCTGCCTCGCGTTTGGCTTTGAGGACAGCCTCGCGAGCCTCATCTTGCGCCTTCTGCATCAGCTTTTCTTTCTGCTCTTCAAAGCGCAAACTCTCTGCCTCATGGCGCGCGCGCAGCGTCTCCATCTCACGGCGGAGCGACTCTGCCGTTTGACGTTCCGTTTCAGCGCCTAACCGGTTCTCTTCAAGGGAGGCGATCATATTTTCAACCCGTTGATCCTCTTCACTTACTTCTCCTCTTGCATGCTCAATAATCGAGCGAGCAAGTCCTAAACGCTCAGCGATAGCAAATGCATTGCTTCGGCCAGGAACACCAACAAGCAGACGGTACGTAGGGCTTAAAGTAGCAACATCAAACTCCATGCTGGCGTTAATGACTCCCTTGCGATTATAAGCATAAGCTTTCAGCTCGCTGTAGTGCGTAGTTGCTACAATACGGCTTTCCATAGCATGAACATGCTCCAATATGGCAATAGCAAGCGCCGAGCCTTCAGCTGGATCTGTTCCTGCACCAAGCTCATCAAGCAGCACTAAGCTCTTTGATGTCATGGAGCCTAAAATGCGAATGATGTTTTTGAGATGGCTGGAAAACGTACTGAGGCTTTGTTCAATGCTCTGCTCATCACCAATATCGGCGTAGATAGCATCAAATACACAAAGCTGGCTGCCATCCTCAGCAGGTACAAACAATCCTGACATGGCCATAAGGCTAAGCAGTCCGATGGTTTTCAAGGAAACCGTTTTACCGCCTGTATTCGGTCCCGTTACAATGATGGAAGTGTATTGATTGCCAAGCTCCACATCGAGTGGAACAACCTGCTCAGGTGCAATTAGCGGATGGCGTCCACGTTTTATTTTCAGAAAACCTCGGTCATTCATCCGCGGCTGTGTAGCCTTCATGAGATGAGCAAGCCGAGCCTTTGCAAAAGCAAAATCGATTTGACCAAGTAAATCCAAGTTATAAATAAGATCTTCTACATAATCGGATGCCAAAGCAGTTAGCTTCTGCAAAATTTTCTCAATTTCCCGCAGCTCGCCTGCCTTTAGCTCTCGAAGCTTATTGTTCATTGCAACTATGGCTTCCGGTTCGATAAACAACGTTGCGCCAGAACCAGACTGATCGTGCACGATTCCGCCAAAGTGAGAACGGTATTCCTGTTTCACTGGAATAACATATCTATCGTTGCGAAGTGTTACGATGGCGTCCTGCAGCATTTTTTGAACGGACGAGGAACGGACCATTTGATCCATTTTCTCACGAATCCGTGATTCGCCATTTCTAAGCTCGCGCCGGATAGAGGCCAGTTCAGCACTAGCACTGTCCATCACTTCCGCTTGGTCATCGATGCAATCAAAAATCGCATCCTCAAGCGACTTATGCTCACTTATTTGATCTGCAATATGGTGCAGCATTGGAATGGGATTATCTTCATGCAAAACGCTGATATGCCGTTTTACACGTCTACCGCCCCGTGCGGTATTCGCAATATCCAGAAGCTCAGCCGGATTAAGGGTACCGCCTATACGGGCACGGTGAAGCGGCGCTGATATGTCCACAATTCCCCCAAATGGCGCACTGCCTTTAAGACGATCAGCTGTGTAGGCCTCGTCGGTAATTTGCAAAATCTGCTTTACCGATTCCAGATCCGAAACCGGCTGCAGCGACTCAGCAATGGTTTTCCCAAGCGATGTTGCTGCATGCTGAGACAATCTATGTATGATTTTAGGATATTCAAGTGTCTTCAAAATTTTAGTGTCCAACAATTAACACTCCTCTCGCCTTCCTATTATAGCCGAATCACGACTTTGATGCACGAACTGAACCGTTGTTTCATACATAAATGATGCTCAATTGGTCACAATATAAACGAACGAGCCGTCTAACGACGCAACTTTAGCAATACTGTACGGAAGGAAATAACAAAGAACTGCGAACGTGGGCGACTATAAGCTACACAAGTACCAAAACAGCTCCAGTTTTGTTTTCCATTTGTTAAACTTAAGGAGGGTTATAAAATGTCTTTTTTGGGACATGTCGTCCGGTTTATCGTAGCCGCGCTGGTATTAATGCTTGTTGGGTTTATCGTTCCACAATTTAGCGTAGGCGGATTTTGGAGCGCCTTTTTCTTAGCGCTTGTCATTGCTGCACTAGGCTGGGTAATTGAAGGCATATTCGGCAAGCGGGTTACACCCTTTGGCCGAGGAATCGTCGGCTTCATCGCAAGCGCAGCTGTTATCTGGATTGCTCAGTTTATCGTAGGCGGCGTAACTGTAACCTTGCTTGGCGCCATCTTAGCTGCTCTTGTTATCGGGATCATCGACCTGTTCATTCCGGTCAGCACTCCCTATGAAGCAGGCAGACGCGATCGCGATTAATGCAGGCTTTATGTGAGACCAGCCCTTGATTGCCTTAATGGCGGTCAAGGGCTGATTGCTGCGTACTGCCAAATTTTCGCGTTTCCCCTAATCATTTCACAAGAAATTCATGAGTTTGTCATCACACCGTCACTGCAATTGAAAGCTAGTTAAGGTACAATAGATACAATCCAAAACATTCCTATTACATTGGATAATCGAAAGGGGACGCTTTACGAATGAAAAAATGGTTATTATTTGCAAGCGCAATGTGTTTAGTCGTTGTCATTGCTGCATGCGGCACAAACACAGCCAAACCCGAAAATAAAGAAACAAATACAACAGTAGCAGATAGCGGAGCTTCTTCATCTGACCTTGTCATGACAGCATCTAACTGGAAATTTGACAAAAAGGAATATAAAATCAAAGCCGGCGAGACGGTTAATCTCAAGCTTGATTCGGTTGACGGCATTCATGGCGTTCAGATCCAAAAAACCGACTACAAGCTTTCAAATGGCGACACGATCGCTGTAAACATTAGTGAGCCGGGAAGTTATCAAATGATTTGTTCCGTTCCATGCGGAGCAGGGCATAGAGAAATGAAAGCTGTTTTAGTCGTAGAATAAACGTTTCTGAAAATAAATAAAACTTAAAAACAGCCGAGCTGGATGGAATGAATCTGCTCTGCTGTTTTTTTGTTGTTTCCTGTTCTATTTTACTCTGAGAAGAGAGGCTAAAGCAGGATAAACTTCCGTTATATTTATTTTTTACCTAAGCAGTGAGCATTTGGGGGATCATATCATTTTTTTCTCTATTCACGCAGCCAAACTACATATATTTTTCTTTTATCGCATATATCATTTTTATTTAACAATCGAGTAAGAAAATTTGATGACCTTCCTCTTTCCCCTCCTTGTCCCCTCTGATAAAATATTAACAATATGCAAAGCGAAAGGAGAAATGGTGATGGGAATTTTACAAAATCGAGTCGCCATTGTTAGTGGAGCTGGTACAGGGCTTGGACGTGCAGCTTCAATCTCGTTTGCAGCAGAAGGCGCAGATGTTGTGCTGCTTGGGAGAAGACTTGCGAAGCTTGAGGAAACTGCTTCGATTGTAAAGGCAAAGACGGGAAAAGATGCATTAGTGCTGCAAACAGATGTCTCCGATGAGCAGCAAGTCCAAGACACCATTTCAGCAGTCGTCCAGCAATTTGGGCATATCGATATTATTTTGAACAATGCTGCTGTTCTTGAATCAGGTAGTGTGCTCGAACTAACCTCAGAAGAATGGCAAAATCAAATTGCGATCAATCTGACAGGACCATTTCTGCTGACTAAGGCTGTTTTACCAACTATGCGCAGAGCAAAATATGGACGAATTATTAATATTACCTCCGGCCTGTCATGGAACGGCGCAGGCGGCTATGCAGCATATAGCGCAGCCAAGGCAGGATTAGAGTCGTTGACACGCACCTTAGCCGATGAGGAGTATGAGCATGGTATTCTTGCAAACCTCTATAATCCCGGCATGCTTCGTACAGAAATGCACGCGACCGGCAAAGATCCTGCAATCGTTACACCGGACTTGATTCGTCTAGCAAGCTTGTCCGCCGGCGGTCCAACTGGCACAATCGTATCTTATGGTTAATCTCTAAAAAGAAACCGCAGAAACAAACGTCGGCAATAGCCTTTGTTTGTTTCTGCGGTTTCTTGGTTCTTATCGCTGGATCAGCTGTGCTCGATGAGCTCGATCCATTCGTTGTATTCGGTTTGCAGCTTCGAATATTCATTTTTCAGCTTATGATGCTGCTCCTGCAGATCAGCGTGATCCTCAGCTAGCCTCTCTGCAGAACGAGCTGCTTCATCGCGTTCATAGACAAGTGACTCAAGTGCGCTTGCCGCCTCATCACGCTCACTGGCTAATCGCGCAGCCTGACGAGCTGCTTCATCTCTTTCTGTTGCAAGCTTAGACGTATGCTCGCTCAGCTCTTCCTTCAAATCGGATGCGGCAGCTGCTTCCTGCATTGCTCGCTCTAGCCGCTCTCTCAGCTCCTCTTCCGCTGATTCACGCGACTTCTTCTCAAGCTCATACTGCTTCACCTCAGCAGCCACCTGTTCCGCATATTGCTGCTGTGCCTGCAATCGCTCACTGAGCTCACGTTCACGGGCAGAAGCCGCTTCTAGCTGCTGAGCTGCAATGCGCTCTCGAGCTGCTGTCCATTCCAACTGCTCCGTTAGCTCTTGTTCTCTAATTTGCAGTTTCTCCAAATTAGCCTTATAGACCTGTTCTCCGTTTGCCGCAGAAGCCGCAATTTGCTCAATTTTGTCCAGCTGCGCTTGCAGCTTCTCGATCGCAGTCTCGTAATCGTGCTGCTGAAGCAGCAGCAGCTCCTCTTGATCCGCAGATAGCTGCTTCAATTGCTCGTCATGCTCTGCTGCCAGTTGCTGCAAGCGAGCTTCACGTTCATTCACTATCTGCTTGCGAACCTCATCCTGCTTGACAGCAAGCTCATTATATCGCTCTTCATACTGGTCAACGAGCTGCTCCGCAAGTGCGGCTTGCTCGACAGCCGCTGCTTTGGACTTGGCTTCAAAATCATTTGTCAGCTGCTTCTGAGCATCTTCAAATTGAATCGCTTGCTCAAGCAGCTTCTCTTCGTATTTCTGAACGAGTTCATTCTGCCTAGCTTCATACTCGGCTGCCTTTTGCTTTGCCTGCTCATTATAATCATGAGCCAGCTGCTTATTTTGCTCCTCGTACTGCACAGCCTGCTCTAGCAGCTGTTCTTCATGAAGCGAAGCCAATGTTCTATTATTTGCTTCATGCTCAGCTGCTTTTTGCTTGCTCCGCTCCTCGTATTCAAGGACAAGCTGTTTACTTTGCTCCTCATATAGCAGTGCCTGCTCTAGAAGCTGCTCTTCATGTTGCTCTGCTTGCTGCTGCAGCTGCTCTTCATATTGTCTAGCAAGCTTCTTATTCAGTTCCTCATGGCTTGCTGCGAGCTCCTTGTACCTGGCATCCTTCTCTTCTGCCAACTGCTCATAGCGTTCATTGCTTTCTGCCGTCATTTGCTTAAACAGCTCGTCATTGTCGGCTTCGACTATTCGCAGCTGCCCTTCATGCTCCTCGCGCAGCGTCCTAGCAAGCTCACGCTTCTCATCCTCAAGCTTTTGCAGTTTCTGCTCATGCTCTTCTTCCAGCAATTCCTTCTGATTTTCAAGCTCAATCCGAAGCAGGTTGTTATGCTCTTCTGTCTGCTTCTGACTCATCAATTCTTGCTCTTCCAGCTCAAGCTGCAGCTTTAATAACTCCTCTTCAAGCTCAAGCTGCTTCTGTTCCTGCTGCTGCTCACGTTCCGCTGCTTCTTTCAATCGCGTTTGCAAATCTGTTGCCCGCTTATCCGCAGCGGAAACATGACTGCGTTCATGAACAAGCTTCTGTTCCAGCTCTTGGATTTGTACTAAGGACTGGCTGCTCTGTTCCTGCAGCTCCTCGATCTTGCTGCGTGTTTCATTCAGCTCGCTTTGCAGCAGCTCCCATTCATTTTCTTTTTCACGGAGCTCCTGTTCCAGCTGAGCATATGATGTGCGGAAGGATTCCTCCTGCTCCATTGCCTGTACGAGCAGCTCATCTGCTGAATTTATACGATTTTCAAATAATTCCTTGTCCTTCTTCCAGCCTTCTTGAAGCTCAGCAATTTGGGTTTGCAGCTTGCCTCGCTCCTCCAGCCAGCCGTTTCTACGCCGCTCAAGATCAGCACGAAAAGCTTGTTCCGCTTTAACGGCTTCTGCCTTCCAAGCCTGCTCACGCTCTTCACTCTGGCGGGCAATTTCTAGCTGCGAGGTTTCTGCATGGGCTAACCAGCTGAGTTCTCG
This sequence comes from Paenibacillus sp. 2TAB26, assembly GCF_052115145.1. Taxonomy (NCBI): domain Bacteria; kingdom Bacillati; phylum Bacillota; class Bacilli; order Caryophanales; family Paenibacillaceae; genus Paenibacillus; species Paenibacillus sp. 2TAB26. The sequence continues at coordinate 95,046 of NZ_JBFRGC010000009.1, forward strand.
CTCATCCCATTTACTCTGCCAGCTTCCTTCAAGCTCAGTCAGCTGCGCCTCTTTCTCTGCCTTTAATGCTATAAGCAGTGTTTCTTGCTCCGAGGCTAAAGCATTTAATTGGGCTTCTTTTTCTTGTCTAAGTGAAGCCAGTTCATCTGCCTTCACTTGTTCAAGCTCCAATCGCAGTTCTTCCTTCTCCAGCTCCAATTCAAGCTGCTGATTTTCCTTGGACAATCGCAATTCAGCCAGTTCTGCATCCTTTTGTTTTCTCAGCATGGCAAACTCTGCTTGCTCTGCTTCCTTCTGACTTGCAAGCTCTGCCAGCTCTAATTCCTTCTGATTTGCAAGTTCTGCAAGCTCTAATTCCCTCAGACTTGCAAGTTCTGCAAGTTCTGTTTCCTTCAGACTTGCAAGCTCTGCCAGTTCTAATTCCTTCTGACTTGCAAGCTCTGCAAGTTCTGTTTCCTTCAGATTTGCAAGTTCTGCAAGTTCTGTTTCCTTCTGGCCTGCGAGCTCTGCCAGTTCTAATTCCTTCAAGCTTGAAAGCTCTGCCAGTTCAGCAGCCTTCTTGCTGCTAAGCTCTTCTATTTTCGTTTCCATCATACGCTTTAACTCATTCAGCTCAGAATCCTTCCGAGCTTGGAGCTGTGCAAATTGCTCATCCTTTTTCGTTCTGAGCGCTGTAATCCGTTCCACATTTTCTTGTGTAAGACGGATGATCGTCTCCTCTTGCACCTTCATTGCCTCGGCTGCTGCCGCTTGCTGAGCTGAAGCTTGCTCAGCGGCAAGCGCCAGCATTTCGTTCAGCTCTGCTTCTGCCGCCGCTTTAGCCTTTTGCAATTGCTCGCTTGCCATACGCTTCGTCTCAGCAAGCTCAGCTTTAAGCGAGACCGCTTGCTCGCTCATTTGCTCCAGCTCTCTGATCAGGAGATTAAGCTTCGCTTCTTCCTCCAGAAGTCTTGTATTGTCGCGGCGCAATCGAAATACTTCCTCTGTTATTTGCACAGCAGAGAGGACAGCCAGCTTCGGCATATCAAGACGCGGATACCCCTTCGCCAGCTTCTTCATGCTCTCGTCAATCGCCGCTGCAACCCTTTTCATATATTCTACGTTGGTATGGCCCTTTAACTTATATTGAATTCCATATATATCAACCGTAACTACCGTTTGTTCAGCATCCATTAAGGCGAATCCTCCTAATATACAAGTAGAGCTAGCTTAAACGGCTGACATCATCCTTCAGGGGCATACGTTGTTTACGTTCTCAACCGTTGCCGTCCAGAGAGGAACTGCTTTCGTTTCTCTAGCAAATATAAATACATGACCGTTATGAAAAAACCAATCATTCCTTATATTTACAAGGAAAAAAGCCGCATCAATAGCTCACTAGGAACTATTTCGATGCGGCTTTGAAGGTTTCCTGCCTACTTGCGTAATTCTGCTGCAAAAGATTGTTCTAATTGTAAAACAACCTTGCCATGCAGCTCTGTTACCTCTTCATCCGTCAATGTACGCTCGCCATGACGGTAAACAAGCGATATAGCCACGCTCTTCTTGCCAGCTCCCAGCTTCTCTCCTGTATATACGTCAAAGACGCGTACAGACTCAAGCAGTTCGCTTGCAATGTCCCATGCCACGCCAGTTAGCTTGGCAGCAGCAACCTCTTGATCCACGACTACTGCAATATCACGCTGCATAGCCGGGTAGCGGGGCAATACTTTATATTCGATTGCCGCATCTGCTTGCTCATAGATGAGGTCAAGTCCAATTTCCAGCACGTACGTATCAGCTAGATCCTCCTCAAGTTGAAGAGCAGGGTGCAGTTGGCCAACATAACCAATTACTTCATTGCCTTTAGGCGTGTGAAGAAGAACAGCAGCCGTTCTTCCTGGATGGAAATGCTCAGGCTGTGCCGCTTCGAATGATACGCTGGCTGTTAAGCCAAGTACGGCAAATACCGTTTCCAAAATGCCCTTTGCATCATAGAAATCAACTTGAGCCGCTTTTGTATTCCACTCCGCTTCTGAACGATTGCCAGTCAGAAGAGCTGCAAAACGATGCTTCTCATGAGGCAGACGAGTCAATTGCTCTTCATCGGTATGGAATACGCTGCCGATCTCAAAGATCGCTGCGGATTCATTTTTGCGATTGCGATTATAAGCCGCAGTCTCCAAAAGCTGTGCGATAAGCGTCGTACGAAGAACACTGCGATCCTCGCTCATAGGCATGGCTAGGCGAATTGGATTCGTATGCTCCGCCAGTGCAGGGAATAACTTCGTCCGCTCAGGTCCCGTGAAGGAATAGCTGACAACCTCATGCAAACCTGCATCTGACAGGCGCTTGCGCAGCTCGCGGCGAATAGCTTGCGGCTTCGTTAGCGAACCTGGCACAACATCGCCGTGAATGAGCGTAGTAGGAATTTCATCATAGCCGTGCAAACGAGCTACTTCCTCGATTAGATCTACTGCACGCGTAATATCACCGCGGCGTGTAGGAACATTTACAGTAAATACATTGTCGCCTGACAGCTCATATTCAAAGTGCAAACGGCCAAATATCGTCTGAACTTCAAGTCTGGACAACTCTGTACCCAGATAGCCATTAATTTTATCCAATGAAACGGACACTTTGGCTGGTTTCACTTCACCTGCATGCACTTCTACAATACCTTCAGCAACTAAACCTTCAGCAAGCTCTGCGATAAGGGAAGCAGCACGATCGAGCGCAGGAATAACTCTCGCCGGATCTACTTCTTTCTCAAAGCGAATGCTTGATTCCGAGCGAAGTCCTAGTTGACGTGACGTTTTGCGCACGGTGCCGCCATCAAATTTTGCTGATTCTAGCAAAATGTTGACCGTCTCGCCTGTAACTTCGGTGCTTGCTCCACCCATTACGCCTGCAAGGGCAATTGGCTGCTCGCCATCAGTAATAACGAGCATATGCGGCTCTAGCTTGCGCTCTTGATCATCCAAGGTAACAAGCGTTTCGCCAGCTTTTGCAAGGCGAACATCAATGCGGCCGCCAGGCAAACGATCTGCATCAAAAGCATGAAGCGGTTGGCCGTATTCAAGCATAACAAAGTTTGTAACGTCAACAACGTTGTTGATTGGACGAACGCCGGCAGCGATCAATCGGTTTTGCAGCCACAATGGGGACTCACCGATTTTTACGCCTTTAATATAACGAGCCGAATAATGCGAGCAATGCTCAGGTGCACTAATGCTGACCGTTGCAAGGCTATCCGCACGTACGGTTGTATGATTTATAACAGCCTTTGGCAGACGAACTTCACGGCCAGTTAAAGCTCCAATCTCATAAGCAACACCAATCATGCTGAGGCAGTCTGAACGGTTTGGCGTCAAATCAAGCTCGAGCACCTCATCGTTAATGCCAAGCACATCGCCAATTGGCGCACCGATTTTCGTTGTAGCTGGAAGAACAAGAATGCCTTCCTGCTGTTCTTTTGGCAGAAGCTTTTCATTCAAGCCAAGCTCCTTCGCCGAACAAATCATCCCTTGGGATTCAACGCCGCGAAGCTTTGCACGTTTAATTTTGAAATCGCCAGGCAATACAGCACCGATTACTGCAACTGGGACAAGCTGGCCTGCATCGACATTTTTGGCTCCGCAAACGATTTGCAGCTCTTCGCCAGTGCCAACGTCAACCTTACACACGTTCAGCTTATCCGCGTCCGGGTGCTTTTCCTTCGATTTCACATAACCAACTACGACGCCGGTCACGCCTTTATTGCGAGATTCCACAACATCGATTTCAATGCCGCCGCGTGTCATTTTCTCCGCAAGCTCCTGTCCTGTGAAGCCGGACAAATCGATATATTCATTTAACCATTTATAGGATACATTCATCTCTTTTCTTCCCTTCTCTCATTGCTACATTCTTGCGAATTGGCTTAAGAACCTCAGATCGTTCGTATAGAAATGACGAATATCGTCAATGCCGTATTTCAACAACGCGATACGCTCAATGCCCATGCCGAATGCAAAGCCGCTGACCTCTTCCGGATCGTAACCGCCCATTTCAAGAACGCGTGGATGCACCATGCCGCAGCCAAGAATTTCAAGCCAGCCCGTATGCTTGCACATGCGGCAGCCTTTGCCGCCACACTGAACGCAAGTAACATCAACCTCAGCACTTGGCTCCGTGAATGGGAAGAAGCTTGGACGAAGTCTAATTTGCGCTTGTGAGCCGAACATTTGCTGAACGAATTGCAGCAATGCTCCTTTCAAATCGCTCATCCGAATATTTTTGCCGATGACAAGACCTTCGATTTGATTGAACTGGAATGAATGTGTCGCATCGTCATCATCGCGGCGGTAAACTTTACCCGGACAAATGACTTTTACAGGCGTTTGGCCCTTCATTGCTTTCATTGTACGAACCTGAACCGGGGAGGTCTGCGTACGCATCAAGATATCATCCGTAATATAGAACGAATCCTGCATGTCGCGGGCTGGATGGTTCTTAGGCAAGTTCAATGCCTCGAAGTTGTAATAATCCTCTTCAACCTCTGGACCCTCGGCAATTGTATAGCCAAGACCGATAAAAATATCTTCAATTTCTTGGGCAACCTTGTTTAAAGGATGCACTGCGCCGGTAGGCAATTGCTTGCCTGGCAGCGTAACATCCAGCGTCTCTGCAAGGAGTCTATTGTTCGTCTCAGCTTGCTGGAATGCATCCTGCTTCTCATCGATAACCGTTTCAATAGCTGCTCGAACATCATTCGCTACTTGACCAATTACTGGACGTTCTTCAGCGCTTAGTCCACCCATGCCGCGCAAAATTTCAGTCAAAGCGCCTTTTTTACCTAAATATTTAACGCGCAAATCATTTAGCTGCTGTGGTGTATCCACATGCTGAAGCTCCTGCAATGCTTCAACGCGCAGTCCTTCCAATCTTTCCTTCATTTTTCTTCGCCTCCATATCATCATCCCTAAATCATGCAAGCGTAACGGCTAAAGCCATCCTTAGGAGGCCTAGCTAACGTTTCGCGGTAAAATATAAGCTCTTTATAAGCTAATAAACTTATAAATGGTTATATTTACACAAAAAAAGGCCCTCTCTCCCTAAAGGGACGAAAGAACCGTGGTACCACCCTAATTCGGATTGAGCATCAGCCTGTACGCATAACCAAGTGTGGCTAACGTCGCCTAGAGGCGCTGAATGACAATCCCTTAGCCCCATAACGGCGGGAACCGGACCTTCCCTACACGCGCCGTATATTATGGCGTTTCAGGTGTCTGCTCAGGAGTGAACTTCGGCAGCCTATTTTCACAAAAACGCTCTCAGTCTACGGCGTCTTCTTCCTGTGCGAAAGCACTGCTTACTCTTCTCCATCATCGCTTTACTTCGAATATGAAATAATAATCTATATTATATGCAATCTGAAGTACCGTTGCAACCGCTAAGCTTGCTTTATTGCTACGAATCAATTCGCATCATCATTTCTTCCAGCAATCGAATGCGTGCGAACGACGCTCGGAGCAGCCCGATTCCTATTTCCGGGTACAAACGAATGAGCCTTGACACATTCTCGCCCAGCAGCTTCAGCACTCTCACATCACCAAGCAAGGATTGCGCCGTTACTGTAGACGAGGTGCTGTCGAGCGCTGAAGTTACGCCGCACACATCCCCTGCACCGAGTACGCCGATCGTTCCTTCCCAGCCTGCTGCGGAAATGCTCGTGAGCTCGATATTGCCGTCAACGATAACATACATCGCGGGGTTAGGCTCTCCTCTTTGCAGCAGATTCTCTCCATCCGGGCATACATACTCCTCGGCAATATTAGCGATTAAGCCTAGCTCCTCAAGCGATAAATCAGCGAAATAGGGAACCTGCCTTAAAAAGACTACTTTGTTTAAACGGCTCATCATCTGCTGGTCTTTCGACATTTGATCCCCCTCCTCCACTAACGCCGCTGCAGCGATCTCCCGCCACCAATCATCATTTCCGTTTAGAGCTGCCTCCAATAGGACAGTCGCTTCCTCATCGGCAGTTACTTCTCTTCCAGCTTCGCCGCGTTCTAGAACGGTCAGCAGAAACTGCGATAATCTGCGCTCACCCATGCCCTCCGCGAGCACTTCCCAAGCATTGCTGCGAATTTCTTCATCTTCATCAGCAGCTGCCCTTCTGATCGCATCAACAACCTGCTCATCCGCAAGCTTGGTCAGCACCGCCCATACACCTGTAAAAATAAAGTCGCGAACCTCTCGCCAGCGCAGCAAAGCAAGCTCTGCTAGCTCCGTCTTCCCTAGCTGCTTAAGCGACAAGGAATAACCTGACGCTGCCTCAAGCTCACTTAATCGGCTTAACGCTTCATCCGTTAGCTTAGAACGTACCTGCTCGTCTGGCAGAAGTGCCGAGAGCGCAATCATCACAGCTGTCCATCGCTTCGGCGGCGCGCCATTCAAGCTGTCAGTCAGCAGCTCGATCGCTCCATCGCCCATCTGAATAAAGCTTTCTGTCGTCGTGCGGAACATTTCTTGGTCCATAAGCGGGAGACGCTCCAGCAGAATGGGTATAATGGATGTAACCTTAAGCCTTCCCAAACATGCGATTGCTGCAACCCTTGCCGCTGGATGCGCATCATCAACAAGCTTCTCAACCTTCGGCACAAACGAATACAGCTCAAGCTCCGCGATAACTCGGCAAATATAAACCGAGGATTCGCCTCCCGCATCAAGAATACGATCGATCACTTCCGCGCAAGCCTCGAGGCTTGCCGCATTGTTAAAGGAGTACATCGCTTTGACTGCCTCTGCAATGACACTCGGATGCCGATCAAGCAGCTTTTGCCGCAGGAAATAAAAAGCCTGATGCTCCATATGCTTCATTCTGCCAATCTGTCTTACTCCTTCAGCACGCATCTCATCGTCCTGATCCTCAAGAAATGCTGCTACCTTCACCATCGCATGCAGGTCTGCGCGCTCAAGATTCATCGCTCTAACCGCAGCAACGCGAATGCGTGGATTCGGATCATCAATCAGCGCCAGCAAATCGGCAACATCATTCGGATTTTGTTGCCTGCCGATAATTTGCAAGGCAATTTCTTTCGCAGAATCTATCGGCTGCTTTAACATGGCCCTGAGCTCTGCCATTGCAGCTTCGTTTCGACTAAATTCATCGAACTGCTCCGCTAAATCCTGCTCGCCAATTGTCTGTATGCTGCCTACAAGCTCGCGCATATAGAATCTTCTGCCGAACCAAGCAAGCACAAACAGCAGCACAGCGCCTGCAAATCCTACAAACGACAAGGCTGTCCAGGATACCCCAAAGCCTGAATGCAAAAACTGCAAGCCAGCGCCGATCAAAATGCCCGCCGTAGCCGCAATTCCTTGCGCGGCATATCTGTAGCTGTCACGCTGCGCAAGCGGAAGCGTCTTGAAGAACAGCTGATAGGAAGGCTCGGCTGAATAATAAAGCAGCAAATATAACAGCATGTAGCCGATCGAAATCATTGGAAGCGCCGCTGGACCGCCAACAAAAAATAAAGCGCCGGCAAAGGCGAGAACATAAACGCCTGATATAGCCGTAAGCATTTGGCTTGCACCAAGGCGTGCCATCAGCTTGCCTGAGACGGTTTGCAGCAAAAAGGCAAGAACAAACAACACCATCGTAATCATCCCAAAAAACCGGCTAAAAGCCTGTTCGCTTGGGAATGACATTTTTGTTACGTTCAGAAACTCATATTCCATTAGAAAATAAAGAGCTGGCATCAGTGTCATGAGCAAAATAACGGTTAGCAAAAAAGGAGATCGAAGCGCGTGCTTAAACACCGCTCCCGTTGACACCGGTTCCTCTTCCAGAGCATTTGCTTCGATTTTGATCGACAATGGCACCAAATAACGGGTGATCACTTTACGGTAATTCGGCAATGCAGCCAGAAGCAGCAAACCGGAAGCGGCATAAATAACCTCGGGTCCAAAAAACAGGCTTAAAAGCTGTGCAAGCAAACCTGCCGCTACTCCGCCGAGCGTTGCAGAGCCAACGAACACGGGCATGAGACGCTTCGCTTGCTGCGTCGAGCACAAATCAACGGCCAAGCTCCAAAGCAATAGGGTCTGCTGCCTTACGACAAAGCTGGACGCTATGAACAAGACGGGATAATACCCTCTCAGCTCTAGATCGAAGCTCTGCAATACTAGTAGCACCAATGCATTTACGGCAACGATGCCTAACATTATTCCATATAAGACGCGCATCAGCTTCGGCTTTGGCAGCCTAGCAGCAAGCCAAGACAAGAGCCACGCCTCCATCGGCAAAATGATAGCCTCCGCCGCATATACATAGGGAAGGTATTCACTTCCGAACCGCTGATTGAACAACGTCATAAAGCCATTGTAATTAAGCATTTCAGATATGCCGCAAATAAAAAAAACAGGTGCCATCATAAGCAGCTTTCGCTGATCCTCTGGACGGGCACCGATTGCGCGCAATATGGTATCTTTAGTCATATCTTTTTAAACCAGCTTTCGATGATAGATTAAGCGGTCTTCCCCTTCGTAGTAATAATCTGGACATCTACCAACCAGTGTAAAGCCGCTGCTCTCAAATAATTGACGAATGCGGTTGTACTCTGGCAGATCGCAAGTATAGGTTACTAGATATCTGGCGTTTACTTCCCCTAAAAAGTCATACATCTGCTCCATCAGCAGCGCCGCAACGCCTACTTTGCGATAATCATGATGAACAACCATGTAGTCCCAATTGAAACCTCCGGTTTTTTGCTCATTTTCAGCGATGCAATTTATGCCTATGACATTTCCATCCTCATCCTCGGCATACCAGAAATAAATTTCATTATTTACCGCGCGAAATGGAAGCTCTCGGAAATGCGTCAGCTCGCCTGGCGTGTAACGAGTATCATCAAATGAAAAGCCTGATAATAAAAATGCGACGACTTTTTCCGCCTCATCTAATGTGGAGATGCGACTAATCCGAAACTGTCCAACAAGCATTCGACCTTCCTCCTAACTTCAATTTTTAAACGGCGAGTGTGCCATTCCAGCCCTCAGTTGATCCCTTCTGGTAATACTCATCACATAGGTAAAAATATAGCTTTGCCGCTTTGTCGAAACGATTAATTTTGATCACTTCTATAAAGGTTTCTCTCGCATCGAAGAAACGCCCCTCTTGGCAAAGCATAATCCCCTTCTCAAACAGCGGCTTTGTACGATCCTTTAAAGCGCGCTCTGTATCTGAATCTCCCTCATATACGTCAATAAGCTCAATCGGATCATCTTTGCCGTCAATACGTACACGACCAAGCAGACGGAAGCGGAAGCGTTCAGGTGAACGCAGCTGCTCATAGAACGTACGAGTGACAAGTATTGATGCGCCCATCGTATCGGACATTCGCTCTAATGTTGCTGTAATATTCACGTCATCGGAGATAACATTGCCTTCCATCCGCTGCTCTTCACCCACGATCCCAAGCATAAGCGGCCCTTTATGTATGGCCATGCCTAGATCAACCGGAGCAAAGCCGGAAGCCTTCAAGCTTTCATTATAGGAAACGAGCTCTCTGCGTATCGCAACAGCCGCGCGCAGCGCATCTTCATTTCGTGAAGGGAACAGAGCCATAAAACCTGCGCCCAAATATTTGCTTATTAGTCCTTCTTCTGTCCGAACGAATGGACTAAACCGTTTTAGAAAGGTGTTCATAAAATCAAAATTTTGCTTTGGAGTCAGCTGCTTCGATAAATGATGGAATGAGCGAATATTTGCGACCATAACCGTCATATTTTGCTGAACCTGATCTCCAAGGTGAATATCGGTAATTCCCTTTTTGCCTAAATATTTAAAAATCTGCTGCGGTACAAAACGATGCGAAGCTTCGCTGAACGAAGTAATGTCCTTTATGTACGTTCGAATATGAAGCGCCATGCGATTGAACTGCTCTCCCAAATCGCCGACCTCATCCTGTGATCGTATGTTGACCTTCACATCCCAGTTGCCATTTGCCATCTCCATTACGCTTTTGCGAAGCTTGCGCAGCGACGAGAGCAGATAATACGTTACAGCGAGTACGAGAACGATTAATACTAAGCTTATAAGCCCAATGTTTCGCATGATGCTTTTGTAAATAGTTTGGTTGGATTGATACAATACATTCAAATCCCGGCCTGTTTCATAAACGCCTACAATTTTGTTAGTAGAATCATAGATAGGTCCAATCGCATATAGCCATTTGCCTGTAGCATCTTCCCATCGGTCCGTTACAACCTCGCCCTTCTCAACCACAAGCCGGTTCAGCTCGTTCTTAGGAAAAGGCTTGTACATATTAACGCCGTCATCATCATCCATAATGATGAAGATTTCACCATTTTCATATCTGTACAATGTGCTGTAGAGGCCTTTGCGATTTGCAGGATCCTCGCTTTCGAACAAGAAGTTCATTTTGCTCCGAATCGATTCATAATCCTTGCTCATATAATCGTTTGGCGAAGTCAATCGATTCAGCTGGTCGCCGTTAATCATATTTTGACCATTGCGAGCAAGCAAAGACAGCTGCTTCTGCATCTCATCTTCCATTTTGCTGGAGAAACTATCATAAATAAAATTGGATAACATAATCATCGCTATTATCAATATCGGTACAATTGCAAAAACTTGTTTGAAAAACAATGAAATTCTGCGATTAAGCACATGTACATAGAACAGTCTGATTATCATAACTAAAATAACGAGCAATACGGCAGCTGCCAGCCACGTCATCCAGCCCTGTACCACCGAACCGCGATCATAAGTTAGCTTCGCAAGGACACTCGTATGGCTGCCAGCCTCATCCATGCTGACGATGCTGTCACCTAAAGCAAGCTCCATCTGCCCTGCTGCATTCATTGTCAAATCCATAATATCAAGGCTTTCCGCACGCGGAGCTATTGTTTTTAACGATGCTTCATCTATGACCGTTCTTAAATTACTGGAATCCTTCGCATTCATACTCGTAACTGCATTTACTAGGCGATCAATAAAATATAATTTTCCATTCTCGTGCAGAAGCAGTCCTTCAGGGAAGTTTTTGCGAGTGCGATCCATGCCTTCCAGCGGATAGGACAGCTCGCTTTCGCCGCCTGCATTCACTCTGAAAATAGCACCGCGCTTCGTAGAGTAATAGATTTGATCCGGCGCATAACCTACGATTTCTGATAAGTAACGATCTGCAGGCAATTTAAATGTTAGCAGCTCCTCTGCCTTGCCGCCCGCAGCAGATAATCGATTTAATTGAACGTTCGTCTCTTCGTTTATGTAGAAATAAATATCTTCCTTTACAACTTGAAGACCTTTGATCAGCCCTACCCGTTTGTTGGTACCGCTTCCCTCGAACGTAAACAGGACCGTTCCTTTTGTATCGCCGATCGCGTAGCGAACAATTCTTTCTTCGCGTACATAAAGCCCATATCCGTCCAAAATCGTATCAAGAACATAGATTGTGCCGTCAGCCGCCACCGCTATATCTGTAAAATCATGTCTTATGGTAGCATCATCCTGCCGAATGACCTCTTCAATAGATCCTTTGCTGCCGATTCGTATAATCTCTTGACGTGAATCTCCGATAACGATCATGCTTCCATCCGGCCCTGCCGATGCCTTGGATAAATAAGTGAGGGGTTTCTCTGTTTTATACGGAGGGGTTTGAAAGTGATTTAAGTTTGGATAAAGCCAGAAGCCGAGGCAAATTGCTATTATACTCAGAAGAGTCATACCCATAGTGGACCTTCGCATGTGCACCATCGCTTTCATTTTTCAAAATATTTCTATTTCCATATTACTACATGTTTAGTCATTTAGCATCAGCATTGTTGTAAGAATTCATCGAATGTTAGCTATTTTAGTAGGTTTATGTTGATGGCTTTTAGGGCTTATAGTACTATTAAAATAGTAGAATATAGCAAAAAAACAGGAGAGGCATTAAGTAAGGCCTACTCTCAGGAAGGAATTATATGGGACAACTTATATGCGGAGGAGCTACCATGCAATGCTCTTTTGGAGCAGCTCCCGGCACGTTTAATGTGTTGCCTGCCAATCGCGTTTTGACGGCTATGCCGATCGCGAACATTATGGATAATAAACCGATGGTTAATATACTGCCCTTTGGAGTTTGTAATTCGCTGGCCAATCCGATGGTCGCAGCCGCAACTGCTGCTGCCTTAGGCGTACTTACCCCTCAGCCCTGTATTCCCGTTACAGCCGCTCCATGGGTGCCCGGCTCGCCAACCGTGTTAGTTGCGAACCTGCCCGCTTTAAACAATTCGTCCAAATGCATGTGCAACTGGGGAGGCGTCATTCAGTTCGTGAATCCGGGACAGATGACGATACAGGTGCCATGATATGATAGCGCAAATTCTAAATCCCATAATCAAGCCCATTAAGCGAAAAATTATTGCGCCTCTTAAACGGGCGAAAACGCTGCCAAAGCGTATGCTTGCCGTGCTCCGCAAATGGCTGGTCACTGCTATTTTTGGCCCGCTTCGATCGCTCAACAATTATTTGCGCATCGGGAGCTACTACATAGCGAAGAAGCTTATCGCACTTGTTCTCGTCATTACTCTGATCATCGTTTATTTTGGATTTGTAAGCCCGCCAGCCTTCATTAACAAATGGTTCGGACGAACGCCTCAGCTGGAAGCAACTGCTGCTGCGAATGGCAGCTTCACAGGAGCTGCATCCGTCCTTGACGCGGAAGGTAATCTGCTGTTTAAAGGAGAGCTGGTCGATGGTCAATACAGCGGTCCAGGGAAGCTATATTATCCAAACGGCAAGCTTCGTTACCAAGGAGATTTCGCTAAAGGAATGATGGCGGGCTCAGGCGAGTTGTTTAATGAAGAGGGCGAGCTTCTCTACCGCGGACAGTTTGCTGACGATCAATATGGGGGTGCTGGAACTTTATTTTATCCAGGGGGAAAACCTCAATATGTGGGCGAGTTTGCAGCTGGAGCGTACGAAGGAGCTGGTACAGCATATAATGCTGGCGGCGGGATCATCTATGCTGGCGCCTTTCTGAAGGGTTCATACAGCGGCGATGGCAAACTTTACAATGAATCAGGCAAGCTGATTTATGAAGGACAATTTAATAATGGTGTTTATGAGGGTACAGGCAAGCAGTTTGACAATAATGGCGTTTTATTATTTAAAGGCAGCTTCCTTGCTGGCAAGCTGTCAGGCCCGGGAAAACAATATTACCCTTCAGGCTTCGTAAAATATGACGGCGCCTTTCTGCTCGGCAGCTATCACGGGGTTGGCAGCTTATTTAACGAGACAGGCTCCGTTGTTTATACAGGCTCGTTCGCCAGCGGACAGCAGAATGGCAGCGGACAAATGTTTACTGCCTCAGGCGGCGTTGTCTATGACGGCAAATTCGTCAATAACAAATATGAAGGCATAGGAGCACTGTACGATATGGACGGCGCGCCTCTCTACAAAGGTTTTTTCAGAGACGGCAGCTTGTACGCTGAAGGCTTCATGAATCTGTCGCTCGTAAAGCTGCAAGAAACGTTGGGTGTTCCTGATGCTCCTGTAACTGTTCCTGAGGAAGAGCTTACTGAAGAAATTTTTGTAGACGAACCTTCAGAACCTATAACGACCGACGAAACAGATTCTTCAGCAGATTCTTCATCACCTGAACCGAAAGCGACTGACCAAGCAGCGATAGTACCTTCGGCCACGCCGGAAAGCAGCAGCAATTCAGCCGCAATGCCAACAGCAACACCGCAAAGCGTTCAGACAAAGACAATGGCTGCTGGCGGCTCCACTGCTCTACCCGCTGCACTTGGCAGCACCAAGGAATCGGCGACGAGCACAGAGAAGGATACAACGAAAAGCGAAGACCCTGTATTTGTTGATCCCGACTTAGCACTCGATCCAATACTGCCGCAAACGCTGACGTTCAGCGCAATGCAAATGTCCTTTGTACTGGAAGTCGATGAAGACAATCCAGAAGCTTTTTTTGTAAGTCAACTGACGACATGGAATCCAGTTGTCATGGAACAAACGTACAGCAGATTATTAGCCGCCAAAACGGTATCCACCAAGGAAAAGCTCGATAACGGCCGAGTAAGGGTTCTGTTCAAGTCAGGCAGTACGCTTCTCACTTTTTTGTTAAATAAAGATAAGCCTGTACGACTTGAAATGTCCTATATCATTCCTGAGGAATAACAATAAAAGTGAACTGCCCCCGACAAGTAGACAGTACAAATAATAAAAACCGTTAAACGGCCTTAGTCCTAAGCTCCATTGGACTGAGGCCGTTTAGTTTTGCCTGAAATCGTTCGTAATTGTAAAAGTGAATGTAGCCTTCAATGTCCTGTTCAAGCTCATCAAATGTTCGGTATGTTTGCAAATTATATTTTTCACACTTCAGGGTTCCCCAGAAGGATTCCATGGGACTGTTGAAGGCGGCGGCCATAGGGCCAAGTTCGCCACTTTCGATTTCTTCGATAATGGTAAGTTTCTCTATTGGAGAATATTTAACTTTAGACATGAAAATGCTCCACTCATAGCAATAGGTTGTTTATTACTTCACCTGTCTACTATTTGGGGAGCATATTATTACGGACATACATTCCGCTATTTACTGATTTTAAGCTCATTTCGAATTCTAACGGACATCAGATGCGTTATTTATCCAAATTGAAGGATAATCATTGCTCTTGAAGCCAAATAAGAGACTGTATGTCCGTTAGCTCCTTAAAAATGGAGATTCCGAGCAAATAACGGCTCTGATGTCCGTTAGCTCTATAAAAATGGAATCTCCACGCTAATATCGGCTCCGATGTCCGTTAGCTCAATAAAAATGGAGATACCAAGCAACTAACGGCTCTGATGTCCGTTAGCTCCACTTTCCAGAGTTGAAGATTGTCATTTTCGTGCATTTCCCATCATCCGTTCTTTATAGCTATCATTCTCTCACTCGCAATACTGCTGAATAAAAGATAAAATCGGCTCTGGCTGCTCCAAGCTATGCGGGTGATGGCCGACTCCCGGCTTCACAATGACTTTAATGGTCCCGCCAAGCTCCCGGTAACGCTTCTCGAATGGCAGCGTGTTCTCTTCTATAGGCAGCGGAATATCAGCATCTCCTGCAACGATCAAAACGGGAATACCGCCTGCTGCCAGCTCTTCTACTCTGTCCAGAGGAGAGCAGCCCTTTAGTGACGATTCCGTTTCTTCCAGCTCGCCGTACACAGCCAGACACTCCTCCCACTCAGCCGCTCCACCTGCAGCCACGCCTTTCCCGCCCGGCCAGCTGCGCATATCGAGTACAGGGGCATCCAAGTACAGCAGCTTCACTTGGTCTGGGTACTTGGCTGCATAGTTAAACGCATATAACCCGCCGCGGCTGAAGCCAAAAAGCACCGTTTTTGGAGCGAGCTCATAAGCTCCTGTCACGTAGGTTTGGAACGTTCGCATCCACTCTACCGCACCCGGGCATCCATACATGTCGCTTAGTCGATAATAAGCAATTGCCCAGCCTTGCTCGAGCAAAGCCATATCGGCATAGGAGAACGCGTCAAAAAACTCAGCGCGCCATATCCATGGCCTGCCTTCGGCAAATGTTTTAGGAAAAACGATTAGTCCTTCTCTTCCCTCCAACATAAAATCGATACGCTCATAGCCCTTCCAGCTTGAAGTACGGCTATTATTTTTGTTCTCTGGACGATCAGCCAAGGAGAGAATAAGATTTTTAAGCGCTTCGCCCTCCTTCAATGCCAGCTCCAGCGGCAGCACTTCCGCTTTATTCGGGTTCGTATGTCCGACATGCTCCTTCCATACCGAGCTAAGCAATCGATGGCGCTGCTGTACAGCTGAGAACAGCGATGAAGAGTCTGGTTGGAGCACATATTCGGGCATTTGCTCCAGTGATATATTAAACAACACATGAAGCAGAGCAGCGGCGATCAGCCAGTGCCCCTCAGCATTCGGATGAATACCGTCCCCCGTTATATAAAGCTGATTCTCCTTACGCTTATGCTCCCACTCGCGCAGCATTGGATCATGGATAGAAACGAGCGCATCTGCGACATCGTCCAAAGTCAGCACCCAGTCTGCGTATCGCTTCAATACATCCTCATAGTCAGCAAAAGGTTGAGAATAGCTGTATGCTGGTTGCCCCAAAGGAAGCAGGCTGCCGCCTGTAAACGATGCAGCATCAAATGGAGGCGGCGTCATAATAATTACTTTGGCTCCCGCAGCCTTAATCTGAGTAACAGCCCGTAATAGACCCTGTTGATACGCTTCGAATCTATCAGAAGAATAAGGATAATAGATGCCGTCATTCATCCCATAACATACAACGACCCAGTCCGGTTTGCTTTCCGCTAGAGCCTTGCCAAGCCGATCATGCACGCAGGGCCGAGGAAAAGGATGCTCCGGTTCGCTTAAGCCAGATGCTGTCTCGCTGCTTACGCCAAGGTTAATGAGTGTCATTTGATTGGCTGGCATATGCTGCAGGAAATAAGCATCCATGTAAGCAATAAACGTACCATCATCCGTAATGCTGTCTCCTAGAAAAACGATCTTTTTCTCATCTGGTATAGCAGAATCCTTCCCAAATAACGGCTTCATCAAATGGTCCTCCCTTTGTTGTTTCGCACGGAATATTGATGCATCGCATTCGGCAGTCCTCTAAACGCCAAGCAGCCGTCGCTAATTAGCATCCACAGCCGATATTCAGTGAAACGAAAGTCGATTAGCTGGAAATAGTGGTCCTGTAATTCTCCAATAACAGCTCCTGCCTTTACAAAACCATCCTCGCTTTCGATTGCAAGCTTATCAATAATAGCTATAAGCCTCCTATCAAGCTCCTCTTCAGCAGCATGCTTAATCTTGCCATCTTCCCATAAACGCAGTGTACACTCTTCCCTGGAAAGCTCCAACCACTCTGCTTCATAGCGTCGTTTCTCACTATCTACTATTTTCTCTGCTTGCTCATATCCGTTTACGATATTTAAGTAAACATCCCTCTCTAGCAGCCCTTGCGCATAGTGAGGCAGGTTAGTCTGCATGCTTGCCGCGTTAAGCCGAAAAAGCTCAGAAACATTCATCATATGTACGCTATTGGTACGATTCTTTAGCAAATGCAAGATGAAACGCAGTCCTACCTGATCGTGCGCGTTATCGGCACACCAGATGATGATCGTTTTATGCTCAGCTATGGCTGTTATTTTCTCGATTATTCTCTGAATCTGATGCTCACGATTCATGTGGTGATTAAACATAAAACCAGACAGCTTCTCCATTTGCCAAAATTCTCGTGCCCGCTGTCCTTCCGCACGATCAATACCCTTAATTGGACCTACTGAAAAGCAATCATTAAACGACAATATCTCATTGTCTGTTCTTTTTCCTAAATTGCTTAGGGCTACTTTCAAAGATCCTGCATACGAGATGAACCATGCTTTTGCGCTGATCAGCTTCAACTCGCAAAGAATGTGAGTGCTGCACGCTTTTTTCATACATTTGTACAATGGAGCCAGCCAGAGCCTTCTGCTCCCCATTTCCTTGTTCAGTAAACGGTACAGTCAGCTTTAGAAGGTCGTTTAGAAGGCTTCTAGCCTCACCCTCGCTCAGCTCCCTTAAACGCTCATAAAGGTCTTTCAAATCAAAGCCTCCTTCTTGTACACCTATACTAGTTTACGCCATATATAAAAAAAGCTGCTCAGCAAGATCATCATTCTTATCGACCTTCTGAACAGCTTATAATGGTTTACTCCTGCTGCGATGCAGCTGCTTCTGCAAACCCTTGATCTATCTCATCATTTAGTTGATCAGCCGCTTTTGTCGCGCCTAAACTTTTGAATGCCCACCAGCGAACGGCGATTACAGACGCAGCCGACTCGGTTTCACCTTGAAGCTTCATTCCGATACGGAATGTGCCCTTCTCCGGATAAACAATTGTTCCAAGCGATACATTCGGTATATCAGGCTCAAACTCTGTGCCTTTAAATACGTCGCTTTGTCCATAATATACTTTTTTCATCGTGCTTGTTTGGTCAGCCAAAATCGTCTTATCGATCTCTTCCAAGCCGACTACAACCGATACTTGACCCTCGCCAAGGCCATGCTGAATTTCATCAGACACATAGTTTTTTTTGCCGCGCGAGAAGAAGAAGCCGCCTGTCTTGCCGATAGACTCCAGCGCTACTTCCATTGTACCCGTTGAAATCTCATCATACAAATGCTGAGGCCGCGGAATACCAAGCTTGAAATCAAATTCATTGCGTTCGGGATGATACTGTACATCAAGAGATGGCTTCTCATCATATTCCAGGTCATGCGTCTCCGCGCTCGCATAAAACTTATGAAGCGATGAGGATTGCGACGTTTGCGTTAAACGCTGCAGCAGCGCGGTGCTCTCGATATATTCATCAAAAGGTACACGATCCACCTTTTCAATCATGTAGGTCGGTCCCATTTGGAGCAAGCTGATTTTGGCCAGGCAGATGCTTTGATCAGCAGATCCCTCTACTGCCTGCTCTAAGCTGCGTTCATGCCAATCCTTCAATATACGATTCGCAACAGGCTCGTCCAGCACCTCAATGATGTGCTTCGCATTCGTATCCAGTGGAATAGCCGAGTCGCCAATGGTTAACTTCGCAGCATGATTAGGTACAGTAAGCTGTGCTTTGACGCCAGCAGTTTGCGGCGCTTTCAAATGAAAACTAACCGAGTACTCCGTTTCCTGCGCATCGCCCGGCTCAACAAACATAACGGTATTCCCATCATGGCCAACAGAGGTGAAGCCCATTGCTTCATAATCATATTGGAAAGCAATTCGCGGCGTTTGCAGTGTCTTCTCAACCACCAGCTTGACCTCAACAACCTCGCCGACATTCACATACTTAGGCATACGCTGCGTAATCCGTACATTCGCATCTTCATAAATCGTAGCTACATTTTCAAGCAATCTAACGAATTCAAATGAGGACGGTGCAGGCGCTTCTTCATTAATGAATAAACGATAGGATTCAAGCACACGGTTATATTCGCTCACTTCGTCGTTGCGAATTGCTGAATTACCTACCGAGTGAACCGGCTCCTTGCCTTTCTCATCATAAGCGACGCACAAGTATACATTTTTCTTATATTCATTGTTTGTAAAGCCCTCGATCATCGACAGCTTTAACGTTACAGGTGAAGGAATAACGAGTTCTCGTCCGATATAATCGATTGCTACGCCCATTTCGACCGAAATTGTTTTGTCATCTACCGCTACAACCTGCATGCCGGACAACACGCCGCTGCCATAGAGCAAACGGTTCAACAGCCTTCTTTTATCATTAAAATATTTTTGCTCCGACTCGAAATCGCGTACCGTCAACAGCTTTCCGTAAAAATAACGATTTCTCTCAAATGGATACAGCCTCGATTTTTTCACTTGTACCGCTCCTTCGCGTAATTATACTATTCCAGCTCTGAATCCATTTCTAAACGGGTATGGATATCCATGCGCTTCTCCATGCCAACGTCAACGATCAGCGTATCATTTGGCATCGAACGATCAGGGTTCAGCTTGAGCAGTGAAGGCTCAGTCAGCACCGTATTTATGCCTAAGTACGTATGTAAATCCAAATACATCCAAGGCTGCAGCAGCACCAGCTTCGCTTCCGTATAGGCTGGCTTTTGCTCATCCAGCAGCTGTTCGATAACGACTCGCTGCTTCTCAGTTGGCGCCTGTTCCGGACGCAGCAGCACGGTAAACGTATACGGATCACCGCTATAAAGCTGATCTGTCAGATGCCGCAGCTCTCCGTTGTCGCGCATCGCCTTTGTTTGAAAATATTCCACGATGAGCGGTGCAATACCCGTATAAATCTCGATCGTTTTCATTAAGCCTTGACGCGTGCCACGGTAACGATAAAGCTCCGGTGCGGCCTGAATGAACGCCTGCACCTGCTCATCCGTCCAATAATCATCCGTTTCTAGGCCAACCCAAGTCGCCAGCCAGCGTAAATGCTCGCCCGTTGCCCGTTCAGGATCGATGTATTCCGATAAATCCTCAATTTCTTCCTCAATTTCGGAAAACAACGTGCCGAATAATGATAAATAACGCTCAAGAAAATCACGGCTTGCCGGGTCCTCTTGATAGACAGCAGGCAAATAATTTAAATAAGTGTCTCTCGGAAAATAAATTCGCATGGACTCCAATAGCGGCGTATACCGCTCCGAAGCGATCCATTCGATTTTTAGCCACAAGTAACGTCCTTTTGCTCCAAAAAACAATGCGTCACTCGGATTAATAACCGGCGCTGACCAAAATTCGGCTAGTGCATTCAGCTTTTCGCGGTAGGGGATCGTCGCATCAGCTAGCCAATCGTCTACTTTTCGATAGCTTCCGGCGATAATGCAGCTATCGTCATTTTGACTGAAATAGGATATATGAATCTGTGTGCCATCTGGAATAAAGGAGTTAAGCGCCATCTTGTGCCAGACGGTTTCGGCTTCTGCGCTATCGAACGCCTGTGAAAGCCAGACCCCTTCAGGAACACCCGTTTCCTCCATCAACAGCGTCTGCGGCTGTAAGTTCAAGATCGTAATCGTTCCGTCTTCGCTGTTCAAAATGTACATGCGATCCTTCACATCAATCAACAGCTGATCCGCTTTGCCACGGAAACCTGTAATGCGTCCAACTGTCTCGCCAGCAGCATTCAACTGAACGATAAAGCGGTCATCCTCGCTCACTTGATCCATTTGCCTCGTGTCGCCAATATAAATCATGCCGCTGCTGTCAGCACATAATCCTGCATAAGGAAGAGCAGGGAGTTCACGTTTCGCACTCAATGTTCCGGTAGGCCCGAATGAAAATAGCTTTGCGTATAACGTATCAAATATATAAAGCTCACCCGATGCCGCAACGGTCATAAAGTAAGTTCGGTTCAAATGCCTCAGCTTCGCTCGTACATGCTGTGTAAACCTTGGATCACTCCATACACTGACAAGTGCGCCGCCTAACGTAAACTGTATGATACCCAGCTTAGCGCCTTCTGCTATTGACGGCTCATCGCCTCCCGTATCCAGTTCAAGCGGTGTCAGCACGTACACATACCGGTTATCCGCTGCTATCGCAAGCGGATGCAGCAAAACTCCATCTGCTTCATTGCCTCCGCGCGACCAAAGCGTTTGTCCATTGCCGGTATGGTAAGCAGCGACTGTCCTCTCACCCATGCGATCGGCGGCAATTAAAAGCTCGCCGGAGGCAGCAAGTCTAGCATGGGAGCTGAACAGACCATGCCCTTGTGTAAACAAGCGCTTATGATCAGCATTACGGCGGTCGTAAATCCACAGATCCGCGCGCTCATCCAGCAAAAACATATGCTCATGCTGGGAAACAGCCAGCTCTTGAATGGCAGCTGTACCTGCGAGGTCACTCAGCTGAATCGTTCCCGCTATTCCGTATTTGTTATCGCGGCGAACGCCAAAGCCTGCTAAATGAAAATCAAGATTATACCCGGTGCCGCGCAGCCAATCCTGCTCACGGTTAATCGAGAAAAACTGGTCTTTTCCGTTCATGCTGTACCTCCTTTGCAGCCAATTGCCACGATGCTATAGATGGGTGCGACTAATAAGTTCAATTTCATGCTGACCCGAGAAAACAAGTCCCTGCGGCGGAAGAATGATGTCTCCTCCTGCACTTTTCCTAATATGCGCACCTTCCGCATCAATCCACAAATCCTGCACGTATACTACGCCGCTCGCCTTGCTTAGCGCATTATAAATGTCTCCCTTATAGACAGAACGGCCAAATTTCCAGCCTTTGGTTCCATGCTCACCATCAAGCGGTCTTAACAGCTTTTTCAATTGCTCTACTAAACGTTGTCCTTCATCTACGAATTGAGGCTCGACAACAACAACGGCATTGACGGTTACTTTAATATAAATGGGGGGAATGACATGTACTTCTGTCGTTATTAATCTTCTTGTATCCAAATGACGTTTTACAGTTTGCAGAAAACCGGCGCTTGGCGTTGGTGTATCGCTTAAACCGTATGGTACGACTACAACAGAAACTTGACCATTTGCCTTCTCTCTCGGATAATCATCAAGTCCCGGCTTATAGAGAGGAATTGCATGTACTCTAGCTACGGCAGCGCCTGGTGTTGCTAAAGCCAAAGTTTCGTAATCCTCATTGGTGACGGCACGGAATGTATGCTTCAGTTCTGACTGCGCCCGCTGCAGCGTTACCTGCAGCGTTTCCGCTTCCGAGCCTCCAGCTGCAAAACTTGGATTATTCACTTCGATTTGCAATGCTTTATGTGCTTCGTTCACCCACTCAGATATGAGATAAGGCTTAACGTTGCCACGATCACCACCGCCTAATTCACAACCGGTAAGAACAATATTGGTGTCCATACTGACTGGCGGAATAGCTCCTTTTTCGCCATTGCCGAAGTAAATGAGTCTTTTGACGGGATCATAAATATAATGACGATCACCTGGCTTAGAGCGGTCAAACTCATCTACACGCTTCCAATCCTGCCATTTGAAATGGCCATCCGGTTCTTGTTCACCTACCTGCAGCTTTAGTGCCTCGCGTTTCTTGCAGGATAGATTGTACAGCTCAAAGCTTTGGCTGGGCAGCCCATTGCTTCGTCCAATGAATCGGTAAAGATCAAACCTAGGTTCACTAGCAATGATACGAACCGTTTGTCCAGGCGGCGGAACAGCTCCGGTAGAGCCATCGCTAAACTGTACCGTTACATGATCCATCGAAGCATGTCTTAAAACGCTATAAAACGCAGGCGGGCGATCAGAGTGAGGCAGCTCCTCAAAGGAAGCAATCTCCTGCCAGTAACGCCATGCGCCATCAGCATCTTGCACTTGAACACGTATTTGTCCAAAAACAGCTAAGTAGGTAGCAATATGTATTTCTTCATGGGGCTCCCCTGATACCGTAAAATCAATCACTTCGCTTAATGTATCCTTCTGCTCAGCTTTGACCGTATGCAGCATTAGCTGACGAATGCGAGGCGGCATTTCATAACCAGACTCCTCAACTGTTGCACATATCCAATATCGCGGCTGCTC
Source organism: Paenibacillus sp. 2TAB26 (assembly GCF_052115145.1). Taxonomy (NCBI): domain Bacteria; kingdom Bacillati; phylum Bacillota; class Bacilli; order Caryophanales; family Paenibacillaceae; genus Paenibacillus; species Paenibacillus sp. 2TAB26. The sequence continues at coordinate 118,081 of NZ_JBFRGC010000009.1, forward strand.
GCTTGCAGGATGCACAGTTACCGTACGCATCGGTGCCCTTAGGCAAAATGATATTTTACCGCTAAGCGTCAAATGGAGCGTCTCATCCTCTAGCACTTCAACGGGCATCCACCCCGCTGTCCCTGCTGCTTCATCCCAGCAATAAGCTTTCCACGAGAGCCTTGCAGATGGAGAAATGGCTTCGCGATTGATTACCAGATGCTGCACCTCGTCATTGCCAACGCCTTTATCCGCTTCCAAAAGATTGATGTTTATCGTGACCTGTTCCTGTGGGCTCAGCTCACGATCGAAGGAAAGATAAAGCTTCGAGGCTGTCCTTGCATCCTTCCCGAACGCATAAAAGGCAACATTGGCATGATCATTTGTAGCTGTGACGTCATTGGCTTCCCGTTCCGTTCGCGTAACGATTCTATCCAGCGCAAGCGGCACAAGGGAAATGGAGGCTTCCGTCTCAAACATCTGATCCTCAGCCATCAGCTTCGTCCCGCGAGGCAGCGTCACTGGAGCTTTAATATTTGAGAACTGTACGGTAGCTCTCGCCGAACTTGCGTCTGCAGGCTGAATACCAAGCAGATCAAGAAACCTGCGCCTATTCTTGTCCGGGACACGGCCAATGAAATATCGCTGCATCTCTGTCAGCCAAGCGAATAGCTCAATAAACGTAATGCCCGGGTCATGCGCATTCTCATCCGTCCATTCCGGAACCCGCTTCGGGATGAGCCTTCTTGCTTGTTGAACGATTTCCGCATACGTGCGGTCGTCTAGCGGCAGCCTCGGCAGCATTTGATCTCTCCTTCCTTTTCTTTTTTTGATCGTACTACCTCATTCGGAACTCTTATTTCGGTCCAGGGAAAGCCGTTATGCTATGGCTGCCATTAACGACGATGCCATGAATAACCTCATTCATCCGGCCGGGATCCCATTCGGTACGATTTCCATTTTCTATTTTGACAATATGTAAATAAAGACGTTCGATATATAAAAGCGAGTGGACAGCATGCAAAAGGGAGTGAAGCACAGATACATGCAGCGTTTCTCCAATATTCCAGCCGTTGCCGTCAACATTTCCAGTTACCGAATGTAAGAACGCATTCAGCTTGGTTGTACAAGCCATCTCTAGCGGAAGCAGATCATCCACGGACTGGGATGCCACCGTTGCATGCACGGACACTTCCAAATAAGCCGGCTCGATGACCCGTATAGCACCGCCCAAGGAAACCAGACTGGATGCTGTCAGCATGAGCTCACGCTCCACTGCTTTGCGCAGCTCTGGAAACTGAGCAGCGCTTTCCAAGCCGCCCGCTGGGAAAGCAACCACAACCATGGAGCCAGGTGAGCGCTCCAGCCTTGCATTTCGATTGCTTAAGCATTTCACCTTAGCGATCTGCGGATATGCCTCTCTAGCAATCCATTCTACGTCGCTTGCGGTAACTGCCCGTCCGCGGTGCTTAAGCCGCTGCGGTCCCCTTACGAGCACTTGCTCTACCCGTTCCGCATCACCGCCGCCAATTGAAGGAGCCGGATTGCTGATGCTGCTGACGAATGCAAATGGAAGCACCATCCCCGTTATTTGCCCGGCATCGACATGCCCGTTTGCGCCCGCGGTAGTTTTAAAGCGAACGCGCACCGTTTCCGCCGTATCAGAGGAAGGAAGCTTCCCGCGGATGCCATCTCCGAATTGCAGCATTCCGCCTGCGTGGTCCGGTGAATAATGACGGTCAATTGGGCCAGACTCTGCAAGCGAAACGACCGGCTGCCATCTCACCCAGAAGCGTTGGTCATTACCGTCACCGTCTCTTTGCAGCATATAAAATTCAGGCTCGGAGTCAGACCATTTCACTCGATCCATTGGCGTGAAATGTGCGAGCTCATCTACCCACACCTCTTCTTCAATGAATGCCGTAGGCGCTAGCTGTACAAAGCCGTCCGCAGGAATTGTAAGCTCCTTCTCCTGACTAACCTGCTGCCTGACCGAAACAGCATTCAGATGCATACTTGAGGCTACAGGATTGCCCGGATAGGAATCTCCGAGCGAGCCATCACGATTGACTGCGCGTATCCAATAACGCTCATGCCCGAACAAGCGAGCCGGCGCCATCGTAGATGGACCTACAAATTGCAGCTCTCCGCTTATCGTAAATGCCTCAGTGTTGTCCACCACCTTCAGCGGCTGCCAAAGGTAGCGGCCTGCTTCCAAGCAAAGCGCTTCCCACTCCACCCACGGCGGTTGATTGCTGGCTGTAAACCTGCGTTCCAGCTCAATATGCAGACGAATGGGACCTTTTAACGGCGCAGCATTAAAGGAAGCATACATCGCAGGATGACTTGCTGGAATTTGCTCAAACAGCTTAAAGGACTGACCGCCATGTTGTGCAGAAGGCGTTCGATCACGATTGTCAATATTGCTTCTTGTGTAGACATGCTCTGGCATAAATAAGCTTTGCGAGGCATGGGCATAGGACAGTACAGGTTGTGCGAGCCAAGGTGACATATATTCCACGACAGGCGCGATAATGGGATCAGTCTGCAGCACGCGTGCCCGAATCCAATAATCAGACGTACCATTTACGAACGTTTCCGCCATATCGTCAGGACAGTTAAATGTCAATGTAAAGCTTCGTTCACTCTGCTCCGGCAGCTCGGCAAACAATGTTCCGAATTGCTCGCTGCCGGGCAGCCTGCCCCAATTACTGCCATCCCAATACTCCCATTGAACACTTCTGATGCAGACGCGCGGCGGATCCTTCTCATCAAAATCGGAAGTCCGCATGACCATTTTCCACTTTACTTCGGGATCCTGCGCCATTCTGAGCCTACTCGGTATCGCCCTCGCAGAGAAGGTCAGCTTGATTTTGCTTTGACGCTTGCTAAACGCCTCTTCACACGATAAATAAAAAACGGAATAAGGAACAAAATGTTCTCCAAACGGGTAAAACCCATCCTTCAAGAGCTCCGTATCATTAAAATATAATGCGCCTGGCTCAATGCCAACATTGTCGCCGGCCGCATCATGCGCCGCACGAAGCCTTATTTTATCCATCTCCAAATGCTTGTTAAGCAGAGGGGAGGCAGCGCCTTGCAGCTGTTTCACAGTACATCTGATCCAGCGGCCAGTTATTCCTTCATGCTCAGTGAGCTCCAGCTTTCCAGCTCGCTGTTTATATAAAACGACCATGCTGCCTGCAGCCGTTGCGGAATCAAATTTCACCCATTCCCCGTTGCATGGATACGTCCATTCCACCCACTCTGATGCGAGCGAGGCAGCAAGCTCCGGCTCAGAGTAACGTTTTTCGGTGTGGTGAACATTTATGTAAAATCGACTTGGCCGATCTACTAGAAAGATATCGTCATGCCGAATATAAAGCGTATGCTCCTGCTCATTTGGCATAGAGCTGGTATCGAACAAACTGATTGGCTCAGCTAGGCCGCTCTTCAATCGATCTCCATAGTCCAGTGCTGCTGTAGCAATATGATCCTTTTGTGGATTTACACTAATCCACTCCATCAGCTTCGCTGGTGTAGCGAGCAGCACCTTCTCCGTCTCAAATACGAGCGGCTCGCCGCCGTCAGGATGAGGGGCTGTCAATGCAATGCCTGCTGGCAAATAAACGGGGTCGACCGTTCCTTCACTCAGCTGAAACACAACGGTCGCCCGGGCTGGACGAGGCGGCTGCAGCTTGACCTCGATAAGATCGAGGAAAGCAAGGAAATGATTGAGCGGCGCCTGATTAAGCCGATTAACCGTATCCTCCAGCATCTCAGCAGTCAAATAGGCTAGTCCCGTCCCCGCATCAGGCTCCTCCTGCGAGAATCGCCACTCCGGCGTATAATGAGGTGCCATCTCCTTTAACTGAGCCATAAAAGAGGATAAGTTATTATGATTGATTTTTGGCGGACGGTTGTCACCGCCATTTCTTCCCCCGTGCTTCATCACATTGCTCGCTCCCGTTATTTGCTTCCTTCCTCTAAATAGAAAGGAAACACCTGATTAAAAAGATTGTTTGTGGATCTTACCGCATAGGAGACGCTCATTAGCACACGGCCGTTATTTTGCCGATCAGGCTTCACCTCTACCTCTACGTCCTTTACTCTCGGCTCCCAAATTCGAATGGCTTCCTGCACATCACTGGCAATGAGTCTAAGCGATGTCTCATCCGTTGTGCCAAATACAAAATCCCGTAAGCCGCAGCCAAAATCAGGACGCATTAATCGCTCGCCCTTCGACGTTCGAATAATAATTCGGATAGACTCTTCAATGTCATCCTCGCCTTCCGCCATGCGAATACGGCCGGTTGTTGCGTCTACCTGAACGGGAAATTTCCAACCTTTCCCCAAAAACGATGCCGACATCTGCTGCAGCCTCCCTCAGCCATCAATTGATCTTAACCATCGCGCCCTTCAGCGACAAAATGCCGTTAGCCTTTACCTCAAGCATGCCATTGGATTGAAGCGTGAGCGTTGCATCCGCCTCCACCTTCACCTGAGCGCCTTTTACGGTAACCGATTTTGAGCCCGTCACTTTTACATCGCCTTGCGCGCTCATCTCAATCGTAGACGCTGAACCGCATTTGATGGTGACCTTCTTTCCCATCTCATCCAGCTTGATCGATTGCTGCTTGTCTTGCGTTTCAACCGTAACCGTCTTATCCTTATCGGCAAACGTAATATGATGGCCTTTTGACGTTTTTATCGTAACCGTGCCTGCGCTGCTCGTATCATCAAACGTAATCTCATGCCCGGTTTTCGTCTTGATTTTGCGAATATCGTTTTTGTCGTTCGGCGCAGGCGGCTTCTGTTTCTTGCTCCACAAAGAGCCAATGACGATCGGCTGATCCAGCCGCCCCATTAAGAAGGCGACAAGCACCTCATCATTCACCTCCGGCAAAAAAAGAGAGCCCATGTCGTTCCCGCCCATTAAAGTCGCAACGCGCACCCAATCGGTCTGGAGCTCGCCTTCGCGCAGTGGAAACTTCACCTTTACGCGGCCAAGCTTATCCGGGTCTTTGTTGTCGGTAACGATTGCATTCCACACTCCGGACAGCTGCTCGGATTGCATGGAGCGCTGATGCTGGTCAAAAAAACCAGGATACATCGTGCTCATATCGCATTCCCCTCCGTCTCAAAATAAATCATGTAGCCATCCGTTGCGTCGAGTCGATGCGTAACCTTCGTCAATCGCAGCAGTTGATTCAGCTTGTCGCTGCCGAGACCCTCAATCTTGATTAATTCACCTGGCTTCAGCTCTGGAAAACCAATCGAAGTTCCATGACCGCTCACGAGCTCGCGGGAAATACGATCCAGCATCGCCTTCGCAAGCGATTGCGCCTCGTCCTGCGATGCTGCCTGCGTGTATACGACCTCCATCTTTTGATTAGAGAGCATGCTTGCTACACTGGGGCCGCTTTTGGTGTTCGTACCAATAATGGTAACCGAGCTGGCAACGGATTCTATCGCTTGCATCTTATCGACGTCATAGCCGCGAACTTTGACTTGCGAAGTCTGGCTGGAAGCATCCACCGTCAACGTGAACTGAACGAGGTTTTTCCCATATTTCAGCGTAATAAGCGGCGCTCCCGATGTTTTCGGTTTTTTGAAAATAAGCTTGGATGCTTCTACATAGAAATGCCTGTCGTTATCCATCGCAAGCGAGCGGACAAAATGATAATCGCTCACCCCGATTTGCTCAATCGTTTTTTTGGTGACGCCCGTATCGTCCAAATCGACAGACAAACCATAATTTCCGGCAATTTGCCGAACGACATCGCTGTCCTTCATTTGGTTCCACACCTTAGAGTGTGACGTCTTCATCATGAGAAAAGAGCGGTCCATCGCCGTTACGACAATGCTTGGGCTGCCGTTTGAAGGATAATCAATGGTATAACCTGTCATGATTCCATCAAATACAAGCGATTTTTTATCTGCGTAACCAAGCTTGATTTGCACCTTCTTGCCTACCGCAATCGTTGTGCCTACCCATTGCATGCGGGATTCGCTCCATATATAGCCATTAGAAATCGAAAACCTGGCGATATCCGCCTGTGCATCCGTCGTTTGCTCGACATCAACCCATTCTACAGCCATGTTCGAAAGCTTGATCAATTGACCCTCTATTAAAATATCAACCTCAGGTGCGCTAAAATCACCATATTTGGATTCCAAATCCTCAAAGGAGTTTGCAGCCACGTTTTCACTCCAATCTCGGAATCGTCAAGCTTCTTCCGGATAACAGCATACGAGGATTATCAATCCCATTCGCTTCGGCGATATGGCGCCATGCTCCCGGGTCCTCGTATTCCTCAGCCGCTATTGACCACAGCTGATCCCCTTGCTTGACCGTCTTTTGCTTCGTACGGTCGGCAGATTGACGCGGAATTTCTTGGTATTGTTCCTTCATCGTTTGCGAGCTCAGCATATCGACCGTTAAGGATGCCCTAACAGGGACGCCGGTTTCCAGAAACATCGTGTATTTCTGCGTAATGCTCGTAATAACTCCTTTAAAATCAAGCGAGCCCCAAATGAACTTACAGGTCGGCGGCGTATGCAAATCCGAGTCAACATCGAGAATGCCCACGATTTTGGAAGTATAGGTACGAACGTCAATGCCCGCTTCATACGTATCAAAAAACAAATTCAGCTTCAATGTTGTCCGCTCACCGCTCGTAAATTGGGAGAGCGGGGTTTGCAGCCCCGCAATCTCCTTCTCCGCATATTGATTTCCGGATTCCATCTCATAATCAGTCGGGTTAAAAAGCACGTCTACCTTCTCGGTTTCTTTCGCTCGAAAGATCCAAAACTGCGCTTTGCTTAATGCCATTCGATGTCCCCTCCAAATCTGTTCATTCTAGAAGCCTCTTCTTCGCTGCTCCAGCTTCATCTTTCGCTCCAACGCCTTATATACTTGATCCGCAATAGCTTCTGGATGCAGCTGCGGCATTTTCATAATCATCTTCTGCAGCTGCACAGGGTCCAGCTCGCGAGGCGCTTCCACCTTCACCTGACGCGGCGGCTCCTGTGCAGCGGGCCCACTTGGTTTATGATGCGAAAGTGTGGGCATCTCGCCTCGTTCAACAAATGAAGCAGCGTTCGTCACTACTCCGCTAGGTGCAGCTTGGCCAGCTGTATTACGATGACGGGCAGCTGCTATATAACTAAGCCTTACTTGATCGCCAATTGTACCGCTAGATTGAACGGAACTAGGCTCAATGCCGGCTTTTACAACCGATGTTAGTCCGCTATGCATCGGCTTGTTTTCTATGGATGCTTTTGCAGCAAGATTGGCGAAGCCAGAATGTCTTTGAATCGTTCGGAATGGAGTCACTCCTGCTCTGGATCCGCTATTCAAGAATGATGACATTAACGTTTGACGATGCACAGGGTTGGTTTGTCCACTGCGTTTATTTCTCTCGCCAATAGGGAGAGTAGGAGCTGACAGCTTCATGTCTCCTGATTCTGTCTGCTTGTGCACGCTTAGTGTTGGATACGCGCGCATGGATGCGGAAGCTTTCGCTAAAACCGTTGCTTCGGCTGACATTTCAAAGCGGTTAGCCAACGTTTGTGTTGCTTTATTCGCCACATCATTTAATGATTCAGCGCCATATGTTTTTTCTATTTCATTTACCGAGGTGCTGTTATTTTTACGGACTTGCCGCTGAACTAGTCTTGATTCGACCGGCTTTTGTTTCGCTTCAGCGCTAGCGCTTGGCTTTGTGTTTGGAGAAGTCTGCTGCTCCGCTAGCCTTCGCACTAATGAAGTGGATGCTTGCCTAATATTATTGTTTTCAACCCCATATGCTGAGGTTTTAATCGTTTCAGATGGGAGCCATTCAGCAGCAAAACGATGAACCGTTCTTCCAACTAAAGGAGAAGCTGAATCTACTTTTGCTCCAGCATTAGCAGGAGAAAAAGGACTAGGCATTGTTGTCCCTTTTCTTTTCCCTTGTATCGCATTCTGAAGTATAGCGCTGATGCTCGCTTCATGATTTGCCGCTGTCACTCGCCGCTTATGCGACAGTGATGCTCCGTTCTTTAATAACGTCTTCTTATTATTCGCAGCTCTCGCAATTAATTGTCCGCGAACGGTAACAGATGCCAAGCCCGTATTTAAACCAGCCTCTTCGCTTGGCTTCAATTCTGCCATTTTAGACAGATTCTCGGATCTCGCACTCGCGTCTGTTCGACTGGCACGAGCAGAAGCGCCTTGAATGAAATTCGCATCATGAGTTAAGGTTTGCGATTCTGGTACGATTGTTCGTTTATGTAAAATAGCACGGCGACTTTGAGCACGTATATTCCCTTCCGGATTATGATCCGTTGCAGCTTTATGCTTATAGTTGAGCTGAGTTGGAGGCTTCTTTAGGGCGGTAGCTTCGGATGCCTTGCTTGCATCCTGCCTTAGCACTGGCTCTGCGCTCTGCGCAGGCTGTTTCTGTTCAAAACGTCGCAAAACCATCTGGGCAGGCCTCGAAGCCATAATCCGGTTCCTTATTCTTGCTGCTTCTGCAAGAGCATTTGATAATGTCCTTGACGGTATAAACCGTTGAGATCCATCAGCTGATATCCCTGCTTGTACTGCATTTGCTTTATGGATTGAAGTAGCAGCACTGCTAGGTTTTGTTTCATTTTGCTTCCAGCTGCTTACATTCGATGAAATATCAGCTGGATTAGCTTTAATCTCTTTTTTATGGGAAGGCACGACTGGATTAATCATGCTGCTATTATTCAGATTTACAGTTGAATCATTATCGACCTCTCGAGGCTGATCCGACTGTGAACGATTCGCTCGATGAATGAGACGTTTGGCAGCAATCGCTGATTGGCTGCTCCGTTCAGTTAATTCGTTCAAAAGCTGCGGCTTGCGCTGCAATACTAGTAGCTGAAGCCTATTTCGATTAACATCTGTTATCTTGCTAGCGGTTACCTTGATACTTGATTGGATAGCTGCAGCTTCTGTTTCTGCATTTGACATTGCCAAACGATTCAGTTGATTCGTTTTTTTCGCGGAGGCATTTGATTGTACATCCGCTTCCTTGCCATTTGGTGCTGCTTCTTGCGACATCTCCGTTTGCTCGGAGATATGTTTTTGATGATTACGATGCTTTAGCTCTAGCTGTTTTTTTCCTTTTGCACGATCTTCTTGCGGTAACACATCATCGTCCTGTCTACTCGAGAGCGTACGAAACGTGTGTGTCGCTGTCTCTAGCTGCTCCAGCTTTACCGCTTCGGCTCTCTTATCAGCCTCACTTTGAACCTTTCCTGCAGCGGCGCTTCTCTTCTCCGCTTCCCGCTGCTCCAGCTTCTCCGCTTCGGCTCTCTTCCCAGCCTCGCTCATAACCTTACTCGCAGCGGCGCTTCTCTTCTCCGCCTCCCGCTGCTCCAGCTTCACCGCCTCGGCTCTCTTCCCAGCCTCGCTTAGAACCTTACTCGCAGCGGCGCTCTGCTTACCCGCTTCCCGCTGCTCCAGCTTCACTGCTTCGGCTCTCTTACCTGCCTCGCTCATAACCTTACCCGCAGCGGCGCTTCTCTTCTCCGCCTCCCGCTGCTCCAGCTTCACCACTTCGGCTCTCTTCCCAGCCTCGCTTAGAACCTTACTTGCAGCGGCGCTTCTCTTCTCCGCCTCCCGCTGCTCCAGCTTCACCGCTTCGGCTCTCTTCCCAGCCTCGCTTAGAACCTTGCCCGCAGCCGCGCTCTGCTTACCAGCCTCCCGCTGCTCCAACTTAACTGCTTCGACTCTCTTCCCAGCCTCACTTTGAACCTTACTTGCAGCGGCGCTTCTCTTCTCCGCCTCCCGCTGCTCCAGCTTCACCGCTTCGGCTCTCTTCCCAGCCTCGCTTAGAACCTTGCCCGCAGCGGCGCTTCTCTTCTCCGCTTCCCGCTGCTCTTGTGAAACGACTGCTCTGCGTGCATTCGTAAGCTGCAAAGGCGCCTTGCTCAATGATGCGCCAGAATCGTTAGCCTGCTTGAGGTTAGACTTAAGCTGAGCTCGATCCTTCGCCAGCGGCTTATTAAGGTTATCCAGCTTTCGAAGCGATTGAATAACAATACCGGGTTGAAGCTTGGCTTGCAGCCATTTATAGTAATCCGCCTGCTGCTCTGCCTTCAATGGTTGAGTAGGCAGCTGCGAAACATGCGGTATTATTCGTTTGGAATGGTCATGCTTAAATCTGTTCGTAATTATACTGCTGTTAACAATCTCATCTAACTGCTTCGTAATGCCTATTTTGTGGAGTGCTCCATCATTCGTTTCTTTCCCTTGAACAGGCTGTGCTATTGCTATTTCTCTTATCGTTCTTAGTTCTTTGATAATATGTGTCACATCTCTGAATACGATCGTTTCACGCTCTACCGTTACTCGCTCGCGCATCATGATGCGCTCAGGCTTGCGCTCTGGACTAGGCGGCGTTTTTTTATTGTAGCCGTTATTTGGTGCTGCTGCTTTAGGTGCTACGACTTGCACATGCAGCGTTTGCTGAGTAATGGTCGGTTCATTTTTGATCACATGCGACATAGCGACCCGCTCAAATATTTTGCGTCCTGTGCCTGTCTTATATTTATTTAAGATGCCTCCGGCAAACGGCTGAACCGACGTTGATTGCTTTGTCGCAGCTTTGCCCATACGGTCCAAAATTCGTTTCATACCGGTGCATCCTCCTATTCCCGTTCAACTTGCATTTTATGATTCATTAACGTTTGACTACATGCACAACCCTACTTCTGAAAATCGCCATATAAACCGCTATGAATAATTTCTATCGTTTCAACCGCAATGTCACTCGTGCTCGCATTCAGATGCGGCCCGGTCCACCTCACCGGATAAGCATCAAAGAAGCTCCAGCGTCCAAATTCTGTTCCGTCAGCAGATTGCAGCACAATCGCACCCGTTTTGCGGTCAATCGTTCCATCTATTGTGCTTTCGTACCAGCTCCAAAGAGCAGGCGATTTAGTCATGCCCTTGCGCAGCACGAGATTTGGGAACCGAACGCCCATCGGCAGCTTATGAACATAGCCGTTCACTCCGCCTTCACGGTATTCCTCAATTTCTGTTTCTGCCTCAAGTCCCGAAACCTCAGAGAACCCTGCAACAAAAATGTCATCGAGCTCCACCCAAAACTTGAATGTTGTAGCTACATCGTGAAAGCGACCTTTCTCTTGCCCCTTCATGACTGCCATAGCGCCGCGTCACCTCTTTCCAAAAACGTCGAAAATATTTTTCTTACCGCTATCTGATTCATCGTTCATCTTGCGATTTATTTTGGAAATTTCGTCGCACCAGCGCCTGCGTTCTGCATGCTCCATGCTCATAATTTCGTCATGCGACCAATGAAAATAATACGCGACGAAGCCTACCTCCTCGTACAGCCGGTCAACCGGATAACCTAAGAGAGAGCTTCCGTTAAGGACAAAAAATCGACAGCCACCTCGAACTCGTGGTCACATTTCGGACAAGCCGTAAGCACCTTAGGCGCCTCTAAGTCATTAATCTGACGATATAGATTTTGCAAATAAGCAAGATCTGCCGTAAACAGCTTCTCGATTAGCTTCGTATCAATATGCCTAACGTCCCCAAGCTTCGTTACCACTCTAGCCATCAAAATAACGGTCAAATAACTAGGGTTGGATTGTACGCGCGGGTCCTTCATCGGTAAAATTTCATCAGCTGCCGTAGCAAGCCGCATAACACCCCGCCGGTGGAGATTGCCTTGATCATCCACGTAGCCGCGAGGCAATTCAAATTCATATTCCGTTTGAAACGCCATCCGGTCATCACTCCAATATGTAAAATAGAATCAATTTCTAGAAAAGCGGAAAACAAGAGAGGAGCAAACGATTTCTCGCCTGCTGACCTCCCTTGTTCGCCATAAACCAGCTTTAATTACTCATTTCTATGCGGTGCGCGTTAAACCCTCATGAGCGAATTCAATCAGCTCTAGCGCAATATCATTGCCGGTACCATTGAAGGTAGGCGCAGTATATTTAACAGGCCAAGCTTCGATAACCTGCCAAGTAGCCACGTCTTCGCCTTCTTCGTCAAGCGCGATGATCGTAATCGTTTTGCGCTCAATCGTTCCTTCGGCGCATTCTTGAAGCCAATCATACAGCTCCATCGATTCAGTCGTGCCCCATTTCAGTGAAATGTTGCCGTACTTGATTAAGCCTGGAAGCTTGCGAGGTGTAATAACCTCGTTGCCCTCGCGGTATTCGACCACATCAAAGGTTGCCTCAAAACCGGAAACCTCGCTAAATCCTGCTTGCTCAAGACCTTCTACTTCTACACGAAATCTAAAATTGCGATATGGATCAATACGATCTCCTGGCATGTGGATCCCCTTCCGTTATTCGATATGGAAGCTAATGACTATTCCGAACCTGTTTTTTGCGTGATGCGGAATACGACGAATTCAGCTGGTTTCACCGGCGCTACGCCGATTACACAAATCAATCGTCCATTGTCGATGTCATCCTGTGTCATCGTTGAACGTCCAATTTCAATATAAAATGCTTCAGACGGGCTTGTACCGGACAATGCTCCGTCACGCCATACACGAGTTAAGAATGCGTCAATCGTGCGCTGAACCCGGGCCCATAGCTGCTCGGTATTCGGTTCAAATACAACCCAGCTTGATCCATTCATGATCGAACCTTCGATGAAAATGAATAAGCGGCGTACGTTGATATATTTCCAAAGTGTATTGGATGAACATGTACGAGCGCCCCATACGCGAATGCCTTGACCTGTAAAAGCACGAATCAAGTTGACGCCTGCTGGGTTAAGAATATCCTGCTCGCCATTGTTATATTGAACGTCTAGGCCTACTACACCGCGAAGCGTTTCGTTGGCAGGCGCCTTTTGTACGCCGCGTGTCGTGTCCGAACGAGCATATACCCCAGCGATTGTACCAGATGGCGGGATGAAAATATTGCGTTTGTCGAGCGGGTCAAACACTTGCAGCCATGGATTATACAGTGCGCAATAGCTTGAATCGAACAAATCACGATGAGCAAGCACATCCTGTACCTTCGTTACTTCGCGAGGAAGATCAAGAATCGCAAAGCGGCTTCCCAAGCTTTCACAATGAGCAACCAGCGACAGCTGTACGTTAGGATCAGTTACACCTGGAATCGCCATGATGCTGACAACATCGTTGTCGATAAACGACTGGATACCTGTTCTTCTGCCTGGACCAAAGTCTTCGCCGATAAAATCAGCAGCCGACAAGCTTGCAGCAGAACCATCACTGCCACCCGCAAGCAGAATTTCAAATACGGCAAGCTCAGAACCAGCAATTTGCTCTAGCGGAGAAATGCTCTCTTCCGATGCCTTTAGTACTTGTACGCTTACGATATTCGAGCGGGATACCAGCTTCTCCACATAGTTTGGAGCCTCTGGATTTAGTGATGCTTTCTCGTAGGTTTCCGACTCCGTTCCGTAAAGCACGTTAATCGTAAACTCCGAGGAACTCAGTACTTTAGTTGGAACTAGAGCCGTATCCACTACATCGCCGCTAAGTGCTTCTGCAAGCTCAATCACTTGATCATGAACAGAAATGATGCGGTTGTATTGCTTCTCTGTACCATTTGTAAAAACGACCACATCCCCAGCATAAAAGCCAGCAGCGTTTTTCACGCGGTAACGATTGCTTTCGCTTGCTTCAAAGATCGGTGTTTTTGCTTTGCTTGCAGGTACAACAACAGCACGAATTTGATTGCCCCAAGCGCCTGGATTTTTGGCGGTAATGGAGAGAACCGCATCCTTCTGAGCTTCGTTAGAGGCTGTTTTGGCATCTGACGGCGCTACCCTGGAAATGAAGCAGCGGGAGCCTCCGTTTGTGAAAAACTGATTAACCGCATGCGCAAGAAAACGGTATGAGCCAAAAGCATTTTCAGATAAATAGGAACCATATACACGTCCAAAATCAGCTGGACTTGTAATAAGCTGCGGTAAACCCTCGACTGGTCCGCGAGCAGCAAGCCCAATAAAGCCCGCTGTGCTCGTACTAACACCTTCCAGTGGTTTGGCGCCGCTCTCAAATTCCTCCACATAGACGCCTGGCGATAAATACTCAGCCATGTGTGATCTCCTCTCTGAATCTATTTATGTATTAGGTAATGGCAGGCATATTTCTCCCGCGTCAACCCCAAGACCAATTGGAATGCGTCAGAATAGTTAATCCTACTGAAGGACTAAAGTCTGCGCTGATACTACTTCACCCGCTTGCGCCGTCAACTCGGTCGCAGCGCTGCCATGTTCATTAATTGCAAACACTTTAATAGGAAAGCTGGTGGGCAGTATGCCGCGGAAGGGAAGAATAACGATACCGTTATTTGCACTGCTCGTTTGAACAGCAGGCAATAATAGCGCACCTCTTCGATAGTTTTCCTGCAATGGCTGCTCGAATCGCAGTCCATTGCCGGGCAAAATCTCAGCTACACGCACAAGCTCCTCATTGCCTTGACCGCGAAGCAGCAAGCTCTCGCCTGCAACCGTCTGTCCCTGCAACTGCCCCACTGCTGCTGTATCTGCACCAGCAAGCAGCGAATCTTGCATAATTCTACCTCGTGCTGCGGCATCCTCGCATATGTAAGCCCAAACCTCAGCATCAGCACAAGGTCTGCTAGCAGCATCACATAACTCAAAGGTGACAGCTGTCGAATCTGCAGGATAAGCATATTTGGGACTAGGCAAAAGCGGTACTGTAATCATTGGGTATAATTTTGAAATAGAAGCGGTTTCAATCTGTTTCCTGTAGGGTATAAATACAGATGAGGTAACGGAGAGCACATAGCTGCCAGAGGGAAGGTCAAGAAACAGAAAGGTCCCGTCAGGCTTCCGAATGGGTTTCTTATGAATGCCCTCAAGTGAAACGGATAACGCGGAAGGTGCAAGCAGCCTTCTTGTCCATACGTCAACTGGCGATACAACAAGCGAACAGCGAGTTACCCTCGTTGAACGATGGTGTGACATATTAGCCACCGTCCTTTTCCTCAAGCACAATATGACGCTCGACAACTCGCGAAACCGGCTTCACACGATTCGAATCGAGCATGACTGGGCCTACGCGATAGACGACAGAAAGCTTGTACGGCGTATCACCGAACTGCCAAAGCTTCAGTAAATCTTCGCCTTCCATGCTGACTAGATTCATCCTTATCGCACCGTTTCCTTCAGCAAGCGTGCCTTCAAGATAAGTACCGCTGAGCACGGCATTATCATAAAAGACCTGCATAGCACGACCTAATATCCGATGCTCGTCCAATGCACGCGTTAATCGATTCGCACTCGAATGCGCTGTCATTAAAAAATAAAAATCAAGCGCCTGCGGCGGGTACTGAAGCACGCCTCCACGATCCACCATGCCCGTCCGACGAGATTCGCCATTTTCCTTAACGTTGAACAAAAACAAGGAAAGAGCTAGATCGCCTGCATCCCGGGGCGAAGCCATTCCGATCAACTCGGGACGCGGCACTGGGTCAGGCGTAAGATGATCACGTAGCAAGCGCAGCATGCTGGCTTCCAAATCCGCAATAACCGTATATCCACCCATCAGCCTATCACTCCCAAAAAAATCAAAATGGTATTCGATTTCTATTATAGCTTCTCTACTACCAATTGACTACGCAAAATTACTCAATTTATGTCAATTTTCCTGACTTCGCGAACCAAATTCAGTAAAATTACTACATTTTACAACAAATTATTGAGAAAAACTTGCTAGTTATATGGTTCGAACGATTCTTTCACGACAATTTTCCCCATCTTGTGGAGCTCTTGACGTGTCGCACGGACCATATGCCTCATGCCGATTGAAGCTTGCTCCGAGGCAGCCATAAACGCGGCAGACAGGACAATATTTTTAATATGACCGCCCGATGCATCGATGCGCGCTGCTAGAAATGACAGATCAAGGTCAGGATCAAGCGGCGCATCCTTAGGCAGCAGCGAGCGGAAAATTTGCTCCCGATGGGCTGCATCCGGGAATGGAAAGTTAACGATTACCTGCATTCTTCGCAAAAAAGCTTCGTCCATATTTTGCAGCAAATTGGTTGCTAGAATCGAGATACCTTCGAAACTTTCAATGCGCTGCAGAAGATAGGATGCCTCCATATTCGCGAATCTATCATTTGAATCTTTTACTTCCGTTCGTTTGCCGAACAAGGAGTCTCCTTCGTCAAAAAATAGGACAGCGCCGCTGCTTTCCGCTTCAGCGAACAGCTCTCTCAAGTTTTTTTCCGTTTCTCCGATATATTTGCTCACAACGCGCGACAGATCAATACGGTAAAGCTCTAGACCCATTTCTCCCGCAACGACTTCAGCTGCCATCGTTTTTCCCGTGCCAGGAGGCCCAGCAAACAACATGCTTAAGCCTCGACCATAAGGAAGCTTATGACCAAAGCCCCATCGATTAAACACCGTTTCGCTATGCTTATGCCTGCTGCACGCATCCTTAAGAAGCTCCAGCGGCTCCTCTGGCAATATCAGATCATCCCATCGCCGAACTAGCCGTTGCTTCTCCGCAAGCTCGGACAAACGATGCTGAACCTGTGTTCGCGAGGCATGGGCATAATCATCAAGTGTAGGGAACTCGTGCTTGTGATGGTAAGCTAGGCGATCTGCTTGTTTGCTCATTCCCTCGATCTGCCCAGCTGTAAAAGCATACTTATCGGCTAAATGTCTGAGCAGACTACGATCCGCTCTTTCATCGCTGCAGCGCTGCCAGAGCTGCAATCGCACTTCTGCGTTAGGAACATGCACAGTGTGGCTCGTTAATGCAGAAAACGCTGGAAGCGGCAGCTGTGAGGCACGCCTTTCTACACGCGTCAGCCATAACACGACAGGGAGCCTTGCTAATTCTATATAGTTAGCAAGCGCCTTGCGAACCCTTTCCTGCTGATGAGGCCAGCCCTCAGCTGCGCTTCTTTCACCCTCCCCCTCATCGAAGCATAAAACAGCTACAGATAAGAGCGATTCACGTACAATATTGTTCAACTGCTCCGTCATCGCATCTTCATCCTTAGCAAGCTTGTCTAGCTTGACAAGCAGCAGCGGCTGCTCCAAAGACTGAGCCAGATGTCTGGCATGCAGCTTTTTGCCGGCGCCCGAAGGTCCGCTTAACTGAATAAACGGTATTTCATACTGCTCATTCTCATCATCTTGAGTGAATGCTTTGTCTCCCTTGAAGGATCGTTCCCTTTGCACAAGTTGCAGCAGCATGTCTTGAACCTCGAAATTAAACGCCAGCTCTGGAGCTGACCTCGCCCCATCGTATAAGGTACAAACGTCTTCAATTCTGGAATCCAGCTTTTCAGTATCCAGCAGAAACGAGATAATACGGGCGTCCATGCGCAGCGGCTGCTTCAGCATGCTTCTCTCAGCCGGTACTGCCGCTCTGCCTGATCTCAGCACAAATCTGCCAAGGGTCGAATAACCTGCGAGCAGCGAACGAGCATGATAAAACTCTTCTTTCGAATCTCCTAACAATCGCAGCGCAAGCTCCGCAGTAGGCACCCGCAGCGTAACGTCGTCATTCAAATAGCCAAACCAGCTTTCATAACGTGAATCAAGCTCAGCTGCAAGGCATAACATAACGCAGCGTTTTTCCCATGTCGAAAGACGAAGAGTCCATGACAAATAAGCGAACGGGAGCCTTGCTCCCTCGCTTACGCTGTCATGGATGTGCTGTGAAAACTGTCGTTCCGCCTCTGCGCGAAATTGTCTAAACGAAGCTAGTGCATCTTCTTCCTGTAAAGACTCGTTTCCTAGAAACGATCGTTCTATATCGATAGCATTAACGACGAGGCCGCGCATTGACATTGGCGTTTGACCATCGATTTCCTTGCTCTCAAAATCTGCAAGAAGAACTCGCAGCCCTTGTTCCAGCAAAGCGAGCTCGTCACGTAAATAATCGAATCCTGTTTCATAAAATCGCATGATGGTTCACCCTTATATGAATGCATTACGCTTATCGGCGCATGAGGCAAAGTACCGCAATATCGTCGGATTGTGGAGCTCCGTCCGCGAACATGAACACGTCCATCAGCAGCGCATCGATGATTTCAGCGCTAGAATAACCGGACGTTTGAGATAAGAAATTTTGTAAACGACTAGTGGAATACTGCTCTTGTAGTTCGTTCTCAGCCTCGGTAATACCATCGGTGTAGAGGACAAAACGATCGCCATGCTCAAGCTCGATGGTCTGATTCCGATAAGTGAATTCAGGGAAAGAACCAAGCGGGATGCCTTTGGGGAGCTTAATCGGCAGAACGGAGCCGTCCGCTTTGACAATGTAAGGAGTACAATGTCCGCCATCGCTAAGCACAACCTCGCCAGTCGCAATGTTCAGCACGCCGCATATGATCGTTGCGAATAGCTGCGCATTGTCCGTACAAAGCTCATCGTTGACCATTTCCAGCAGCTCGCCTGGCGACAGCTTCGCATTCATTTTCCCTTTAATTAACGAAAGCGTCATCGCCATGAACAGCGCAGCCGGTATTCCTTTATCCGACACGTCACCTAGTGTGAAAAACAGATGCTCCTCGTCTATTTTGAAAAAGTTGTAGAAGTCGCCTCCTACCTCTTTCGCTGACTTCAACAGTGCACAAACGTCAAAAGGTTCATTTGCGGAAGGCATTGTCGTAGGAAGAAAGCTGAGCTGAATGCTGCCGGCAATTTGCAGCTCATTCTCAAGGCGATCCTTGAGTGCTGTTGCCATTTGCAGCTCCCCCACCGACTCCTCAAGCGCTTCATAAAGTCTAGCATTATCCAGTGCCAATGCCAGCGGCCTTGCGAACTGAGTAAGCGTCTCATGATCTGCCCTACTAAATCGAGCTCCTCCGATCTTAGCGGTTGCTTCCAGAACACCCACCTTGCGGCCTCTCGCCATCATCGGCACGCTTACTTTGTCACCGACGCTATGATCCATGGTTTTTGTAAGCTCATTATCTTGCGAATCCCAGTCATCGACCAGACCAACCGCTGCCTCTTCTGCGAATATAAGCTGCTTCGCTGCTGCATTTACCGAATTTATAAGCTCCGGCTGATGCAGCGAGGAATGAACCTGCGTGCTTAAATCAAACAGCATTTCCGCACGCCTCAGCTTTGCGGTAAGACGACGATTGCAAACGAATAAATATGCCGCAGCGCCAAGGCCCGCAGCTCCGAATATTAAATAGAGTACTGACAAGACCGTTACCGCCTCTCTAGCTTCAGCTGAACCATCATTAAGCCCCTGCTCCCAGTTTGACTAGCGCTTCTTCCCGTGTCTTCGCCATATCCAATATCGTTGTAAAACCCGACATTTCAAATACATCATAGACTTGCTCGCCGAGACATGCGCAAACCATCTGTCCTTTAGAGGCTCTAAGCTTCTTAGCCGCCACCAGTATAACGCGCAGTCCCGCACTGCTTATGTATTGCAAATCCGTAAAATCAAAAATAAATTGCTGCTTGCCTTCTGCAAATAGCTTCAAGAAAGCTTGCTCCGCTATCGTCGCATTATTTCCATCCAATCTTCCCTCTAGTGGAATAATCGTAATGCCATTTAACTCCGTTGCTTGAATGTTCATATGTCTGCTTCCTCCCGCTTATCGCCATTGCTATTAAGTACGAATTGCTTGCGCATGCGGAAGCGATTCAAACCGCCCGCATATTCATAATGAATGTCATCCATTAACCTTTTCACAAAAAAAATACCCAAGCCGCCAATCGGACGATCCTCCAGCTCGAGCTCTAATAGTGCTCTAGGATCAGCCTCCTGCAGCGGATTAAAGGGAACGCCCCCGTCTTCTATTTTCACTTCAACGCTGGTTGGTGAAGCTTGAATAATGACGTCAATATGATGCTCTCCCCCAGATGGGAAGCCGTAGTTTACAATGTTGATGACAAGCTCCTCGCATGCTAGAGACAAGTCGAGAACTGCGCGTTCAGACCAGCCCGCCTCGGCACCGATTTGTTCAAGCCCTTCATTCAGACGCTGAAGCTCATCCAGCCGATTGTACAGCTTAATTTCACGATCGATGGGAAATTGCCAATCGTTCGACATTTACTACCCCCCAAATTGAATCTGACCTATACGAGCAGAAACTAAGCAAGATATGAATCTAGTAGTTCTACGAATTTTGTTGGAATCCTGCTATTTTTGTCGAATAGTTTGAAGTGCATCCTCAGCAAAAGTTTTAACGTTCAACAAGCCCCTGCTCAAAGGCGTAAATCGTCAACTGTACGCGATTAGCGAGATGAAGCTTTTGCAAAATATTTTTCAGATGGTTTTTTACCGTATGCTCCGACAAGCACAGCTCGCCTGCAATTTCACGATTGGAAGCGCCTGTAGCCACCCGCTCAAGCACTTCTTTCTCCCGGTCGGTCAGCGGAGTCGTAATAATAGACGCATTTTTATCCAGCGTTTGAGGTTTATTCACAAGATGCTTCGTCTCCTGCGGCTTCATTTTCGAAAATTCCTGCAGCATGCGAAAGGCAAGCTCCTTCGACATCGGTGCTTCATCTAAAGATATCGCTCGCAAATATTCCATCCATGAGGATGGCGCAAGATTTTTGAGCAAATAACCCTGCGCTCCTCGCTTAATCGCTTCGAATAAATTAGTAATGTCATCGGAGACCGTGACCATGACAATTTTTAATGAGGGCATGAGCAGCTTCAGCCGCTGCGTCGCTTCGAGTCCGCCAATGCCAGGCATATTAATGTCCATAAGCACCAAATCGGGCTGTAATTCTTCGATCGCAGCGATTGCCTCCTCGCCGCTTGCCGCTTCCCCTATTACTTCAAATGAGTCATCGCTTAATACTATATCGCGTATGCCTTCCCGGCCGTGGGGATGGTCATCTACTAAAAAAACGCGTACCTTAGCCGTTTTATCCGTCATTTGGCATCACTCCTTCCGATGATTTCGACTTTTGTGCCCTGCGGTTTCGTCTGCTGTACCGTCATCGTCCAGCCCATCGCAGCTGCTCGCTCCTGCATCATTTTGACCCCATACTTGCCTTTGCCGTGAAGCTTCTCCTTCTCAGCCCCTATACCATCATCGAGAATGGAGCAGCGGAAAGTATTTGGCGTCATATCGGAGCTTCCGACTCCTTCACCTTGAATGACAATTTGTTTTGCTTTCGCATGCTTCTGTACGTTCATAAGAGCCTCACGCATAATGGCCAGTAATTCGACCTTCTGCTTATAGGACAACAAGCCGTCCTGTACATGCCACTCCACTGTTGTTTGAATGCCCGAGGTCTGTTCCATTTCAACGGTTAAATGGTGGATGCTTTGCATCCATGACATATCCGCTGGTAAAGGCGCATCGTGTAAATTGGCAATAGATTGTCTGACGTCATCATATACATGCCTCACGGTTTTTCTAATCTGATCCGTCGTTTGCTGTGCATCAGAAGCGGACTCCGCCCGCTCCAGCTTGTCCAGCTTAACCGATAGCATAAACAACGATTGTGATATGCCATCATGAAGCTCGCGAGCGAGCTGCTCACGTTCCTCAAGAGCCGCCTTGACAATACGCTCGCGCTGCAGCGTCTCTTGCGTTTGCTCCAGCTTAGCGAATAACGCACGGAGCAGCGTCAGCGAAATAATAAAAACAAAAACAGGCGCGAGCAAATTGCCGAGATCCATCGAAATGAACGGGAGCAGCAGTGCGTGGCGCAAATATTCCCATAGCCCGATAGCGACCGTCGGAATCCATAAAATTAGCCATTTCAGCCATTTATACGACATCTGCTCAGCTCCCTTTCTCCCCATTAGTCATTCCGAAACGGAATCAACTGCTTCGTTACTGCGCCGGTCTGATCCGTAATGATCAGTTCTGCTTCCCATGCCCCGCGTGTAGGCAGCTCGAACTTATCGGATTCATAATCCGTTTCTAAAAATCCTGGGAAAGCTAAATAATTTTCCCCGCTGGCGCCGCGCACTGGAACGTTGATATCCGCTTTGTTCGGATTGTCCGGCGTACGAAGCAGAAATTGTACAGATGCCGGCGATCCAAGCGTCTTAGGCAGCCAGATTTTTAATTTAACGTCATTTGGACCAGGCCCATTTGGCGTTATGATTACCGTGTAATGGAGCGTTTCACCCATTTTATGATAGGATAACGGCTCTGTATCTGGAACCGGACTTACATAAGTGAAGATGCTTGCAAGAATCAGCACCAAAGCCATCAAAAGTCCATCCAGCTTCAGCAGCTTGCCGTTAGGCAGCTTTTGCTGTTTGGCGCGCCTATGCAGCAGAAATCCAACGCAAGCAACAATCAGTACCAATCCTGATTTGGCAAGCAGCATGAACCCCCAGCTTGTATAAAACAAATAGCGCCAGCTTGGCAGAAGAAGTGCTGTCATGCCAATTCCACTAATCGATAGGAGCAATATTGTCAGCCATGCGACCTTCGTAAATCGCTCGGCGAATCTCCCTGCCTCCTTGCGATCAGTCCGCCACAATAGCAATAGCAGCATTAATCCGCCAGCCCACAAAGCAGAGCAGACGATATGTATGAAGTCGAACACAATAGCAAACGTATTGCTTGGAAGTGCATTAACATGCCCATTAAAGCTTTCAACCGCAATAAGCAGCAGAGCCCAAATCATTTTGAGTGAATCATGCATTCGCAGAACCGTAAATCCAAGCAGCGAAAGTACGATCAGTGCAAGCCACGATTGTCCGGTGGACGTCTCCGTCAGCAAGCGGACCCATTCATTCGAATTACCGCCGTCATATCCCCTCATTAATTGACTCGCATGAACAAAAACGAATAGCAAAACGGCAAGCAGCAATCCTCTAAGCGAATAGATGCTCCATTTTTGCACGAGCTTGCTCAGAGTGGATTCCGCATCCTTTGGCAGCGTTATGGACCAAAGCATCAATCCAGCAGCGAACATAAAGGCAGCATAATAAATCGCTCTAACCGCATAAAATAAAGCTTGCGAAACGGTTATTCCTGCTTCTGATTGTGTCCCGTCCGAATGATTATGGCCAACCTGCTTGTGAGGATCAAAATTTGTTTCTTCCATTCCGGAATACAGCTGTGCAAAAGCCTGCGGCGGCGATACCCACAAAGCAGCAGCGGCGGCGATCAGAAGAAACAATAGTACCATTGCCATATATTTCGCCCATCTGCCGGACGCCATTTGTTTTAGTTGGAGCAAATATTTTCCCATAGATGTCACATCCCTTTATGTCATACTGTTTCAGTGTACTCGACCGCTCTAAAAAGAACAATTGCAGTTCGGTCAAGCAAAAACGTATAGCAACCTACTTTTAAGCCCATTCTACTATTAAAACCATGAATTTAAGGACGTGAACCCTAATGATGGACAAGGACTATCATCTCGCTGAATTAAATAACCAAAGCGATGCGCTCGATGCCATTCGCAAGCTGGAGCAGCAATTGACTAAAACTTATGGCTCAGAAGTCGCATTAATTGCTTATGCCGCAGACGCAGATAATGAAAAAGATAAAGCCTAAACAGCATATTAAGGCGTAATCAACGGCATGGCTCCTGTGCAATTCACAGAGGCTATGTCTTTTTTTATAAAATGCCCCTTATTTTACGAGCGAAAAATAGCGGCCAGTATTCATCCGCGATTGCCGGGCAGCCTCTATCGGATTCCCAAACGTACACCCAGCCTGAAACAAGCTTATCCTTTGCGTCAGCAACCCATACCCTTTCATAATCATTTTGCTCCTCGTGACCATAAAATTGCTCGAGCGCATCCATGGATGCAAGTCCTTCTCTATCGACGACTATCCATTGACCGCTTATAATACTATTGCACTCTTTAGCAATAGCATCTCGAACGGCCGCTGGATAATCTCCGCAATCCACCAGTCTCCCTGCGATCTTGCCAGGTCGAATCGATTGCACATAGGATGAAACAAAATGATGGTTGTTTTGACCAGGCAGTAACGAACCGTAAATAAAAACAGGTATTTGCCGCATCTCTTCTCCAGCACCTTCCATCATGAAATAATAGATTGAAAATCCGTCTTCCTTCGAGGTGATTATTCCAAGTGACGATGAATCAGCCCTATGGTGTATATGGTTATCGATTTCAAGACCCGCCGCAGCTTCCCATCTATCAGTTATTTGCAACCGGCTATCAAGAGGTAACAGAGACTGACTACTGCTGGGACGGGATGAAACGAATTGACGGTCCGCTTTACTTATTCCAATATACTGTCTCCGGCTTCGGTCAATTCAGACTCGGGGATGAAACGCATGATCTCTATGCAGGCAATGCTTTCCTTGTAGAAATCCCTGGAGATCATCACTATTGCTTGCCGCAGTCGAGCGACCACTGGACTTTTTATTTTGTATTATTCCGCCAGCAGCATATGCAAGCGCTGTGGTCTGAGCTGCTGCATGCCGTCGGTGCCACACCAACATTTGAGCCTGCAAGCGCTGTCGTTCGCAGCCTTCAACATTTATATGCAGAGGCTCGCAGCAATCGTATTCAGAACAGCTACCAAGCATCATCTCTTATTTATCGTCTTATGATGGAACTGCTGCAATCAAGCACGCTGCAGCAGCAGGAGAAAATGAATTGGCCGCAGCAAATTAAGCAGGCAACTGCTTATATGGAAGCTGAATTCCATCGTTTGCAAAGCTTAGATGATGTCGCAGCTGCAGCTGGATTGTCTAAATATTATTTTACGCGAATGTTCACGAAGACGACAGGCATGTCACCGATGGACTTTGTAACGAAGCTCCGAATCGAGAAGGCTGTTCAGCTGCTTAGAAGCAGCAGCCTCACGGTCGAAGAAATCGCTCATACGGTTGGTTACTCGAGCGGCAGCTACTTTAGTAAAGTATTTCGAAGCAGAGTAGGCTTCCCTCCTGCTGATTTCCGCTTAGCCAAGGAGCTTCCTTCAATCGATCGTTTACAGTTCGATTGAAGAGCAACATTTTACATATCAACGCAATAAATTACGCTAGTCATCGACTAACGTTTCGTTTTACGATTGTCGTATAGAGCAATATTACGATAAGAGAGGACGAAGTCAAATGTATACAACTTCCAACCATCATCAATATGCAGCAACTCCGCCTATGGGCTGGAACAGCTGGGACTGCTATGGCGCAAGTGTGAGAGAAGACGAGGTTCGCGGAAATGCGGCATATATGGCCGAACATCTACGAGAATATGGCTGGGATTATGTCATTGTTGACATTCAGTGGTATGAGCCAGGGGCAAATTCATCCCAATATCGTCCTTTCGTTCCGCTTGAGATGGATGAGTATTCCCGCTTGCAGCCCGCAGCTAACCGATTTCCATCCGCTGCGAACGGTCAAGGCTTCAAACCTCTAGCTGATTATGTTCATTCACTCGGGCTAAAATTCGGTATCCATATTATGAGGGGCATTCCTCGTCAAGCCGTTCATGCAGACACCAGCCTGCTTGGAACAAACATAACCGCTCGCCAGATTGCACATCCGAATTCGATCTGCCCTTGGAACACAGACATGTATGGCGTTGATGCTTCCAAAGAGGGCGCACAGCAATATTACAATTCGTTATTTGATTTATACGCATCATGGGGAGTCGATTTCGTTAAAGTGGATGATATTGCCGCTTCCAGAATTTACGGCATTCATTTGGATGAAATCAAGCTTATTCATCACGCAATAGAACAATGCGGCAGACCGTTGGTGCTTAGCCTATCGCCTGGTCCTGCTCCTCTCGAGGATGCGGGTGCGCTTGCAGAGCATGCGAATATGTGGCGAATGACAGATGATTACTGGGATTTGTGGCACCTGCTTTATGAGATGTTTGAGCGCTGCGAGAAGTGGGCGCCGCATGCTCGGGATGGAGCATGGCCGGATTGTGATATGCTGCCGCTGGGGCATTTG
Organism: Paenibacillus sp. 2TAB26; assembly: GCF_052115145.1. NCBI lineage: Bacteria > Bacillati > Bacillota > Bacilli > Caryophanales > Paenibacillaceae > Paenibacillus > Paenibacillus sp. 2TAB26. Next base: position 143,933 of record NZ_JBFRGC010000009.1, read on the forward strand.
GGCATTCGTTCTGTGGATGGCGGAGGCAGCGATCGCTGGACAAGATTTACACGGGACGAGCAGGTAACGATGATGTCGCTATGGGCTATTTTCCGATCGCCGCTTATGTTTGGCGGTGAAATGCGAGACATCGACGAATGGACGCTGTCATTGCTCACAAATGAGGAAGTATTATCCCTTCATCGGAATGGACGCGGTGCACGCCAGCTTTATCGAGAACAGGACCGTATTGCATGGACAGCACAGGGCGATGAAACATTGTACGTTGCTTTGTTTAATGCGAGTGATCAAGAGGATACGGTTGCCGTGACGCTTGCGCAGCTTGGTTTAGCCGATGCTCCGCTCGTACGCAATCTTTGGGCACGCGAGAATCTCGGCAGCTTGAACGAGCTGTCATTCTCTCTGCCTCCACACGGATCGTTATTGCTCAAATTAACATAGCATATTTAATGATCACGCTCGGCCGCCAATTGTTTATTCTAACAGGAATTTCTGCTGTTAAACTCGCTCAAATGCTGCTGCAGTGATGCTGAAATGGAAAAACTCCCGTTAATTTCTGCAAAAGACCACTAATGAGTCATTTGCATCGAAATAAGCTGGAGTTTTTCCTGTTATTTGTGTTGCAAGGCGTTTATTCGCTAATATAACGGGAAGTTTTCCTGTTACCCAGCTTAATAAGAGTGGATTCGAAGCTGAATCCCTATCATTTGGTAACCATTCGCACATCAAGCTTTCCCTAGTTTTGGCTTATAACGTTCCAATATGTTACAGTTAGAGTTCAAGTGCTAGCGTATCTGCCTCATATCCTTTGGCAATTATACGCTGCAGCTTGAAAAAATCTCATTCCTGAATACATAGGAGGTCGTTTAGTTATGGCAAGCCAAACAGGAGCCATCGTACAGCAATCCTTAAACGCACTAATGGGAGACCCTGCTTTTTTACCAAATTTACAAGCTCAAGCACGTGAGCAAGCTTTCTTATCACTTGCTGCTATTCTTTCCACGCCAAATAAAGTTCATAAAGCTTTTTTGCGCATTACGGTAGATAACGGCAATGTCGTTCGAATTCCGGCCTATCGCATACAGCATAACGATACACTCGGGCCTTATAAAGGCGGAATTCGGTTTCACGAATCCGTAAGCGAAGATGAAGTAACAAATCTAGCTGCGCTAATGACGCTCAAAAACGCGCTTCACGAGGTGCCTTTTGGCGGAGGTAAAGGTGGAGTCGTTATTAATCCACGCTCCTATTCCGCTAGAGAACTTTATCTCATTTGCAAAAAATATGTGCAATATTTCAGTGACGTGCTCGGGCCTGACAAAGATATTCCGGCACCTGATATGGGAACCGGCGAGCGTGAAATGGACTGGATGATGGCCGAATACAAAAGCATTCATCCTGGTCATCCTTACCTCGGCAGCTTCACCGGCAAAAGCGTCATTAACGGCGGATCTTTGGGCCGAAGAGAAGCAACCGGAAAAGGCGTTTATTTCACTTTCCGTTACATGCTTTATGATTTTCTTAAAGAGCAAAGCAGCTGGCTCGCCGGCAGCACAAACCCGTTTGTGCAAACCGCGTTAGCGCATGCGGACAAGCCGCTGTCGATCGCCATTCAAGGCTTCGGCAATGTTGGTTCAGTCGCTGCAATGGAAGCATATAAATGCTCTTATTTAAACAATAAAGTAGTAGCTGTAAGTGATCGCAACGTCACGTTGTACAATCCAGACGGTCTCTCTGTCCCTTCATTACTTGAATACGCATCGCTTCACCAAGGTGATTTGCCTTCGGACGAAGCCGCACTGTCTGAGCTTGATATGAAAGCCCAAATTCTTGGCCGCGAAGAAGTCCTTTATTTAGATGTAGATGTGCTTATTCTTGCTGCACTTGAGGAGCAAGTTCGCAAGGACAACGTCGATCAAGTAAAAGCACGCATCATAGTAGAAGGTGCGAATGCCCCTGTCACAGGCGAGGCTGATGAGGTGCTGACTGCAAAGGGCACCATCATTATTCCCGACATTCTTGCAAACGCCGGCGGTGTTATCGTCTCCTATTTCGAATGGCTGCAAGGGAGAGAAACACAATTTTTCACCGAGGAACAGGTGTATAAGATGTTGTATGAGAAAATGCAATCAACGTTAAACGGCATCCTGCCCGCGTTCTTTGGCGATCCTTTGCCGCTCCGTCAAAATTGTTATAATCATGCGGTTATGAAGCTGTCAACCGTGCTGTATCGTCAAGGCAAGCTTTATTAACATGCCTTCCTGACTAGTATCTGCATGCTCCTTTAAGAGCTTCTTAGTCATAAATGTGACTTTACAGATTCAAATAAAGGGCAATCCCTCAACCAGCTTTGGCTGCCGAGGAATTGCCCTTTTTATAATGAAGAAAACTACTGCTGAACATAACGATTAATGACTTCAACAAGCAAATCATTGAGCAGCTTAACCTCATATTCGCCTACTGCTGGCTCTAGGTGATCACTGCCGATACCGCTGTCATCGGTTAAAAACAAATACGTGCCGCCCGTCGCTGTTGCCATGAAACGCATCAAATATTCCGTCTCTGCACTCACTCCGCTAGAAGCTACAGGTATAATTCTAACCCCTTGCTCTGCCGCATCCTCTGTAAGCTGCTTTATCTCGTCGATAACCTGTGGTTCATCATGAGGCGGTGCGTCTAGAACGAGAAACAGCAGACGCGCTCTAGCATCCTTGCTCCACTCATGCTCATGAAGCGCATCGCGCAGCGCCTGATCAACAGCCTCGGGATAATCTCCGCCCCCATCCGCCTTTTGTTTGTTAAATTGATCTATCACTTTATTTATGTCCGTAGTGAATGGATACGGCTTGACGATATAATCATCATGCTTATCTTTGTAAAAGTTTGCGCTAATACGAATACCAAGCTGATTTGCATGCTCATCGGACACTCGCTTCACAACATCCTTAAGCTCCGCTTCCAAATAATTTAGCTCATCTTCCATGGAGCCTGTCGTATCCACAACAAACATGATGTCTACCTGATCTGACAGCGCTGTACTTTTACTTAAATCAACTTTAATGCTGCCTTGCTGTGGGATGTCGATCTCCTGCGTCGTCTTGCTTTCTTGACCCGATTGCACTTTAACAGTATAACGGCCTAAGTTCGCCGTATCACTTTCAAATAAACCTGCATACACATAGGCTCTGCCCTCCGTGTTTGTACGCGCCTTCCATATCGTCTTCTTGCCTGCGTATAGTTCTACCTGTGCATCTGACAATGCTTTGCCTCCAGCTGTGACGATAACCTCAAGGCGGTTAAAATTCCAGAACTGCCATACCCGCTTGCTGCTATCCCCTTCTTGCGAGTTGAGTAAATTGCCAAAGCGATCCCAAGCAGCTATATCATCCCATTCGCCAGCAGTTAGTTGCCCGGCCTGCTCTATTTTGTCTGGATTTGAATACCCGCGTTTGCCCCCCTCTTTTTGTCTTAGTGGCTCCACACTAATGGATTTTCGATCCTCACCACTTGTAGTAGCTTCTCCTTTGCTCGGAGCTACACTCTCCGAACTGCTTTTGTATTCCATGTCTCGGTTACCACTGTTCGAGGCATCATTCTTAGAGGAAGAGCACGCGCTTAATACAAGAAACAGGGAAAGCAAAACAACGGTAATCCAGCCCAATCTTTTTCTTTGTCTAACATCCTTGTTGAGAGAATGACCCGCTTTCATTCCTTCAGCCCCTTTTTATTTATATTTACGTTTCCTAATCTGACGATTATTGGAAGTGTAATGTTGCATTAATAAGCCAGTAACATTACAATCGTTAACAGACATGCTGCGAGTCCCATGATCGGCTGCATGAAGCAATTATTCAGGAGGACTTCACCTTGGAAACATTCGAATTAATCGCATTTGAAATGACATATCAGCAAAAGACGATTCAGCTTTCTTTTACTTCCGCTGAGCTCGTTCGAGTTACGGAGTATGGGGATCGATTATGGTACGTGGATATAAATGGCGTTGGCGATCGTGAGCTATTAGCATGGTTTGGCAGAAATGAGGATATCGGAATTGAGCTTACTGCTGTCGCCAGCAGTGGGCAAACCTTCCGAGGCAAAGGCTATTTTCATCCGAATGAGCCTCATCAAGCTGCTGCTGTTCGGGGCGATGGCGAGCTGCTTGAAACATAATGCACACAAAAAAAGAAGCTAAGATAAGTCATGTTAATGACTTGCCTTAGCTTCTTTTGATTTATTATTATTTGCCGTGAGCAATTTCAGGCGTTGTAAGGCGATCATAAAACTCTACGCCTTTATCTTTGTCTGCAGAATCACGAAGCGCCATAGCGGAACGTGGATGCTCATCCAAAATACCTGTAATCATGTAAGGAATGATGTAACCCCATTCTTCCTTCTCGCGAAGCGGAACCATATACTTCTCGATCATATCAAGGACAGGACGGATGTTATATTTCGTGTTTTGAAGCTCAGATACCAATAGCTCCGTGTTGCAGTTGCCCGCTGCGCGGCCCATGCCATAAACAGATGCATCAAGCAGCTCAACGCCATGTTCTGCTGCTAGCAGCGTGTTAGCAAATGCAAGCTGCAAATTGTTGTGTGCGTGAACGCCTAGACGTTTGTTAGGCAAATGCTGACGGAACTTGTCAACGAGGTAGCTCATATCGCTTGGCTTCAAGCTGCCGTAGGAGTCAACGACGTAAACAACGTCAACAACGCTCTCATTGATAAGCTGGAAAGCTTCAATAAGCTGGTTCTCCATTACGTTAGAGAGAGCCATAATGTTAATTGTCGTTTCATATCCGCGATCATGGAATACTTTAACCAGCTCAAGCGCTTTATCTACATCTTGGATGTAGCAAGCAACGCGAATCAGATCAAGCAAGCTCTCGCTGCGCGGCAAAATGTCGTTCTCGTCAACTCGACCGATATCAACAAGTGCGGAAAGCTTCGTATTTCCTTTGTTAGGGATGACTTTTTTCAAGAAATCATCATTTAGAAAACGCCAAGGTCCTGCACTTTCAGCACCCTTAAGCAGTTTTGGAGAGTTTTTGTAGCCGATTTCCATATAATCGACGCCGGCTTCGTTCAAGCTTTGGTACAAATGCTGAACGAACTCGACACTAAAATCCCAATTATTTACGAGTCCGCCATCACGGATCGTGCAGTCAACAATTTTACAGTGGCTTGTTTTTGATTGCATGCTTTGTTACTCCTTTGATGTGAACATGAGTTCATTTTATCTCATCATACTTGAAAAGAAAGAGGAACGCAAAATAATTTTGTCGTTTTATGGTTAATTTAGAAGCAGTTTTGTCTACTCTGCAAACACCTTCTAGGTCAGCGATAGGACATCTACTTTGACTATTATGACCAATGTTCAGACAAAAAAGCCGTCTCAACGAATTAACGTAGAAACCGGCTTCTTTGGCTGCTTTCACAAATAAATTATTTAACAAGCGTATGAGGCTCTTGTCCATAATGACCCGATCGCTTCATTTTTGTTTGGATATATTTTTCATTATAAGTAGAGGAATTGCCCCATAATGGCACTCTTCCCGCCACGTTCATACCCGATTTGCGCAGTGCATCCACTTTCCGCGGATTGTTGGTAATGATCGATACCGGGTGCTTACGCAGCAGCTTCAGTACAGCAATTGCTTCACTATAATCGCGCGAATCATCTGCGAAACCAAGCTCTGTATTCGCATCAACCGTATCGAGCCCATCCTCTTGAAGCAAGTAGGCAATCGCTTTACTGAACAAACCGATTCCACGACCCTCATGATTGGCTAAATAAAAGAGCGCCCCCGTGCCATGCTCTATAATGATCCGCATCGATTGCTTTAACTGAAAGCCGCAATCACATCTTGCGCTTCCGAAGATATCGCCTGTATGACAGATGCTGTGCATCCGAATAAGCGCATCTTCATTATTTTCAAAATCGCCATATACGAGAACGCTCGATTGCTGCAGATCCGCATAAGAGAAACGATTTAAATCATCAACGAGCTGCTCGGGAGACATCTCTTCGCCTGCTTCTTTGCGGAGCCAGCTATACCAATGAAAAACCTTTGTTTCTCCGTCAAGGTCGACGGGAAGCTTCACAGGACCGATCACATAAATGTCATCATTGCCGCTTTGCGTTCGTTTTAGTTTGTTTTTAATAAGTGCTGCTATATTAGGTTTAATCATGCTAGTTCACCTTCTCTAAAAGTATACGCAATTAAAATTGCATGCATAAGTAGCTTAGCGTACCAAATTCATAGCTTCGATAAATGACCTTTGGAGCTGACTCCGGGCTGCCGCTTCCTAAAGCTATATATAATGGAACAAAATGTTCTGCACGGGGTACTGCCATTTTAGCATGTGGAGCAAGCTGTTCATACTGAAATAGCGAATTTGTATCGTGCTTATTCATTTTTTCTATTAGCCAATCATCAAACTGGACAGCCCAGCTCTCCGGCTCCTTCTGTCCCCAGTTTACAGCACGAAGATTATGAACGGTCACTCCGCTGCCTATGAGCAAAACATTTTGTGAGCTTAAGCTTCGCAGCGCCTCGCCAATTCGGAACTGCTCCTCCGGAGCTCGATATGGATTTACAGAAATCTGCACGACAGGAATGTCTGCATTCGGGAACATATGCTTCAGCATCGTCCATGAGCCATGATCCAGTCCTCTTTCATTATCATATGCTACCTGAATATTTTTTTCGCTCAGCAAATGGCCAACATGCTCAGCGACTCTTACTGAGCCTTTAGCAGCATATTTGATCTGGTAGAGCTCATCAGGAAAACCATAAAAGTCATAAATCGTTTCATATTCATCATCCTTGGATGAAATCGTAACGATGTCCGTCTCCCAATGCGCTGTGAAAATAACGATCGCATCCGGCTTTAGACTCGCACCTGTTTGTTTCAGAAATTCGCTATATTCATTTTGCTCGACAGCGAGCATCGGTGATCCATGCGCTAGAAATAAAGGATTCATTGCGGTACCTCCTTAAATTCACTTACTATTTGTAACTAATTATAATTTTATAACTAAAGATAGTCAAGTAATTAACATTATCCAAGTGTGCTTGTATAAATAAGATATTGGAGTTATACTTATTAGAAGTAAAAAGAGGTGATGCGCATGGATCAATCTAACCTTTGTCCCCGTTTTCAGAAGGGAATGGAACTTATAAGCAAGCGTTGGACCGGCCTTATCATATTCCAGCTTTTGTCCGGCCCGCAGCGCTTCTGCGCCGTTCAATCCGCCCTTCCGATCAGCGGCAGATTGCTGTCAGAACGTTTCAAAGAGCTTGAGAATGAAGGTATTGTCGATAGACATGTTTACCCTGAAATACCTGTACGCATAGAATATTCATTAACGGAAAAAGGCCTTGCTCTTGAGCCGATTATCCGTGAAATACAAGTGTGGTCTCAAGACTGGATTGAACCGATAACCAAAGTCTAATCCATCCTACACAGCATAAAAGGGATTATCTGCTCAGCGGGGTTTAAGCGCTGACTAGATAATCCCTTTTTTTTAATGTTTATCCGTAATCCGGTTCGCCACAATGAGCATATCCATATGACGGCCGGCTTGCAGCAATTCACGGACGATATTGCCGCGAAAGCTTGCATACCACGCCTTTCTGCTAGGCTGCCCGACGATAAGCTGCGTTGCTTTGATGCGATTGGCTGCCGTTAGAAGTGTACCTGCAATATGCTCCCTGCTCTCCGCTTTGGACATTTCAAATACTCCGCCAAGCCTCTCGGTCAGCTTCATCAACAGATCACGCTTATTGATCGCCTCGTCTGTCCAAGGTGCGCCATCCTGCACATGATGCACATGCCACTGCGCCTTCAGCCGATACGCGATGCGGAAGCCCCGCCGAATAAGCCGCTCTGCGTCCGCGAGAATATCGATGCCGACAAAGATGACCTCTCTTCGGCGCAGCGTTCCACGGAGCGTCTGATTGCGATCCCATGCTTCAAGCCGTTCATCCACATCATCAGCAAGCTCGCGAAGGGCAAGCTCTCGCAGCGCAATTAAATTGCCCGTCGTGAAAAAAGCACCAAGCGCTTGTTCCACTTTGGCTTTGGCATATATTTTCCCATCTCTCATACGCTGCTGCAGCATTTGCGGTGTCACATCGATCAGCTCTACTTGATCTGCCAGCCTTATAATCGCATCGGGTACCGTTTCTCTAACACGAACGCCAGTAACCTGCTCAATGGCGTCATTCAAGCTTTCAATATGCTGCACATTCATCGTCGAAACAACCGATATTCCCTTCTGCAGCAAATAAATGACATCCTCATAACGCTTCTTCCTCAAGCTGCCCGGCACATTCGTATGAGCTAACTCATCCACCAGCACAACATCGGGATTTCTGCTAACTATCGCTTCAACATTCATCTCTTCGAGCTGAGTACCTCGATATTGAATCGTTTGCCTAGCGATTATCGGCAGCTCTCCAATCTGCTTCAATGTATCCTCGCGCCCATGTGTTTCCACGATGCCAATAACGACATCTATACCTTTCTGATACATCATGTTCGCTTCAGCAAGCATCCGATACGTTTTCCCGACGCCTGGCGCCGCCCCGATATACAGATTGAAGCTGCCTCTTCTCATGGATTCCATTTGCTGCTCGCGCTCATCTGGGCTGAACCTTCGAAACAACGCTTTCCGCGAATCACTTCTTTGCTTAACAGGCAAAATCCGCTCGCCTTCTTGCTCTGAGCGGTCTGCCATAAGAAATAAATCGATCTGCTTGAGCTTGCGCAGCACGCTGTCAACAATCGATCCCTGTTTCAGCTGCTGCCATCTGCTCTGCTTGGAATGACCCATAACGATACGAGTAACCTGATGCTCCTCCGCGTACCTTACTAGAGCGGACGGCAAACGACGGCGGCTTTGCAACGGCAGCTCCTCAAATGTGCCCCCTACTTTAACGGTAAGCTTCTTTATTGAAGCTTTAAACGCCTGCTCTTCCTTGGACAGTTTTTTTTGCGGCTCTTTAAAGGAAACGACTACGACATCTCCATTAAGCCTGCGGGCAATTTGCTGCCCTCTTCTTACATATAAAGAGCCGTTCCAATGATATTGTGCGGTTACCAGAATACGCTCGGAAGCACCCGACGGACCCGTAAGCCCCATCTCCTCCCGATGCTTCTCCAGCGACTCATTGACTCCCTCTGCGACGAGCCGCAGCGACAGCTCTCTCAGCACCGCAAGATTTCCCCGCAGGGAAATTGCAGGATCGGGCTTAACGCCGAGCGTTCCATCCTCAAACCGCTTAAGCATCGTTTCAGGCGATACATCAATCAGCCTAACCTCATCAGCTAGCTCAAGCGTATGAGCAGGCACGGTGCAGCTCGGACGAATTCCCGTCCATTTGAGAACAGCCTGATCTACACCCTCGAGCTCATACACATTGATTGTTGTAATAACGCTTATGCCCTTGCCAAGCAAAAAAATAATATCTTCTAGCCGCGTTTGAAACTTTGCATCAGTTCGATTGCGATGGGCTAGCCCATCTATGAGCAGCACCTCAGCGTCCCTCTCTACCAAAGCATCCAGATCAAGATCCTTTTGCTCTGCACCATCCTTCTGCCAATGGATGCTTGGCACACGCTCGAAAAGTTCAATCAATTCGAGCGTCTCCGGACTCTGCGGCCTAGGAACCGCGCAAAGAACAACATCAATGCCATCTCGCTTCAGCTCTGTTCCTTCTCGCAGCATATGATACGTTTTGCCTGAACCGCTTACCGCTCCAATGAGTATTTTCAGACGTCCTTGATGCAGCTTTGCGATGGAGAGCAGCAGCTCCTCTGGCGTTTTCTTTTTCAGCGGAGCCATATGGCTATTCCCCCAACATTTTTGACAATGCGATATTCAGCTTCAACACATTAACCCGTTCGTCACCGAAAACGCCTAAATCGCGGCCTTCCGTATTTGCTTTAACCAATTGCTCAAGCTCTGCTGGCGACACGCCGGTCAGCTTGCTGATTCTTGCGATCTGTACATCAGCCGACTGTGGCGTAATATGCGGATCAAGGCCTGAGCCCGAGTTCGTAATTAAAGCGATCGGCAGCTGGGAAACCGGTACATCTGGATTTTGTGCCTTCCAAGCCTCAATGGAAGCTTTGGTCCTTTCGATTAGAGCTGGATTGGATGGTCCAAAATTGTTCGATCCAGAACCGGCAGCATTATAGTCAATGCTTGATACACGTCCTTGAAACCATTTCGGATCAACAAAGCTTTGGCCGATCAGCTCTGAACCAACCACTTGGCCAGAGCTATCCTTTATAAGGCTTCCATTCGCTTGCTTAGGGAACAGCAGCTGAGCTGCTCCCGTGCTTGCAAGAGGGTAAATAATGCCGCAAATAATCATAAATATGATGCTGATTCGCAAAGGTATCATTAACGATGACAACTGGAATCGTGATGCGTTTTTCGCTTGTTCATTCATATAGGTAAGCCTTCTTTCGTGTATGGTTATATTAAATCCATAAATGCACTGCAAAGTCGATGAGTTTAATGCCAACGAACGGAACAATGACACCGCCCAGACCATAAATGAATACGTTGCGGCTAAGCAATTTGGCTCCGTTCATCGGTTTGTACGCTACGCCTTTAATGGCAAGCGGGATAAGCAGCGGAATAATAATGGCGTTAAAAATAAGCGCCGACAGTATAGCAGACAATGGAGAACCTAAATTCATAATATTTAGAACGCCCATCTCTGGAATGGCAAGCATGAACATCGCTGGAATGATTGCAAAATATTTGGCGATATCATTAGCGATACTAAAAGTCGTCAATGCCCCTCTTGTCATAAGCAGCTGCTTGCCGATAGCAATGACTTCAATAATTTTGGAAGGGTCCGAATCCAAGTCAACCATATTGGCAGCTTCTTTTGCAGCAATCGTCCCGCTGTTCATAGCAAGACCCACATCCGCTTGGGCAAGTGCAGGAGCATCGTTTGTACCGTCACCAGTCATCGCAACCATTTTTCCTTCGGCTTGTTCACGGCGTATAACCGCTATTTTATCTTCCGGCCTGCTCTCCGCAATAAAATCGTCGACTCCCGCTTCATGTGCGATGGTTGCTGCAGTAAGCGGATTGTCTCCCGTACACATAATCGTTTTGATGCCCATTTCACGCAGCTGATCGAATCTTTCCTTCATTCCTGGCTTAACGGTATCCTTCAAATAAATAACACCAAAGATTTGATTATCAACAGCTACTGCGAGCGGTGTACCGCCTAATGTAGCAATCGTATTCGAAATATTTTCTAAATCGGTTGGTATGGTCCCCCCCTGTGAAGCTACCCACTTCCGAACCGCATCGACAGAGCCCTTCCGAACTCGGCGGCCGTTTGCCAGATCAATGCCGCTCATTCGCGTCTCTGCTTTGAATTCAATAAATTCGCCGCCTTCCGCAAGTGAAGCATCATAGCTTAAGCCCTGCTTCTTCATCCATTCAAGCACAGAACGGCCTTCAGGCGTTTCATCCTTAATCGAGCTAATAGCCGCCCAACCCGATAAAGTTTGAAGATTGCTGCCTCCGACAGGCACAAGCTCGCTTGCCATCCGGTTGCCGAATGTGATCGTTCCTGTTTTATCCAAAATCATCGTATTAATGTCGCCTGCTGCTTCAACAGCCTTACCTGACATAGCCAGTACATTAAACTGAGTTACTCTATCCATCCCAGCAATGCCGATTGCTGATAATAGTCCGCCGATGGTCGTCGGAATCAAACATACAAGCAGCGCAATTAATACTGGAATTTCTAAGTGGATATCCAAATAGTTAGCGATTGGTGCCAACGTAACAACTACAATTAAGAAAATAATCGTTAAGCTAGTCAAAAGTGTATTGAGCGCAATTTCATTAGGCGTCTTCTGACGTTTCGCTCCTTCAACAAGGGCAATCATCCGATCGATGAATGACTCCCCGGGGTCACTCGTCATGCGCACTTTAATTTTGTCACTCACAACCCTTGTACCGCCTGTAACCGAGCTGAAATCTCCTCCAGCTTCTTTAATAACTGGCGCCGATTCACCTGTAATCGCTGATTCATCTACGGAAGCCAGCCCTTCAATGACCTCGCCATCACCAGGAATCATCTCACCTTGGGAGACGATGAAAATATCGCCTTTGCGGAGCTCCGTTGATGATACGACTACAATAGAGCTGCCGACGAACTTATTGGCGCTCATTTCCTGCTTAGATTTTTTGAGCGAATTGGCCTGTGCCTTGCATTTGGAAAAATAGTCATCAGCAGAACGATAACCGTCCCTACCTCGACAACAAACATAACGGGATTTTTCATCATCGTAACTGGATTTAATTTCACAAAGCTATCGACAACGGCATGTTTAACCGCGTCTCCCGACAGCAAATTATTCTTCTTATTTTTATTCATTATCGTTCACCTCATCCGTTAGCGGAGTGTCAAATATTCTGCAACCGGCCCAAGCACGATGACCGGCAAGAAGGTTAATGCACCAATTAAAAGAACAGTACCAATTAGTAATATAGTGAAAAGTCCATTATCTGTACGGAACGTCCCGATTGTTTCTGGAACAGGCTGCTTGCGAACAAGAGATCCTGCAACCGCAAGCATCGCAATCACCGAAATATAGCGGCCGGTCAGCATGACAAGTCCAGTGCTAATATTCCAGAAAGGCGTATTATCGCCTAATCCCTCAAAGCCGGAGCCATTATTCGCAGCCGATGACGTATATTCGTAAAGCACCTGGCTAATGCCGTGAAACCCTGGATTCGTTATCGCCCCGTGACCCAAATCCGTCATAAAAGCGATGGCTGTGGGCACTAATATAATGAAGGGATGAACTAGAATCGCTATCGCTATCAGTTTCATTTCTCGCGGCTCTACTTTTCGTCCCAGAAACTCTGGCGTTCGGCCGACCATCAGCCCGCATATAAACACAGCTAGTATGGCGTACATGAGCATATTGATAAGCCCTACTCCCTTGCCTCCAAAGACGACATTAAGCATCATTTCAGCAAGCGGAACCAAGCCGCCAAGCGGTGTAAGCGTGTCATGCATATTGTTGACGGTACCCGTTGTCGCAGCAGCTGTTACCGTTGTGAACAGTGCCGATTGCGCGATACCGAACCTTACTTCCTTGCCTTCCATGCTTCCTTGAGTCGCGTCGATTCCTAGTGCGCTCATTGCAGGATTGCCTGTTTTCTCCGATGTGTAAGCAAGGCTTAGAAACACAAGAAACAGACACATCATGGCGGAGAATACAACCCAGCCCTGCTTTTTGTTTTTAGCAAAAAGCCCAAATGCATAAGGCAGTGAAGCCGGCAGCGCCCACATCGACAAGATTTGAATCACATTCGTTAATGGATTTGGGTTTTCAAATGGATGAGCCGAGTTCACTCCAAAAAAACCGCCGCCGTTTGTGCCCAAATGTTTGATGGATTCAAGCGAAGCTACAGGACCGATTGCAATTTGCTGCATGGCTCCCTCAAGCGTTTTAATTGTAAATGTTGGATCAAGTGTTTGCGGCACCTGAAGAGCGACAAGCACTAGCGTGATAATAAAGGAAATCGGAAGAAAAATTCTTGTGTGTGCTTTTACAAAATCCTCGAAAAAGTTGCCGATCGTCGTTCCTTTACTCGTAATCCCACGAACAAACGCGATGGCAACCGAGAAGCCCGTCGCCGCTGACGTGAACATCATCATCATGATGACCGCCATTTGGGAGAAATAAGATAAGGCACTTTCCCCGCTGTAATGCTGAAGATTCGTATTGGTAATAAAGCTGATGACTGTATTGAAAGTCAGTGTAGGCTCCATGGCTGCCATGCCATTTGGATTAAACGGCAGTGCATTTTGGAACCGCAATATCAAATAGCTGAAAGCAACTAAAATTAAATTGGTTGCAACAAAGCTGAGTGCGTATATCTTCCAACTCATGCCCTCTCTTTTTTTGAGACCAATAAGCTTAAATATAAATCGCTCCGTCCCTCCGAATACTTTGTCTAACCGATTGTGTTCATTTGAGAACACATGATAGACGTAAGTACCAAGCGGCTTAACTAACAATACAAGAACGGCAATGACGATAAGCAATTGTAAAATATCCATCTTGTAAATCCCCCTCTATTAAAACTTCTCCGGATGAATTAAAGCATAAATCAGATAAACGAAAACAAATACAGCCGCTATCGCTATGACAGTCATTAGCCTTCGCCCCCTGTTTTCTCAATAACACTGGAGCACCAAGTTAAAAATCCGTAAAATAAACCGAAGCTAGCTAACAACGCCCCGAACATATAAAAATCCTGCATGTAAACCCCTCCTGCATTATTTGTTGCTTAATAGAAAACCGACTTCACCGGTATGAGAGAATACGATATGATCCGCTCCAAGCCCCTTGTAAATAGCCCTTGGATTCCACTGCTGTGTGATGACGTAAATGGACTTTGAGGTCCAAGCTCTACAGCACTGTACAAAGCGGCAGCTAAGCGCCAAGCTGCTCTCGAATATAAATACCTCGCTAATGTTCATCGAAGGAACATTCCAGCTTTGACGATCATTCGTATTGATGTACAAAACATTGCTGATGCCCTGCTTGCGAAGCTGTTTTTCTTCCTGTTTACTATTTGTCAAAACGATAAATTTTAATTGATGAAACTGCAAAGTTCGTATAAATGATTGGCCAGCCTCGTTTAAACCAGCAACAATAATATGCTCTTCCTGCAACCGAATTCTCCTCCATATGGTAAAAAAGGCAACAAAAAAGAAGCCTTGGGATAAGAGGAACTTTTCCCGCGGCTTCTTTGCCCGCAGCAGAATAAGCCGCGGGAAGCACGATGGCTGTTGCCTCTCTCGAGTACACTTACGAGGTTAGCTGTCGGATTCGGGCCTTGAGAGTTGCCCTACGCTTGATCATTTTCAAGCGATTCACCCCATGAAGCGAAGTCGTGATTACACACGAATCGTTCGTTGGTTCCCCCGTTCCTGCTGCTGCAGGACTCAGCGTTTTCTTACATTTTGTAGCAAATTAAGCTTTTTTGGGCACAAAAAACCACAGAGGTCTATGACACTCTGCGGTCGAAGTTAATCGATCACAAGCTTCATCATTCCTCTCTCGGTCCACGCTTACGAGGTTAGCTGTCGGATTCGGGCGGTGAGAGTCGCCCTACTTTGACCGGTATCCATGGCACCTGTCAAAGATTCACCCCTGCTCTGCGTTTGTTCGACTCTCACATCGAACAGGCGCATCGCGTCATTATTGGTTCCCCCGCTTCCGCTTTCACGGAAACTCAGCGATCAGTAAATCGAAACTTATTTATAAATCCTGTATCGAATATTACTCCTCGCTATAAATACTGTAAAGGCAGTCTGCTACCTAATTTAGCCAGTTTCAGCCTTGCAGAGCGATTCGCAACGCTTACATTCATTTCGATCTCTCGATATCTCACTATTTCTCAGTTTTACTCTTGTTTTCAAAAATAGTGTTCAATCCCTTTCCAACGATTTTATGCGTGAATAATCAGATTTCTCTATAATCGAGAATGGAAGAGAATAAACGAGTATTTCGAAGAATAAATATCTTTTTACTGCCATAACGAATGGATTTCTTTTAATATGGCATATGGCTGCCTTTTCACGATATACCACAGTTTTACAATATTGCATTTCGGGTTTACCATAGACGGCAAGCCAATATGGCTGAGTATTATCGGTGAATTATTCAAATCGAGGAGAGATCTCATTGATGTCTACACCAGTTGAAGTACCCTTGCCAAGCTTGGAAAATCATCCTGCTGCCTTGTTTGAAATTAAAAGAATTCAAATGTTTGTGCTGCCGGCTTCCATGCTTGAATCGAATGGTTACCGTGTTTGCCTAAGGCTCTCCACTGCTAATGGTCATGGCTGGAGTGAGCTGTTTATTAAAAAATCCGAGAAGCCTTGCGATTGGATCAGATGGAGCAGTATGCTGCTAAGGTTCATCGGCACACTTCCTCTTGCGTCTCCTTTTGTTTTTCAAACAGATCCAATGATGAAGGACGAGCGTATATTTCATTTGTTTGCAGCCGCTGCTTTGCATATAGAATCCAATCATTACACTTTTCCAAACTGTGAATATGACCGTGAAGAGCATACTTTATTTAAACAAGCTATCTCTTATGTATCGTTATTTTAAGCACTTCTGATTTACAGATGCGTTAATGAAGGGTATAATTAAGAGTAAACTATTTACGCTGAATTTTTCGAATGAAAAAGCGGGGGAACCATCGCGATCGATCGAGATCGATTCGCAAGGGGTGAATCCAGGGATTTGTAACCCTGGTAGGGCTTTCTCTCTAGCCCGAATCCGACAGCTAACCTCGTAAGCGAATAAAGGAGAGATGTATATGTTGACAAATTGTGCACGAAATCTGCATCTTTTTACGGAACAGACCCCTTATTTATCTGTCACACGAATCGAGCTATTCGTCATTCCTGCTCTTGCCGTCGATTCTGCAGGCCATCGCGTATGTCTTCGTTTAACAAGCAATCAAGGCTTCGGCTGGAGTGAACTATTTGCCAGCGACACAGAAGAGCTCATTGACTTAGAACGATGGAGCGACCTGCTTCAGTCTTTTATCGGCAGCATTCCTCTACCACCTCTTAACCAGTATCACTATGACAAAACGGATCAGGATGGGCGCGTTCTCGACTTATTCGTCTCCGCCGTCAAGCATGTCCTAGCACAATCCGCCGATGCAGCCCCGTACAGCAACGACCATGAAGAGTCTGTTTTGCGTCAACGTTCCGTCTCCTACATCTCTTTGGATTAATTTCGTTCATAAGAAAAAAAAGGCAGTCCAGAACAGATAACCTAGTTCTGGACTGTCTTATTGTATTTAGGGATTAAACCTTCGCTAATGCAGCACGTTGCTCTCTGACTTGGTAAGTAGCCAGCATCATGTTGCGCAGTGAAGCAACCGTTTCTTCCATTCCGCGTGTTTTCAAGCCGCAGTCCGGATTAATCCAGAAGAGCGTAGGATCGAGCACTTTAATGGCGCGCTCAATCATGCTGACCATTTCTTCCACTGAAGGTACACGCGGGCTGTGAATATCGTAAACGCCTAAGCCGATGCCTTGGTCATAGGTGTTCTCCTCAAAGCTATGAATCAGCTCGCCATGGCTGCGCGAGGTTTCAATGGAGATGACATCTGCATCCAGCGCAAGGATGGAATCGATAATATCATGGAACTCACAATAACACATATGTGTATGAATTTGTGTGGTGTCACGCACAGCTGAAGTCGATAGACGGAAGGCATGCACGCCCCATTTTAAATAGGCATCCCAATCACTGCGTTTAAGCGGCAAGCCTTCTCGCAAAGCTGGCTCATCAACCTGGATCATCTCTATACCTGCGCTCTCAAGCGCCTTTACTTCCTCTGAGAGTGCAAGCGCAATTTGGTATGCGACCTGCTCGCGTGTGATATCGTTGCGGACAAATGACCAGTTCAATATCGTAATCGGACCCGTCAGCATCCCTTTTACCGGATGGCTTGTCAGCGACTGCGCATACACGCTTTCGGTTACTGTCATTGGCTCAGTAAATACAACATCGCCATAAATGACAGGCGGCTTTACGCAGCGGGAACCATACGATTGAACCCAGCCGCCTTTTGTAAATGCGAACCCATCCAGCTTCTCTCCGAAAAATTCGACCATATCCGTCCGCTCAAATTCACCGTGAACGAGGACGTCAATGTTAAGCTCTTCTTGGATTTCAATCCAATTTTTAATTTTATCGTTGATAAAGGAAGCGTAGTCCTGCGAGCTGAGCTCGTTTTTTCTCCATTTTTGCCTTGCTTGGCGTACATCCAGCGTTTGCGGGAAGCTGCCGATTGTTGTTGTTGGAAGGAACGGCAAATTCCACTTTTGCTGCTGCAGCTTTTGTCTCTCCACAAATGGCTTCTGCCTCGTTGAAGGATGCGCCGCAACCGCTGCTGCATCAGCAGCTTGACGATTGCGGGCAGGAGAAATGGATAAATGATGAATCCGCTCGCCGTTAAGCTTAAGCTCAAGCTTGCGAAGTTCTGAGATGTCCGCCTCATTTACTGTCGCTGTTTCACTTAGCCACACGATTTCATCCAGCTTTTCTTCCGCGAATGCAAGCGCCTCACGCAGCTCTACTGGCAGATTGGTTTCGTTTTTTGCCGTTACCGGCACATGCAGCAGGCTGCATGACGATTGAATGATCGTGCGCTCAGCTGGAATGTATGCGGAAAGCTTTTGCAGCAATTCGAGCTTTTGCTTATAGTCTGAGCGCCAAATGTTGCGTCCGTCTACAAGTCCGATACCAGCGAGCTTATCCTTCGGATAACCAAATTGCTCAAGCGACTTCAAGTTTTGCTCCAAACCATGAACGAAATCCAAACCGATCGCTTGTACCGGCAGAGCAACTACAGCTTCATAATGCTCAACCGCTTCAAAATACGTTTGAAGCATTATGTTAAGCGCTGGTGCTGCTTGGTTCAGCCTTGCATAAATCGATTCAACCCATTGCATCTCTTCCTCAGAAATAGAGGTAACAAGAATTGGCTCATCGATTTGCACCCATTGTACGCCTTCTTGCTCAAGCTCCTTAAGCAGCTGAGCATAAAGCGGTATAAACTGCTCAATGAGCTGCGGAAGCTGCTTGGCATCGTAGCCCTTCGACAGCTTGAGGAAGGTGTATAGACCGATAATGACAGGTTTACCTTCAATGCCAAGCTTTTCTTTGGCTTCGCGGTATGCAATCAGCGGACGGTTTTCCGTCAGTATCGGTGCAGCACCCGCAAGTTCTGGCACGATATAGTGATAGTTGGTATTAAACCATTTGGTCATCTCGCAGGCTTGTGCTTCCTGTGTCCCTCTCGCCATAGCGTAGTAGGTCTGAATGGGAACAGGACCTCCTTCGTAGGAAAAACGCTCTGGCACAAGGCCAAACATCGCTGCAGTATCCAGCATTTGATCATACAACGTAAAATCATTAACAGGGATTAAAGAAATTCCTTTATCCTTTTGCAGCTTCAGGTTGTTAAGACGAATACTTTCAAGGGTTTGAAGGAATACCGTTTCGTCCAAATCACCTTTCCAAAAAGCTTCAAGCGCTTTTTTCCATTCCCTATTTTCGCCGATACGCGGATATCCAAGTACACTGTTTTGCAGTTTGCTCACGTTCATATTTCCTCCTAATAAGTGTAATTATTATGAAATAAAAGCACAAAAAAGAGCGTCGTTACCTTAAAGAAGCAAAGGTAAAGACGCCCGGCGTTTTAATAAACAGCGGTTCTGTCTTAACACCTCCCTATCTCCCGTAGGTAAAATCAGTGTCGTTCAAATAGGCAGGTCTCCTGGCTCCAGAATCATCATCGTAAGCTTGCCTTCCCAACCTTTTAAGGTCAGTGGCGTTAGCGCTTAGACTCCTCTGTTACAGTGGCGGGACCGCGTCGGTTTTGCACCGGACTTCCCTTTTAAGCTCAAGCTATACAGCAAGAGCACCTATTTCCACTTATTTCAGTTGTTGATCTCTTTTTTTAGGATCACGAATAACTATACACGCAAAATAATAACCATACAATGGAAATCATTATAATATCAAAAAAAAGACTCTCCTCTAAGCAGCCTGCGCTGCAAAAGGAAAGCCTATTGGTTTTTTATATAATTACCTAACCAGCCAACCGCCATCAACAGCCAAAATATGGCCGTTCATATAATCAGAAGCTGAAGAGGCTAGGAACACCGCTGGTCCAATCAAATCCTGCGATGTACCCCAGCGTCCCGCTGGTATGCGCTGCAAAATTTGAGCACTGCGAACAGGATCCTCGCGAAGCGCTTCGGTGTTGTCTGTACTCATGTAGCCTGGGGCTATCGCATTTACCTGCAAGCCTTTAGCTGCCCATTCGCTGGCAAGCGCTTTGGTAAGACCGGCAACGGCATGTTTGCTGGACGTATAACCTGGAACATTAATTCCGCCTTGGAAGGTTAACATCGACGCAATGTTAATAATTTTCCCTGAGCCCTGTTCAATCATATGTTTCCCAGCCAGCTGGGAAAGGAGAAATACAGAATTCAAGTTAACATCGAGTACATCCTGCCAGTCCTCGTAGCTATGCTCTGCAGCTGGCGTGCGGCGAATGATACCCGCGTTGTTGACCAAAATATCGATGCGTCCCAGTTCTTCAACTGTACGATCAACAATTCCAGCAAGCTTCGTTCGGTCAGCAATATCAGTCTGAATTGTAATCGCTTTGCGTCCAAGCTCTCTTATCGCTGCTGCCGTTTTGTCAGCAGGCGTTTGGTTCGTGACAAGCGCGATATCCGCACCCGCTCGTGCTAATCCAAGCGCAATCGCTTCTCCAAGCCCGCGCCCTGCACCTGTGACGACAGCTGTTTTACCCGTCAAATCAAACAAACTCATCGGCTCAGCTCCTACCTTTAGTACGCTTCCCATTTTCCGAAAGCGCTGCTTTCATCATTTTTATATTTTGTGACTCATACCTCGCCGCAACGTCCGCATCTATACCTTCGTCTGTGATGATATAGTCAATTTCATGCAAACCGGCAAACGTTATTAGTGCACCCTTATCGAATTTGTTATGATCGGCAAGGCAGTAGACGACCTTGGCATTTTCCATATACAGTTTCTTCAGCTTCGTCAATTCTTCTGTGAATATGGTAAGCCCATATTCCATATGAATGCCGGTTGTGGAAAGAAACAGCTTGTGTACATTCAGTCGTTTAATCCATTCCTGCGATTCTGCGCCGATAAGCAAATTGTTATGCCGGTAGCCCCCGGGAATAACAAGCCTTACTTGGTCCTTCGCAGTCAACTCCCGAATGATAAGCAGATCGTTCGTAAGTACCGTAACCGGGATATTGGGCAGACGCTTTGCCATTTCGAGCGTAGTACTGCCAGCATCAAGCGCAATAATATCATTAGGCTCGATGCAGGAAAGAGCAAGCTCCGCAATCGCCGCCTTCTCCCGCTGATGCTTGCTGTTTGGGAATTGCAGCGGATAAAGGCTGTCTTCGCCTCTATGCTGGGGCACAGCTCCGCCATGAGTCCGTTTCAGCAATCCCTTCTCTTCTAGCTTCTCTAAATCTTCACGAACCGTTTTCTCCGTGACTTGAAACAGCTCGCTTAGCTCGGAAACTTTAACCGCGCCAAGCTGCTCCAATTTATCTATAATCTTACGATGCCGTTCGGCAGCAAGCATAGTGCACCCCCTGTAGCGAATGTTTCTATTTTAGCTCGCTTGCAGGTACGGCGTCCATATCTGTAAATGTGTAGTTCTCTCCAGCCATCGACCAGCAGAATGTATAATTGCTTGTGCCCACTCCTGAGTGGATCGACCATGGCGGTGAAAGAATCGCTTGGTCATTGGCAACAACAAGATGTCTCGTCTGCGAAGGCTCGCCCATCATATGGAATACGCGAGCATCATCATTCATGTCGAAGTACAAGTATGCTTCCATGCGGCGGTCATGGACATGAGAAGGCATCGTATTCCAGACGCTTCCCGTTTTCAAGCTCGTTACACCAAGCATAAGCTGGCAGCTTTGGATGCCGTCTGCGTGGATATATTTATAAAGAATACGTTCATTGGAAGTCTCCTGCGAACCAAGATGAGTCGGATTCGCTTCCTCCATCGTCATCTTGCGTGTTGCAATTTCAGCATGCGCAAGCGCGGAACAGAAATAAAGCTTCGCAGGGTTTGCTTTATCTACACTTGACAGCAGCACCTGACGTTTGCCCTTGCCAACATAAAGCACGTCGAGCTTATTCAGCTCGTATACTTCCCCATCAACGGAAATCGAAGCAGGTCCGCCAATATTCAAGAAGCCAACCTCGCGGCGCTCCAAGAAATATTCGGTTTTTAGCGTTGCAGCATCCTCCAGCTCAAGCGTCTCGTTCACAGGCAATGCTCCGCCTACAACCATTCTGTCATAATGCGTATATGTCATTTTTAATTGATCTTGCTCAAACAAGCTTTCGATCAAAAACTCGCTGCGCAGACGTTCCGTATCATATTGCTTCACATCAGTAGGATTAGTAGTATGGCGTACTTCCATTGGATAAAAGCCTCCTAAAAGTTATTTGCGTTTGACTCGCCTCGCAAGCTACGCTAATGTTTGTTATTGTTCGTTTTTATAATAACACACATTTACGAACATAAAAAGAACATTTTAAACATTTTGGATTACAAGGAACATTTTATTTTCGAGAAGATTGTACAACAAAAAAACGACCTTCGCGCGCATCATTTGCGAAGAGGCCGTTTGTTGTTTTTGAGGAAATCTACTGAAGCTTCCACTTTCGATAAACATAAAGAGATACCGCCATAAACATGCCGTATACTAAGACGGTAACAAATACGTTTCTTGGATCCGTCATAAGCGTATCACCGATCGTGGCGAACAACAGCATCGCTGGAATTTTGCCAATCGATGAGGCGATCGCATAAACGGTAAAGGAAACACGGCTTAACGCCGAGTACATATTAACTGCAATGGATGGAATGAACGGAATGAGCCGAGCAAACATAATCGTCAGAAAAGCATTCTGCTCAAACATCACCGTTAGTTTTCCGATGCTTGGATAACGGTAGAGAAATTTCTTCCCCCACTCTTGATAGCCATAGCGGATAAACAGAAACATCACAATGGATGCTGCCGCTGAGCCCGTCCAAGTCACTGCCGCGCCTAACACTGGGCCAAGAGCAGCACCAATGAGC
Organism: Paenibacillus sp. 2TAB26; assembly: GCF_052115145.1. Taxonomy (NCBI): domain Bacteria; kingdom Bacillati; phylum Bacillota; class Bacilli; order Caryophanales; family Paenibacillaceae; genus Paenibacillus; species Paenibacillus sp. 2TAB26. Next base: position 166,698 of record NZ_JBFRGC010000009.1, read on the forward strand.
CCGCCGATTACGGGATACGGGATGACAGGAAATAGTGCGACGAGCGTTGCCATAATGACGACGAGCGGCACATTATCCGCTTGCTGAAACCACGTCAAAATCACATCGCCATAACGATAAATAAGAAAAGCAATACTGCCATACAAAGCAGCTAAACCTGTTTTTTTGAGCATTGTTGTACCCCTGAATAGTAGATATCTCCAGCTTATCATTATTGAAGATAAATACGAGCAATGCATTGTGTCAAATTTAAGTTTTGGAATGACAACGAAGTGTTCGGGATATTTTCAACTTGCGCCGCAGCCGGTAAATGTGATCATCTACTGTACGATCTACCGGCGCCTCCATTGGCCAGACGTTGTCTAGCAGTTGTTCGCGCGACAGCGTTTGCCCTGCATGGCTGTGCATGAAATGCAGCAGCGCATATTCCTTCGGAAGCAGTACAATCTTTTGTGCTTTCCATGCAACGGTGTAAGCACCCGCATCCCATTCCATAAATCTCTCGACCTCTATCCCTGCGCGCTGAAATTATGCTCTTTCGTTAAATCCACAATGAACGAGGTAGGATCAAAGCATCCACCGAAACCAACGGCCATGACCATCTGTTTCCGCTAACGTTTTCGATTGCACCTTGCCCTCCAAATAATAATCAAGATGAAGATTTGGGTCCCACATATTATTGTAGAGGTGAAATATATCTCTTTGTTGCCCTATTCTCCTAATGCTGTCTGTTAATTCAACTTTGTCGTCATGAGTCATTTGGTTGGCTACATGGGTGTGAAACACACCAATAACACAATCCTCCGTTATTTTAGCAACCATTTCAGCAAGTCGTTTCACGCCATTCCCCTGAAACAACTCCATCTGCTGCCCTTTTAATAAAGAAGCTGCTTTGTCAAAATTCACAATCCGCTCATTATGCTCAGGCCAAATCAACGACTTTAACCAAAGATAATCGTCTTCCTCTTCCAGATTATTAACGTGCAAATCTATTCCTATCCTTGCAATCACTGGCGGACTTTGTTTTAGGAGATGCAAGGCAATGTCTCCACGAACTTCCGAGTGCAGTACCAGTTCAGCATCTATATTTCCATAGGTTTCACTATTGTTGTATTGATAACTATACTTATCCCAAAAAAGCTGTAGCCCCGCACTTGTGCCGATTTCAATGATTGCTAATGGTTTGTTCGTTTTTTGATACATATAACAAAAAGCAGGATACAAGTAAGCACAGCGTCTAACCTCATTCGTTTGTACAAGCTTGCTTTGGAGCAGTTGAACAATTTCGTTTTTATGCTGAAGGCAAAAGTGTTTAAAAAAAGGGAATGCCTCCGCCGCATCTCTCGGATCGTTAACTATGCTGCCGTAAAACTTTTGCAGTTCGTGGCTGCTCTCTTTGTCCAGCAAGTACTGAACCGCAGCAAAAAAAAGATTGGGAACTGGCTGGCCTTCTCTGCAATAAGAAGCCATCTGAAGCATTTCATCATCATCTGCAATGGCTAATGATAGCTGTTCATACAAACGGCTTGAGCCTTTGCATTCCCTCGTCGCGAACACCATAAATTGCTCAGTCAAAATAGGTTTGTTCAACAATGCCATCCCTCCATTTTCCCACTTAACGGCATTGTATCATGGCTATCGATAAATTATATTTCAATGATTTTATAAACTATATAGATTTCTTTTATCACGTGTACGTAGGATGATAAAGGACAAAATCAGCTATTTACCTAAAAAACCGCCTTCAGATTTTATAACTTGCCCGGTTATCCACTGTGATTCGTCACTCGCCAAGAAGCTGATTGCTTTAGCTGCATCCTCCGGCAAACCGATGCGTCCCATAGGGAACATTGGCAAAAAGCCAGCCTTCATCTGCTCATCCATCCAGCCAGAATCGGTGGGACCTGGATCAAATCCATTTACTGTAATTTGAAGCGGAGCCAACCCTACAGATAGCGGCTCGATAAGCCCAATCAATGCGCCTTTTGTTGCTATGTAAGCCAAATTATTCGGATCAGGCCCTTTTGAAACCATAAAAATAATTCTGCCCGATGTCCCTTTTATTTGGTTTTTCTCAAATCTGCTCGCAAACTCTGTGCTTAACAATATCGGCCCGCGGTTATTCACAGCATAATGTTGGTCCAATATATTTATATCCAAGCTTTTATAATTGGAAGGTACGCAATAGGTGGCGTTGTTAATTAAAATAGTCGCGTGGCCTAACGACCTTTCTACCTGTTCCATTATAAGGGCAGGAGTTTCCACATCGGCAAAATCCGCTTCCATATGACTTGCCCTCACGCCTAAGTCTTCTAGTTCCTTACGCAGCTGCTCAGGCCAATCCTTCTCTCCCCCATTGCCTTCCGTTTCATCAAAAGCATGCATATTCGTTTATCCTGTACTTATAATCTATCTATTAGATTTAATACATGCTGTTTAATCTGCTTTTTCTCGTCGTCTGATAGGGCACTGGATCGAAAATTTTGTAAATTGTCATCAGGTATGATAATGGTTGATGGCTCCTCAAGCTCTTTTTTTCGATTATCTCCATCTTCAACCATCGTGATATGAGACTTGCTGAATTTCGTATGTACGATTTCTGATTTAACATAATTTCCATCCAGATCATAATAATCCACGACCATTTTGATGTCAGAGCTTAAATAATTTTTATTTTCTGCAAAAGCAGTAATAGAGTTCACCTTCTTAAAGCCTGTTTGTTCATAAAAGCCATCTTTGTTTTTCTCTGAAAAAATTTCTATGCTAAATGCCTCGATATGCTCGACTTTAACTGTATTGCTGCAAGCGCTTAACAATACAACAAATGCAGATATTACGCTTAAGTTCATTGCAATAGCTAACCAATCAAATCCTCTCATGACTTTCATAGCTTCACTCCTCATCGCAATTTCCAATAAAATCCCATTACTTTATGATTGCAAAGCTTTCCTCATTTGTAAAGGTTTTATCTATAGACAAAAACAGCCCTCTACCAACGCGGCAGCGGACTGAATATTGTGCTTGTCCTAACAAAAAACGAGGTGGACAAATCTCCACCTCGCATGCAAACCCATTAAAATATTTTCCGACCAGCCGCATCGGCAATGCCCGATTTGCGGTAGAAATACGTATTGATCACGTCGCGCCAATGCTTGGCATGAGCAGCTTGAAAGGTCAAGCGCTCAGCGACATGCGCAAACCTTGCTTCATCGATTTTGCCCGCCAAACCTGCCCAATCCCGCAGCATCTGATCTGCTTCCTCCGCACCCGCAAAATGGGTATCGTAGATATGCTGAATGACCGTCTTGCCAGAATGGAGTACATGGGTATAAGGCACATGATGGAAAAATAACAGCAGCTCGTCTGGACAAGTGTCCAAACTATCATACTGCGAACGGTTTGGTTCATTATACTGTGCGGTATATCCTGTTCCACTCGCCTGCGTCCGGTCAACGCCGATACCGTCACGATCTGCAAAATGGTAGGTTCCCCATCTTGAATACTCGTAGCCATCGACATCCGGACCAAAATGATGGTTAGGCGTGATCATCCAGCCTACGCCAAGCGGTGCCGTATAGCTTTCATATAACAGCCACGACTTCATCAGCATGTCACCGATTGCTAAAGCTATCTCAGCATCATTGCCAAACGTTGCGGCTATCCACTCGTGCGAAATCTCCTCGGCTGTTAAAGCCGGGTTCCACACCAGCCGGCCATATCCGTAAAGATTGGCTTGTGCGAGAATATGCCCTGTCCAGCTCTCTTCATTCCCAATATTGCTCACCGCTGCAATTCCGCTATATTTCATACCGTACAATGTGCCATCCACCACTCGCTTAACTTCAGTCGATGCACCTTCCGCATAGGTATCGAAATCCATTACCTGCTTCCACTGCGGGACGAGATAGCAAAGATGCTTCTGTTGGCCGGTATATTCTTGAGTGATCTGGAACTCCATCATCTGGTTCGTTTTCTTCATCGCGCCAAACAATGGGGATACGGGCTCGCGAACCTGAAAGTCCATCGGTCCATTCTTAATTTGTAGAATGACATTACTCCGAAAACGACCATCGAGCGGTTTAAAATGGTCAAATGCAGCACGTGCTCGATCGATCTTCCGATCACGCCAATCCTGCATGCAGTCATAAACGAAGCAGCGCCAAATGACGATGCCATCGTGAGCTTCCAGTGCTTCAGCCAGCATATTCGCTCCATCTGCATGGTCACGTCCATAAGCAAATGGCCCCGGCCGATGCTCAGAATCTGCCTTCACGACGAAACCACCGAAGTCAGGAATAAACGCGTAGATCCGTTCAGCCGTTTCCTTCCACCACTGCTGCACACCAGCATCCAGCGGATCTGCAGTGGCCAGACCTCCGGTTTGCAGAGGGGCAGCAAAGTTAACGCTCAGAAACAGCGTAATTCCGTACCTGCGGAAAATGTCTGCAATAACCGCAACAACAGGAAGCTTTTCCTCTGTGATGAACATCGTTTCAATCTCATGAACATTCACATTATTGATAGAAATCGCATTGAGGCCAACGGATGCGAGCATTCTCGCATAATCGTTTATTCGATTAAAATCACTCGTTATTTCTCCGTTTTGATAAAATATAGACTGTCCCGCATACCCTCGCTCTACCGAACCGTCAGCATTATCCCACTGATTAATCATTCGAAGCGACATGGCTGGAGATTGCTCGGCATTCAGTTCTTTCACTGGCTTACCGGCGCCTAATAGACGCAGCAAATGAAACACACCATATAATACGGCTGTATCTGATCCGCCGACAAGAGATAAATTGCCATGGCCTTGCTGAGAGCTGTACCGAATTATATATCCCGCTTTGGACGGCTCCCATCTATCAGAATCCATCAATACGGAGTCCACCATAATATGAAGAAAGCCAGCCGTCGCAGGCTCAGCCCGCTCCTTTACTGCCGGGATTATGCCGATTAAGGCATGAATACCATGCTGCAGCTCTTTGATTGCCGTTTCCAAAACGCCGGTCGCCACGCCACTAAAGACGATCTGACCAAAAAGATCCGAATACTCCTTTTTCAAATGCAAATCCTCTATCCGCTGAGGATTCAGCCAAGCCTTGTACGTGTGACTGTCCATTTATTAACGTGCCTCCTTGTAAGCTGGCTCAGAGAGATGAGTGCTGCTTCATGACGCGCCAGAACGAACCTTTTGGCTCATGGTTCTCATCAAATAGCATTGGCCAATTTTTCCGTCCACGTACAGGAAAATCACTGAGCCACGTATAATCATCCGCCGCTCCCCAGAACGTAACCGCATCAATATGATTGCGATATTCCGTCAGCAAATGAAAGACAGCCTCATATCGTTTCTCCTGCAGCTCCAGCATTTCTTCAGTAGGCTTTGCTAAGTCGGTTCGTACATCATCATGGCGGAACATCGATATATCAAGCTCTGTTAATTGCAGTCGTAGGCCAAGTGAAGCGTACTTCTCGATCGCAGCCCGTATTTCATCTAAATGAGGATGATACAAGCTCCAATGCGCTTGAAGGCCAACGCCATGAATCGGGACATCCTGCTCTAGCAGCGATTTAACCAATTGATAGATTTTATCGCGTTTCAGAGGGTTCGACTCATTATAATCATTGTAGAAAAGCTGAGCTTTAGGATCTGCTTCATGTGTGAATTCAAACGCTTTGGCTATATAGTCCACACCGGCGATATCCAGCCATTTGGTTGGACGCAGCATAGCTGCGCCTTCGTCAGAAATGACTTCATTTACGACGTCCCAAGCATAAATATCATCTTTATAACGGCCAACAACGGTATGAATATGCGATTTCAATCGATCCAAAAGCTTCTCGCGGCTAACCGGGCTGCCATCCGCTTCTTCAAACAGCCAATCGGATGTCTGATTATGCCAGACCAGTGTATGCCCTCTCATTTTTTTCCCATGCTCTCTTGCAAATGCGACGATTTTGTCTGCGTCTTCGAACGTATAAGTATCTTCGGAAGGGTGCAAGCTAACAAATTTCATTTCATTCTCAGCAGTCAAGCTGTTAAAATGGGTGGCAATGAGATCGCGAGCCTGAACAATGGTACGCGGATTAACCGCTGCGCCTATATCAAATGAATCTTTAAATGCTTCGTATAACTTAGGAATAGAATTGGCTGAGTTGCTGCTCATCGTATTTCCCCCTGTCTATTAACCTTTCACGCCGCCTACGGTCATACCTTTTACAAAGTACTTCTGTAGAAACGGATATACCATAATGATTGGCAAGGAAGCCACAATCGTCATCGTTGCCCGAACCGCAAGCGGTGTCACCGAATTCCCTCCAGAATTGGCCGCGCCCGAGAATGCATCAGCAGCCGTCTTCGCCGTCAAAGATGCATTGGAGTTCTGAAGAATTTTTTGAAGCTCATACTGCAGCGTACTGAGATCGATATTCGAGGAATTGTACAAGAACACGTCAAACCATTGATTCCACTGATACACGGCTGAGAATAAAGCAACCGTTGCAAGTACAGGTACGCAAAGCGGCAGAACGATGCTGTAGAACATTTTGAAGTCGCCTGCACCATCTATTCTTGCTGATTCCAAAATACTCTCTGGCAGCCCTTCAATAAAGGAACGAATAATGATTAAGTTAAATACGCCGATTAAGCCTGGGAAAATATAGACCCAAAAATTGTTGATCAAGCCTAAATCACGGATTAACAAAAAGTTGGGAATAAGACCGCCATTAAAATACATTGTCAAGATGAACGCAATCGTTACGAATTTCCTAAGAACGTATTCTTGCCTAGTAATCGTGTAAGCGACCATCGCTGAGCAAAAAACGGTAGCAATCGTTCCAATCACCGTTCGAAGGATTGAAATCAGCGTTGCATGGAATATCGTTGCTTCTTTTAGCACATAGGCATAATTGTCCAGCGTCCATATCCTTGGCAGCAAATAAATGCCGCCCTTAATCGAATCCGTCGCATTGTTAAGTGATACGGCGGCCGTATTCAAGAAAGGATATAATGTAACAACCATCAGTAAGGTAAGAAATATATAATTGCAAATATCAAATATGAGATCGCCGCGTGATGAGCGGATGCGGCTTGGTTTGTTTGACACAGCTTCCGATGCCGAATGACTCATGTTGTACCCCTCCCTCTAAAACAGTCTGGACTCGCCCATACGTTTTGCAAGATTGTTCGCTGCGAACAATAAAATAAAGCTGATAATGGTTTTAAACATGCCCGCTGCAATCGATAGCGAGTAGTTGCCTTGCGCAATCCCGTATTTAAGAACAAATATGTCAAGGTTTTCGGAAAAATCGACGTTCATGCCGTTACCCAGCAAATACTGCGGCTCGAAGCCCGATTCCAGCAAATACCCGATATTCATAATGAGCAATACGATAATAACCGGTTTGATACCCGGAAGCGTTACATACCACATCCGTTTAATTCGGCCTGCTCCATCCATCTCTGCTGCTTCATATTGCGCAGGGTCAATCATCGTCATTGCCGCTAGGTAGACGATTGTATTCCAGCCTACATCTTTCCATACAGAGCTTGCTCCAAAAATGGTCCAGAATTGTTCAGGTATACCGAGAAACAATATTTCCTCGCCTTTTTCCACCCATCCGATCCAAAGCAGCATTTGATTAATAATGCCATCTGGAGATAACGTTGTTTGAATAATGCTTGCCGCAACTACCCATGAAATAAAATGGGGCAAATAGCTGACCGTTTGAACAATACGTTTAAAAGCAACCTTCCTGACCTCATTTAACAACAAAGCGAGTGTGATTGCCGTAACGAAGCCGAGAACCAGATTGATTCCGCTCATCGCTACTGTATTCCTTAAGACGCGAAGAAACCTTTCGTCCTCGAATAAAAATTTAAAATGATCAAATCCAACCCATTTCTGCTCACTAAAGCTTTTCGCTGGCTTATAGGCTTGAAAGGCGATCGTCCACCCCCATAGAGGCATATATTTAAAAATAAACAACCACGCTAGAAACGGTACAGACATAAGAACAAGCACGCGCTGCTCAATGAGCTTTTTCGCAAAATTCTTCAGTCCCGACGGCTTCTTAGGCAGCACCAGGTTTGACGATGACATATCGGGCTTATGTTCCATCTTGAATCTCTCCTTCCGGACTGAATGATGCTGGATAGCAAGCAAAAGCGTCTTCGGCGACCTCTGGACGCCGAAGCAGCTTTGACAGAGAAATATAAGTCTTTTATAAGTTAACAAACTTATAAATTCTTATATTTGAAGAAAGGCCGGCATTTTGCATCCGCAAGCCGGCCTTTCACCGATCCTTCTATTTTATTGCTTGGATGCTTCAATCAATTTCTTCACTTCATCTGTCGTCCATTTCTCGTAGGCAGCTGTATCCAGCTTGCCGAATGCATCTGTATATTCTGTCCATACCTTCTCAAAGTCAGCTGGTTTCGCAAGGACAAGCTTAGGGAAGTATTTTTTCGTAAGCTCATCTTTTTTCGTTTCCCAAATTTGCTGCGTGGAGCCTTGCTCCTTCGGAATGCCCCAAGCAGGGTACCATGGACGATCGTCCGGTGCTGCAAACAGTTCGGAATACGTTTTCACGCCATATTTTTCTAGAATAGTCTTGTCTTCATTAGTTAGGCTCATTTGGAATACTTCTGCTTGCATTCCTGGTGATACGGAGTTGCCATCCGGCAGAGACGAGCCATTGTTGTAAAGCGGCCAGTTCCAAGAATAATATTTAAATCCAAATTTTTCGTTGAAAGCTTCATCGATTTTGGCGATTTGTTCCGCTGTACGGTACATTCTTCCATTTTCATTTACTTCGTACGTTTCCCCTTTAATTCCCCATTTCTGAAGAATTTGGTTCTCGTCTGTTAGAAGATTATCCAAGTATTGAACAATGCGCGCTGGGTCCTTCGCACTCACGGTAATACCCATACCGCGGTTTTTAACAAAGCCTGGAGGATCCAGGTATTGATCCTTTTGGCCGTCAAAAGTAACTGGCAGCGGGAAGTATACGAAATCATCCTGTGTTGGATCTTGTTTAGCGGCGTCTTTGAGCGCATTTTGCGCATTAGCAAACTGCCAGCCGTAATCGAAGAAGCCAACCACTTTATGCGAAGTCAATTTAGCTAAATATTGATCAAAATTATCTACGAAGGAAGCTTTATCGAACAAGCCTTCAGCATTGATCTCATTTAGCTTTTGAAGCCAGCGCTTCGTATTTTCATCCGCAGCGTATGTTTTTGCTTCGAAGGTGTTCATATCCACGATGACGTTGCCGTCATTCGGGTAACCTGCCAAATGGTTTGGAGGGTTGGAAGTTGCGAAAAATCTCCAGTCATGTGTCAGTGAAACATAACCAGTCAAATCCTCATCCTTGTGCTTCTCTACGAAATTTTTAATGAGATCCATGTAACCATCAAGCGTTGTTACTTTCGGATAACCTGCTTCTTTTAATACCCTGCGTTGTACCCAGAATGCACCTTGGTTAATGTTCGGATCCGGAATATACTCGCCAACTGTATTAGAGAATGGCAGGAAGTAAATTTTGCCGTCCGCGGCTCTCATTTGATTAAAATACTTGCCATATACCCGTTTAATATTAGGGCCGTATTGCTCAATAAGATCGTCCAGTGCAATAAACGCACCTGCATCTAAAATCTTGTCAATTGCAGCATCCGGAATCATAACATCTGGATAAGCGTTTGATGCGATCATCGTGCCAACCTTTGTGTTCAAATCGCCAACCAAATGCTCGATTTTAAAGTTAACACCCGTTTGATCCTCCAAAATTTTACCAATCGTCGTCTCGTTGCTGTTAATGTCCTTAGCTGCTGCAACACCATTGAAATAAGAAAAAGTAACTTTTTCAACCGGCTTATCTGTTTCTTTCCCTTCACTTGCAGTATTTGCAGGAGTGTTTGTGCTGTTTGTTGGCTTTGCTTCTCCGCCATTGCCGCTGTTCGAGCATGCAGCAGTAAAGATCATAAAGGCAGTCATACAAGTCAATAATATTTTCTTTTTCACTTTCCCCAGCCCCTTTCGAGTGCAACTTTTTTTGTAAGCACTTTCATTATAAGTAATCTAAAATACTTTGTTTACCCAATAAACTATAGTTCAAACTTAAAAAAACATATAGGATAATCGATTTAACGAGCAGCCCTATATCTCAACTGGAACAGCAACCCTTATAAAGGTGCCTTCCCCAGGTTCACTTTTAATTAATAGTTGAAAACGGTCGCCATAAATCAGCTTTAAGCGATAAATAACGTTTTGAACGCCTATTCTCTCGCCTAGCTCTTCGTCGCTTTCCAAATAGCCATAAAACTGTTTGACTTTTTGATCATTCATGCCGATTCCATTATCTCTAATCGAGAAGATTAACGTGTCAGCATCACGCTCAACTTGTACTTGAATGCTCCCCCCTTGCCTTAACGGCTCAATGCCATGGATGCTTGCATTTTCTACAAACGGCAAAAACATCATTTTCGGCACCTTACACTCTTTAGCAGAAGGATCTACGTGAATGTGATAATTCATCCGATCTTCAAAGCGGTATTTCTGAATTTCGAGGAAACACAAAATAAATTCAATTTCTTCACTAACCATAACGCGGTCCTTGCCCCAAGTGAGCGAGGTTCTAAATATTTTCGCCATATTGTGTATGATCTTAGCCGTCTCCATCTCATCCTTGATGAGGCTTCGCATTCGAATCGTTTCCAGCGCGTTAAACAGAAAATGAGGATTGATCTGGCTTTGCAACGCATTCAACTGCGCTTTCCTCCGCTCAAGCTCCAATGTTTTTGTCTGAATATCCGCAATATAAACATCATCAATCAAGCTTTTAACTTGTATCGTCATTCGATTGAATTCACTCGTTAATTGTCCGATTTCATCCAAGGATTCACCCTGCTTAATCGTATCGAAGTTCTGGTTTTTCACTTTTTTCATATGCTGCAAAATGCGAACCAACCGCTCGTGCAGTGAACGTGAAATCCATAATATAATCAGCGTTGGGATGAAAATATTTAAACAGGCCAGCACAAAAACAAATTCTCTGGACTGTCTAACATCCTTAAGCACCTCTTCCTCCGAGATCGTACCGACAATACGCCAATTTTCCAAATAACTCACATAGGAATTAGTGGAAGGAAACTCAATTGAATCCTTAGGGAAAACTAATTCATCAAACGCAAGCGATTTTTTGCTCCAGTCTACCTCGGGGTCAGTCGTATATTCAACCTTACCTTTATCATCAATCAAATAAATGTTGCCTTGCAGGTTTTGGTTTCGAAATATTTGATCAATCGTGCTCGTTTTCAAATCAATTTTCAAAAACTTTTGCCATTTATTTTTCGATTCAAAATAATCCATCTTACTGATAATACTAAATGTATTCCTACTGGTAGAATTATCGTTTTTCAGATAGATATCCTCTTGCTGCGTTCGAATGAAAATAGGGTAAGAATTGTCTCTTTCTTTGAGCAATTTGTACCAGTCAGACTGTTTAATTTCGTCCGATAAATAACCAACGCCGCCTGAATGCAGCATTGTCGGATTTTCCACAAAAATTTTGATGTTCTGAATAGAGGCATAAACAGGCGTGTAGCTATTCAAAATTCTTCGGAAATAAGTATCATAAGCTTCAACATAAGCTGCCGGCTCTTGATAATCCCTCTCTAAAATTTCATTTAAATTATAATCCGTATAAAATACAGAAGAAATCGTAACCGCGTCCTCGACTTCGGACCGGAATTCGTTGTTAATTTGTTCTACTGCTCGTGAAATATCCTTCATCCGCTGGTTTCTCACATTTTCCGTCGTCACATTATAAAAAATAACGTTGGTTAATACGATGGGAAGAAACACCGAAAAAATATAAAGAATGAGCAGCTTATTTCGTAGACGAACATTATTGAGACTTAGGCTCAGCTTCACGGATATTCTCCTTTTCTTCAAATAACGGATGCTTTAAGCACGAAGGCCTACAAGAGCTTATTTCGATATTCAGTAGGTGTCATATGCTCAATTTTCTCAAATTGCGTGACAAAATAATCTGCATTGCTGAAGCCGACTTTCTCTGCAATCTCATATATGCGCATGGTACGCGATTGTCTCAGCAGCTTTTTGGCCTCGTTCACTCGAAGCTGAAGTAAAAATTCATTAAAATATACACGATATGTCTTCTTAAACAATTGGCCTAAGTAGACGGGATTGACATAAAATAGTGCAGCAATACTCTTTAAACTGATGTTTTGCGAATAATTGACTTCAATATAACTTTTAATTTTTTGAATATCGCTCTTCAACTGTTCCTTCCTAAGCACTGCAATACTTTGTTGACTTTCTTCGATAAATGCAATAAATAGTTTTTTTAGTTCACCAAGCGATAAATGAGAATCATGCCAGCTCAGCAGCGGCCCGAGCGTCTGCAAGGATTGTTCGTCACCCTCCATATTCCGAATGGTTTTCAATATTCCCATCAAGCACAGCTGAATGTTCATCTTCACAGCCTCTGGGGCATACCGTTTCTCCCGGAAATCATGAAACCATTTATCGACGAATACTATCGCAGCATCAAGCTGCAGCTCCTCCATTTGCTCCATAAATTGATTAAAATCAGCTGGATCTAACCCGATATAGTTCAGCTTCTCCGATTGGATTTGATCATAGATAACGATACGACTATCCTCATATACATATTTATATAAAATGGCTTCCTTGGCGGTCTTGTACGATTCACGAATATCTAACAGCCCCTGTACAACAGAACCAGAATAAAGAAACACGCCTTTTCCCAAATGCGCATCAAGCGCATCTCTAAAGGCGATTAAAAATCGTTCAATATCCCCACCCCAATGAGCCAGCAAGTAGCCCGGCAGTAGAATGCCGATACGATTGCGATGCTCATTGAAGCAAATTGGCTGTTCTGCTGAAGTAATACGAACAAGCACTTGCTCTACAAGTTCTTTGAATCGCGCGTAGGAAACCTTCTCTTCATAAGGAAACCAATTATAGTTATCATTCAGTTCAGCAAACAAATAAAATATACGATCTTCTTCCTTCAAATTGAGGCGCTGTTCCCATTCTATTATGGTTGTTTCGCTTGCTTCTCCGAGAATAAGTGATTGAATCATTTCGCCGCCCATGAGCCGATTGTTTCTAACTTGCTCCATTTGTTTGAGCTTAAGTTTGTCATTTAATTTGGTTAAGGTATTGGCGAATTCAATCTCATCAATTGGTTTAACAACAAAGTCATGTACGCCATAACGCATCGCTTGCTGCGCATAATTAAAATCATTGTAGCCGCTTATAATAATAAAGTAGGGCGCAGCTATATTTTCCATCGTGACTAAACGAATCAACTCAAGCCCATCTATAACCGGCATACGAATATCCGTTATGACAAGCTCAGGCTGCACACGCTTGATCAGCTCAAGCGCATCCTCGCCATTGTCAGCCTCCCCTACGATTTGAAAGCCGCAGGTTTCCCAATCGATCAGCTTCATTAAGCCTTTGCGGGTAAATGGTTCATCATCTACCAGAATTGCACGATGTAAATGCATCAAATTCCTCCTCTTATTGGGGGTTAGACCACTTTGAAAACGGGATCTACAGGCAAGAAATGAACAGGAATAGTGGAATATTTATGGCGAAGCCGATCAGCCAGCAGTTTCATACCTGGCTGCTCGCTTTCGGAATGTCCTAGAACAACTAGTGCTTGGTGCCTGCCCAGGTGGACGGCATCCCTTACATACTCTGGCGTCTCCCACTCCGGGCCTTCGCCGTATATGATCAAGTCCAGCTTATAGTTTGCAAATAAAGGAATCGCGTTGTCCCCTCCACCTCTGTAGCCGGCCAATAATCCAATCCGGCTGCAACTTGTGGATAAATCCCCTACTGTACGTACATAACGGATTCCCAGCTTTTTTTTGATATGCTCGATCACTTGCTCGAGCTTCATCGGTTGAACGGCAACGATTGATGCGGCAGGCAAATGCTCCGTCACATAATCATTCCAATCCAAGGCGTGAATAAGCCCCTCCATAATGCCGTCTGGCTCGTAACGATGCCAATAATCGTGAAAGCGATAAATCGCCAATCCTGATTCTTCAATAAATCGGCTTTTAGCCTTATAAATAGGATCATTCACATAAGTAGATTCCTTTGCATCATGGTGACTGAAAAAAGTACCCTCATGCGTAATGATGAGATTAGCCCCTAATTCGACCGATCTCTCCAGCACTTGTTGTGTTGCCATAAAGGCAACGACAATACCTTTAACCTCCGTCTGAGCGTTTCCAAACTTTAACGTATCAACACTGCCTTCTATATGATCAATGGGAGCCTTTAACTGTTCAATCACATTGTGTATTCGGATCATTTTTTATGCCCTCCCCTGTAGGTATAGTATGACATGTCGTTTATTTCATTAGTGTTATAACGCCAATAATAGCATGAAATAAATCGTATTCATGTTTAATTAAATTGTAATTTCAAAAAATAAACTGCACAATGTAAAAAGTATAGTGTCAACCCTATAAACTATATATTTTGCAACACAAAAAAGGCGATTACTTCCGAATTAATCTCGGTAAGCAATCGCCAAATTATTTTGATCATCTCAGTTCAAAAAAGCTGGAATGCAAACGGCCTATAGTCGTTCCTTCACCCATACCGCCATCTCGCCTTTGCCGCGATTCGCCCATGCGTAATAGGGAATAAACGTAACATCCGTCTGCTCAAGAGCTGCGTCTGCGTTGGTGCGGTAAAGCTGAGTGCCCCAATCCTCGAATTGAAGCTTCAGCGCCTGCGCCTTAATGACTTGGATGCCGCCAATCAGATGTTGTTCAAACGTTTCCTCCAGCTTGGCATCCTGCGGCAGAAGCAGCTGCTGAAGCTGCTTTCCGTTGTCCGCTTCCTCTAGGCAATAGACGAGCGGTCCGCGCTGCAGCGCTACCTTTCCAGCATTTTGCTTCACTAGCGGATGGCTTCTTACTCGTAATATAGGCATATCGAATGCAAGCTCCACAACGTCGCCGGACGTCCACTCCCGGTCAATTCGCGCATAGCCGTCCACGATTTGATTCGCAAGGGAAAAGGCTTCTCCGTTTATGAGTACCGCTGCATTGGAAGACCAGTCTGGTATACGCAGCGCCAAAGTGAATACTGCCGGCTCGCCGAGTGTCACCTCAAAACGTGCTGAACCTGCCCAAGGCATATTGGATTGCTGATGAAGCTTGATTTTTGTATCTCCTAATGAAAGCTCCATTTCTCCGCCGATATACAAATGCGAATAAATGGTATTACCTTTTGTGGAATACAAATATTCGCCAAGCGAGGCAAGCAAGCGAGCAATATTAGGCGGACAGCATGCACAGCCGAACCACTCTTGGCGTACAGGCTTCACATGATTAAAGTTTTTGTTTCTTCCTTCACATACATCCGGCGTTACCTCCAGCGGATTCACGTAGAAGAAATGTCTGCCGTCGCGCGACATGCCTGCAATAACGGTATTGTACAAAGCACGTTCCATAACATCCGCATAGCGGCTGTTAGGCTCGAGCTGAAGCATACGATGAGCGAAGAAAATGAGGCCGATCGATGCACAAGTTTCTGAATATACCGTATCATTTGGCAGATCGTAATCGAATGAAAAAGCTTCGCCCTGCGCCATTGATCCAATACCGCCAGTAATGTACATCTGCTTGGAGGCTATATTGTCCCACAATCTGCGGCATGCCGCAAGCAAAGACTCGTCGCCCGTTTCGCGTGCAATATCCGCCATACCCGCAAGCATATAAACGACACGCACCGCATGGCCAACCGCCGCTTCTTGCTCACGAACAGGCAAATGCGCTTGGAAATAATCCGCTTCGATATGAATTTTATTATTGCTCCAATGCGAAGTTCTGCCCCTGCGGTCAGCCTCTGCTTCGAAGAAGCTGGGCTGCTGGCCGCGCTTGTCAATAAAGTAGCTGCTCAGCTCCAAATATTTGCGTTCACCCGTTGTCTCATATAATTTAACAAGTGCTAGCTCAATCTCTTGATGACCGTCATATCCTGCGATTTGACCTGGTCCATCACCAAACACGACAGCAATATCATCTGCGATGCGGCATACAATTTCAAGCAGCTTCTTCTTGCCTGTTGCTTTATAGTAAGCTACTCCAGCCTCGATCATATGGCCTGCGGTATAAAGCTCATGGCACTCCGTCAAGTTTGTCCACTTCTTGCCCGGCTCTTTAATCGTATAGAAGGTATTCAAATAACCGTCAGGCTGCTGCGCCTTTTCAATAATGTCGATCATTTCGTCAGCAATTTGCTCTAGGCCAGCATCTGGCTTTGTCTCAAGCAAATAAGCGACCGCCTCCAGCCATTTGGCTACATCGGTATCTTGAAATACGAAGCCGTAAAAATCCCCTTTTTCTAAACCTGCCGCAATTTTAAAATTACGAACCGCTCCGCTTCGTTCGGCTCCCTCTACTTGATCATTTATAGCATCCCATTGATAGGGTACAACAACATCCCTAACTAGATTAATATAATAATTCCAAAATGAATCTTGAATATTGATCTGCTTAAGTGATACGGGTTTGGCATGGTCCCTACTTGCGATTTGCTCCATTTATTAAAACCCCTCTTCCGAAATGAATAACTTCATACTGCTGATCTCTATTTTATGGGTTAAAATAAAACTTAAATACAAACGAAAATAACTAAATACTTATAAAATTTCACACAAGCAGGGAGTGTAATTGATTATGATAGCAGCATCGGAGCATATTTATTTTGCAGCCCCTCCGCTTCCTTATTACTTAGAGAGCGGCGTTACGAATCACGAACGTGGCGATCAGCATCCGAGCCGGAAGCAGCTAGGCGTATTTGATCTTCTTATCGTAGAACATGGCTGCTTATTTATAGGCGAGGATGAGCGGAAATGGCAATTAACAGACGGGCAAACCTTGCTTCTGCTGCCTGACCGCTATCACTATTCCGTAAAGCCTTCCGAGGAAAAAACACGCTTTTACTGGGTTCATTTTCAAGCAGTGGGGGAATGGCAGCAAACGGAGCTCGATCACTCAGGCATTAACCAAGAAGAGCATTACAATCGTTTCTTAACTTCGCCTTACTCCCTTCACCTGCAGAAAGCATGGACGCTCCCCTATCCAGAGCAAGCGTTTCGCTTAATGCGTACGCTGAACAAAGCTGGAGGAGAGCGTCAGTCGAGTGCATTCTGGACGCAGCAGCAGACATTCGAGGAGCTGCTGCGCATGATGGACCTGCGGCAAAATGACAGCTATACAAGCCCCATTGTCACTCTAGCTGAGAAAGCGGAGGCTTATATAAAAAATAATTATCGATTTGAAATTTCAAGCAAAACGATGGCTGAAGCTCTCAATTTTCACTATAACTACATTACCCGCTGCATGAAGCAGGTGTATGGCATGACACCTATCGACTATTTGTCCAAATATCGGCTTGAGCAAGCCAAGCTGCTGCTGCTCAAAACAGAATGGCCGATCGCAGAAATCGCACAATATGTTGGATTTGAAAATGTTCCCTACTTCTCCAATTGCTTTACGCAGCAAATCGGGTTGCCGCCTACGAAGTTTCGCAAGCAATATACGACGTAATTTAAGGCGATAACGTTTGCTTCAACCAATCGTAAGCCAGTCGGCCGCTTATTTCATGCTTACCCGGAAATACGTCCGTTAGAAGCTTGTCACCAGCTCCATCCGCCTCATAAATGGCCTGAATCTCTGCTGCCGCCTTCCGAAAGCCTGCCACCGGAAAAATTGGATCATTTTCTCCAGATTCAAGAAATAACGGACGCGGAGCAATTAATCCGATTAATTCCGGCAGCTCCGCGTGAACGAGTAAACTTGGCGTGTAATTATCAATGCAATGATGAACGGCAAAGATGCTGTCTTTGACTGTGCTCGCGAAGCCAGTCAATACCGTTGCATTTATGCGCGCTTCCAGCACGGCCGTCACAAACCCAATTAAACCTCCGCCAGAAAA
Source organism: Paenibacillus sp. 2TAB26 (assembly GCF_052115145.1). NCBI lineage: Bacteria > Bacillati > Bacillota > Bacilli > Caryophanales > Paenibacillaceae > Paenibacillus > Paenibacillus sp. 2TAB26. Next base: position 184,721 of record NZ_JBFRGC010000009.1, read on the forward strand.
ACCCATGAGGCCAATCCGATCAGCATCAACCTCTTTACGCGTAGACAAATAATGAAATGCTTTTAACGCTTCTGATACGCGCAGGCCGGTCAATGTCTTGCCAAGCATCATCAGCTGCGTCGACAGCCGGTAGCACGAGCTTGGCGTATCTGGATTAAGCGCAAGATCGGCATGGAGCCTGCGCTCGCCGAAGCCGATGACGTCTGGTGCGATCACGACCATGCCCCGTTTCACGAGCTGAATAGCAAAATGCTGATGGCTGCCCGGGTCTTCATCATCTTGTGATCCATCCTGCCGCAAACCAACAATTTGCCTGCTCCCATAACCATGACCATGCAGTGCCAGCACACTCGGCTGCGGCCCCTGCACATCACTCGGAATAAGCACATACGCGGCAAAGGTCAGCTCTGGCGTAGCCGACAGCTCCACCCGTTCGCGAACATATCCATCGCATTGAACACGCTCAAGCACCTTCGGTATATGTGCGGGATTAGGCTCGAACTGGCCTACCAACTCTCGCAGCGCTGATTTCAGCTTCGGCCTGCGTTCATTTCGGAGCTGCAGAGTTCGAAGCTGTTGATGCCGAGCAATGGCTTCGTCATATAGCTTCGTTAAATAAGAATCACCATTCCACATCGTGATCTCTCCTCTTTGTTTGCATTTTTGTTGTCCACTTCCCTACATTCTGTTGTCTTTAAGAAAATTCAAGCAAAGTGGTTGAATCTTTATTCTTAATGTTGTATATTTATGCAATACAATGAATAACCGGGAGGCTCGTAAATGATTCAGATGGAAAAGTCAGCAACAAAGGCATTATTAGAAACGGCGGAGAAATCGGTTCTTTTTACGGCGCACCGTCCCAGCGTCGTGATGGAAAAAGGCAAGGGTATGTTTTTGTGGGATACGGATGGAAATCGTTACTTGGATTTTGTCGGCGGCTGGGCGGTTGCAAGCTTGGGGCATTCCCCTGCTGTATTGCAGGAGGCATTGTCACGTCAAGCTTCAACGCTTGTTCATGCAAGCCCCGGTTACTATAATAAACCAATGATTGAATTCGCCGAGACGCTGACCAGCGTCAGCGGTATGGATAAAGCTTTTTTTGTAAGCAGCGGTGCTGAGGCGAATGAAAGTGCAATTAAGCTGGCAAGAAAACATGGCTCTGTTAATTTGAATGGAGCATATGAGATTATTACGTTAACGAACAGCTTCCACGGACGCTCGCTAGCTATGATGTCTGCAACTGGGAAAGCAAAGTGGAAGGATCTATACGCTCCTAAGGTCGAGGGCTTTAAACATGTACCTATTAATGACCTTGATGCTTGCTTTGCTGCGGTTACGAACAACACCTGTGCAATTATGGTCGAGCTCGTGCAAGGGGAAGGCGGCGTTCATTCCGTAGATGAAGCGTATTTGTTCGGATTGCGTAAAATATGCGATATGTACGGCATGCTGTTAATATTTGATGAAATACAGACGGGGATGGGCAGAACAGGCAAGCTGTTCGCTTATGAGCATTACGGTATTATGCCTGATGTCATCACCTTAGGCAAAGGCATTGGTGCTGGCTTTCCGTTAGCGGCGATGCTGACAAAAAGCAAATATGACTTATTTGAGCCGGGAGATCAAGGCGGAACCTATACAGGAGCCCCGCTTGCCATGGCCGCAGGTTATGCCGTGCTTCAGGAACTGCTGGAGCAAAACTTGGCAAACAACGCTAAGCTGCAAGGCCAATTTCTAGAAGGCAGCCTTCGTGATCTTTCTCACGAATTTCCGCTTGCGAATATTCGCGGCAAAGGACTTCTGCTCGCATTTGACGTACCTGAGAACACCGCTGATGAGCTTGCTGCGATTTGTATGCGTGAGGGACTGCTTATCAATGCACTGAATTCATCTACCATTCGCCTCGTTCCTCCATTAATTGTAACGCAGAAGGATATCGATCTCATGATATTCATCCTGCGCCGCTCTTTCCGTCAACTGATTGCTGCTAAATAATGACTCATTCGTAACGAGCCAGCTGATCCAGCGAATGCTGAATCGGCTGGTTTATTGAAGTGAGCTCTTGCACTAGCCTCAGCTGCACAATCGAATCCGCGTCTCTAGCTTTTACCAATTCAGCGCATTGCCTGCATAATCCACGTATTCACAATCTGCTGACGCAGCATCCAAGCTTATGCGGGCTTCAACTAGCTTTAGAATAGAGGACGCCGATTGCTCAGGCGTAAGTGACGCTGCAGCATCTAACTTGCCCTGCATATACGTCTGCACCCAGCCTGGGTGCACAACCAGTACACGGCCTCCCAGCTGCTTAATGCCATTATGGATCAGCTTGGATTGCATGTTCAGCGCTGCCTTTGACATACAATACGCATACCAGCTGTCCCGGTAGCAATCACTTATGCTGCCCGCCTCCGACGAAATATTGAGCAGAAACTTTGATTCTCCCTTGAGCAGGAGCGGCATAAAGGTCTGACTCATCCGCAAGCTGCCTAGAGTATTCACATTAAAAACATCAAGCATCTCCGCGTAATGAAGCGGATCCAGCACCGTTGCTGTAATATCTCCCAATATCGCTCCGTTATTGATTAATAGGTCCAGCTGATCCGTCCTTGCAGCTGTTGCCGCGAACGCCCTCGCCACACTCTCATCACTTGATATGTCCAGCTGCAGCACCTGCAGCCGACCTGCATGTGCTTCTTTTAACTCATCAAGCTGCGGTACATGGTCCGCATATTGTCCAGCAAAAACGTCATATTCTAGCTCAAGCAAGCATTTCACGAGGGCCAAGCCTACTCCTCGATCTGCTCCGGTTACGAAGGTTGTTTTCTTCAATGCAATCACTCCTATTATACTTATTGAAATCATTGCGAATGATGGATAAGCTGCTCCGCATAATCTAGTTACGGTTGTAATGCGCCTAATTAGCAGGAGGGCTCCCATTTTGCGTACACGAGCTGCCAAAAAAGAAGAATTTGAAATATACATTGTTCCCGCCTGGAAATGGAAGGAGTTCATTGCCTTTGAGCTCATCGGCGGCGCGGCATTTTATTTGCTATGCCGAAAAGCAGTGCATTCCGAGCTATTCGGAATTGCCGCGAATATAGCCGGACCGCAGATGCTCAAATTTTTGATGGCTGCTTATCGCTTGGATACAAAAAAACGTCCCACAGCCCCCGCTGAGCTAGCGGAATTGTAGAACGTTTCAAGCATGCTAGAAGCCGAAGTAAGCTTTCGCATTGCGATAAGAAATATTTTGAACCATTTGACCCAGCAGCTCCATATCTTCCGGCGCCTCGCCATTCTCGACCCATTCACCTAGCAAATTGCAGAGCAAACGCCGGAAATATTCATGTCTGGTGTACGAGAGGAAGCTGCGAGAATCGGTCAGCATGCCAACAAAGCGGCTAAGCAGTCCTTGATTGGCAAGCGTATTCATTTGATCAAGCATACCATTTTTTGTATCGTTGAACCACCATGCAGAGCCAAGTTGAATTTTCCCAGGCACCCCGCCCCCTTGGAAGCTTCCAATAATGGATCCCAGTACATCATTGTCCTTGGCATTTAGCGAATACACGATTGTTTTCGGAAGCGCGTCGTCCATATCCAGCGCATCAAGCAGCCTCGTTAGCGGGTAAGCTACGTCGCTATCATTGATCGAATCAAAACCCGTATCCGGTCCGAGCTTGCCAAACATGCGTGAGCTGTTGTTTCTAGCCGCATTGATATGGAACTGCATCGCCCAGCCGCGCTCGGCATACAAACGTCCCAAGAAGAGCAGCGTGAACGTTTTGTATTGCTTCTCTTCTTCCAGGGAGACCGTTTCCTTGTTCAAGGCTTTGGCAAAAATAGCGGCAGCATCAGCCTTCGTTGTCTCTGCATACGCAACGTAGTCCAGCGCATGGTCAGACACTTTGCAGCCCGCCTCAGCGAAAAACTTTACTCTTGCCTCAAGCGCATCAAGCAGCGCATCATAGCTGTCGATCGTCGTTGCAGCCGCCTCTTCAAGCTTGCCAACCCATTCTAGAAAAGTAGGACGATTGATTTCCAGCGCTTTGTCAGGCCTGAAGGAAGGCAGCACCTGTACGTTAAAATCATCTAAAGCTTTGATCGCGATATGATACTCCAGCGAATCAACAGGATCATCTGTCGTGCAGATGACCTCGACCTTGGACATGTTGACCAAATCACGCGCTTTAAATTGGCCTGTCGCGAGCTTCGCGTTAACCTGTTCCCATATGGACGGTGCATTTTTCTCATTAATAAGCTCATAAATGCCAAAATAACGACGAAGCTCCAAATGCGACCATTGGTACAGCGGATTGCCGATCGTTTGTGGAACTGTTTTGGCCCATGCTTCAAAGCGCTCGTAATCGGTTACTCCCTCGCCGCCTGTTACAAAACGCTCCTCTACTCCATTCGCACGCATTGCCCGCCACTTGTAGTGGTCACCGTACAGCCATGCCTCCGTAATGTTCTCAAAGCTTTTATTCTCAAAAATTTGCTGCGGACTCAAATGGCAATGGTAATCAATGATCGGCATGTCCTTTGCAAAATCATGATACAGCTTAATCGCCGTTTCGTTTGACAACAAAAAATGATCGTCCATAAATGGCTTCATTCCAGCTTCCTCCTCCGCGACCTAGTTATGAAATTTCACAAGCTCATCAATTTGTACTGCGAGTCCCGTCTGGATTGAACGGTTTGCTGCAATGCCCGTTAGAATCGATCTTGCTCCATCAATATGATTCGCCGCCCTATGGAATGGGTCCTCTACAGGCGTTCCAAATAGATCGTTCAGCAATACCGGATCGCCGCCGCCATGACCGCCAACGCCTTCCTCTACCTCGACCTCATAAGGAGCTGCAAACATTGGAAATACTTTAATCGACTGCTCTTTCAGCGCGCCCTCATCGGATTTCTCGCCGCCGGAATTCACATACGATTGTTCCACGATATTCATCTCGATGCGTCCCTTTGTTCCATTAAATGCAATGCGATAGCCTTCCCATGGCAAATATGCGTTTAAGGAGTAGGTTAAGATCGCATTGTTTTTGTAGCGGACAAGCACGCCCATCGTATCTTCAATATTAATGCCGTCACCGAACACGCTTTGATCGCGGCGGTAGCCGTCCTCATGCTCCGCATCCAAATACATCGCTTTCAAATGATCATTTTTGTCCAAATGCAGCGCAAATGGATCATTCTCAGCCAGCGGATTACCCGTTGCGCGCTCATAAAATTGCGTCTCCCCGCGCTGCTCTGCATTTTCGCGACCATAGAACAAGAGATCACCAAAGGCAAATACCGATTCCGGCTGCGAGCCAATCCAGAAGTTCACGAGATCAAAGTGATGCGTCGATTTGTGCACCAGCAAACCGCCGCTGTTCTGCTTGTTGCGATGCCATCTGCGGAAATAATCTGCGCCATGCTGCGTATTCAGCAGCCACTCAAAGTGAACGGAGGTTACTTTGCCGATTGTACCATTAGCAATCAGCTCTCTAGCCTTCGTATGATGCGGCGCATACCGATAGTTGAACGTCACACGCACATTGCGACCCGTCCGTTCAACCGCATCCAAAATTTGCTGGCATTTTTTCTCGTCCACCGTCATGGGCTTCTCGGTTACAACATCACAGCCAAGCTCCAGCGCACGAATAATGTACGTATGATGCGTCCGATCCATGCTCGTAACGATGACCGCATCCGGCTTCTCCTGCTTAATCATTTGTTCAAATTCATTTGATTTGTACGTTTTTACAGCCTCATGGTTATATTTATCAACTAATATGCGATTCGCATAGTCCATCCGAGTTTGGTTAATATCACAAAAAGCGAGCAGCTGCGACGTTTCTCTGAAATCGGTTGCAAGCGCACCGTAGAAAAATTCTGCCCTGCCGCCGCTGCCTACCAATACATACCGTTTTTTTGCCATACTCATTATTCCTCCTCGATTCCAATTACCTTCATATTACTGCATGATAGTGATATAATTCTCTGCATATCCTGCTCTATTTCGATCAAACACCGCTTATTTTGCGATAAAATCAAAAGGAGTACATCCCTAATGAGCATCCAGCCCGACATCTACAGCTTTGGCTCTATATCCGACCTATACATTGAGTATACGAAGCGAACAGCACCCTACACGATGGAATACAATCACTACCACGACTATTATGAAATTTACTATATGCTGTCAGGGCAGCGGATTTATTTTATACGTGACCGTTCCTATTCAGTTGAGCAAGGCGACCTCGTCTTTATTTCGAAGCATGAGCTGCACAAAACGATGCAATCCGGCGATGCCGCTCATGAACGAATTATCATACACTTTGATGATGCCATGTTGAGTAAATTGGCAGGAGCACATGCCAGCTTCTTATTGACGCCATTTGAACAGCAATCCCATATTATTCGTATGCCTATGCAAGAGCAGCTGGCGACAGCACAATTAATGAGTAGAACGCTCTCAGAGATCAGACAGCAGCCTGCTGGCTTCGAGCTGTTTCCTGCGTTTGCCGTAACAGAGCTGCTGCTGACTGCAGCTAGACATATTCAGCAGCATGATCCAGTGCCTCTGCACCATGCTACTCCCATGCATGCCAAAATTTCAGAGGTTATCCGCTACATTAATGCTCACTTTGGGGAGACGCTTCGGCTTGACGAGGTCGCAAAACATTTTTTCATCAGTCCTTATTATTTAAGCCGCATGTTCAAGGAGCTGACAGGTTTTACCTTCTCCGATTACATCATTCTGACGCGCATGAAAGAAGCGCAGCGTCTGCTTCGCGAGTCCGATAGGAGCATTACCGATATTGCCGCTGCGGTTGGCTTTGATAACTTCTCCCACTTCGGTAAAACCTTTAAAAAGATAACCCGCATATCCCCGCGTCAATATCGGAAGCAATATATGTAAGAGAATTTAAGCGAAACAAATTTTTGTCGTAATTTCATACAAATTTGGTCATTAAATTACACTAAAAATAAGCATAAAACTATGTTAAATTATAGCTGTTGTCATAAATTTATATATGCAATGCAAATTCGCTAATAGATGCCCAGGGAGAGATGAACCTATGATTCGAATCGGTAAAATCAGTTATTGGCATGTACACGCATGGGATTATACGAAACAAGCTCAGGAGCACCCTGGTACGGAAATCGTTGCTGTATGGGACGAAATCGCGGAACGCGGTCAAGCAGCTGCCGAGAAGCTTGGCGTTACTTTTCATTCCGATCTTAATGAAATGTTGAGTCGCGATGATATTGACGCAGTTATTGTTGACGCTCCAACCTTCAGACACCAAGAGGTTATCGTAGCAGCGGCTAAAGCAGGCAAGCATATTTTCACAGAGAAAGTTATTGCCCCAACTCTTAAAGAAGTAAATGTTATACTAGATGAAGTAGCTAAAAATAATGTAAAATTAACTGTATCGTTGCCTCGTCTAAATGACGGCTATACACTGGCGATTCGCGATATTTTGTCACAAGGCGTACTTGGAAAAATCACACTCGTTCGTGCTCGTCTCTCACATAACGGAGCAACAGCGAACTGGCTGCCTGAACACTTCTACAACCTAGAGCAATGCGGCGGCGGTGCGTTAATCGATTTGGGCTGTCACCCTATGTATTTGACTAGACTTTTCTTGAATGAAATGCCAAAAGAGGTTTCTGCTCACTTTGGTTATGTGACTGGCAAAGAAGTAGAAGATAACGCAGTTGCGATATTGAACGCGCCATCTGGAGCAATCGGAATCGTAGAAGCCGGCTTCGTTAACAATCATTCACCATTTACGCTTGAGGTGCATGGAACTGAAGGAACGCTATTGTATGGCAATCCTGAGAGCCAGCTGCTGCTTCGCACTTCTACACCAGGAGCACAATCATCTGAGCAATGGACGGCACAAGTGATTCCGCCGAACAGAGAAAGTGCATTTGACCAATGGGTACAGCACATCGAGAACAACACGTCCGCTGACGAAAATGTAAGCCTTGCCATTGACTTAACAAAGCTGATGGAAGCTTCAAACCGTTCTGCTAATGAGCACCGTGCAATCCGCATCGATGAGCTGAGCGAGTAATACGACACACATAATTTGAACGACTCCAAGGAGTGATCGGCATGCCTAACTTCCCGTATGAGGTCATGCATGAACGCCAGGATGCGCTTGAACGCCTGGAGCTGTGCATCAGATGGGGACCCTACGACATCCATGTACTGCGCTTCCATCTGACGCAATTTCCTCCCGGCAGAATGATTGGATTTCATAAGCACGCGGAATATGAATTTCACTTCATACCGCAGGGCAAAGGAAAGGTCATTATTAGCGACCAGGAGTATGCATTAAAACCTGGCATGCTTTATTTAACCGGACCTGAGATCATGCATTATCAAGAAGCAGACCCGCTTGAAGCGATGGATGAGCTTTGTCTGCATGTCGATATCATTGATCGCACCGAGCAGAATAACGGCGAGGATGTTCATTCCTATGACGACTGGGAAGCTGCTGAAGCGCGAAATTGTATCGAGAAGCTCAAGGCGCTTCCATTGTATCCAACAATGGATCTTCATCAAGCGATGCCTCGCTTTCTTGAAGCGTATCAAGCTTGCAACGATAATTTTGTCGGCAGCTATACTACCATTAAGCAGACAGTTATCCAGATTTTAATGCGAGCGGTTCGCGCTTATGAAACAGCAAGTGAACAGAAGCATTTTCCAACGCGGGATATGAAGGCTTATCGTTATCGACTCGCCTTGGAGTATATTTACGCTAACTATGACGGCTTCATCACGCTTGAGGACGTTGCGGACAAGCTTAATTTAAGCTCACGGCAAATTCAGCGATTATTCAAGGAGCTTCATCATGGACATACATTCAGCCGTATTCTTGAAGACATCAGGCTAGCTGTCGTATGCCGTGAGCTGCTCGAGAGTTCGCATTCGGTGGAGAAAATAGCTAAGTTATCCGGTTTTGCCGGCGGCAACTATTTACACGCTGTATTTCGCAAGAAGTTCGGCGTCACTCCTTCCGAATATCGCAGGAATGCTCGTCAAACCGTTTCTCAATAAAAAAATTCATTATACTACTAGGAGGCTTTATAACATGTCTAAAGTATACAAACTTGCTATTATTGGCTGTGGCGGAATTGCAAACGGTAAACATCTACCAAGCTTGAAGAAACTTAAAAACGTTGAAATCGTTGCATTTTGCGATATCGTTGAACAACGTGCAATTGACGCAGCCGCTCAATACGGTGCAGAAGACGCGAAAGTATACACGGATTACACGGAGCTGTTGAACGATTCTTCCATTGAAGTTGTTCATGTATGTACGCCAAACGATTCACATGCGAACATTGCCATTGCTGCGCTTGAAGCTGGCAAACATGTTATGACTGAAAAACCTATGGCCAAAACAGCTCACGATGCACAACGTATGGTTGACGCTGCTCGCCGTACTGGCAAGAAACTTACTGTTGGCTACAACAACCGTTTCCGTCCAGACAGCCAACACTTGAAAAAATTGTGTGAAGCTGGCGAGCTTGGTGATATCTACTACGCGAAAGCGCATGCTGTACGTCGCCGCGCAGTTCCAACTTGGGGCGTATTCCTTGACGAAGAAAAACAAGGCGGCGGACCGCTTATCGATATCGGTACTCACGCACTTGATTTGACGCTTTGGATGCTTGACAACTACAAGCCAAAAGTAGTGCTTGGTACTTCTTACCACAAGCTTTCGCAACGTGAGAACGCTGCTAATGCATGGGGCCCTTGGGATCCTGCGAAGTTCACGGTTGAGGATTCCGCATTTGGTATGATCGTTATGGAAAACGGCGCTACAATCGTGCTTGAATCCAGCTGGGCACTTAATACACTTGAAGTTGACGAAGCAAAATGTACGTTGTCTGGTACTGAAGGCGGCGCGGACATGAAGGATGGCCTTCGCATTAATGGCGAGAAGCATAGCCGTCTATTTGCAACTAAGGTTGATCTGAATGCAGGCGGAGTTGCTTTCTACGATGGCAAAACAGAAAGCGATGCTGATCTCGAAATGAGAATGTGGCTGAAAGCTATTGAAGAGGACACTGAGCCTGTTGTTACACCAGAGCAAGCTTTTGTCGTTTCTCAAATTCTTGAAGCAATTTATGAATCATCCAAAACCGGCAAAGCCGTATATCTATAAGCTATACAAAAGGAACTGCCTCGCTTGGTCTATAAAGACCTTGCAGGCAGTTCCTTTTTTTATACCCCTATTGAATTACTCATTAGCGAAAAAAGAGGCCAATAAAATGACAGGAGCATTATAATCAATCGCGTATTCATTGCTCGAATAAGAACCTCTTACATCCAAATAAGCCATGGCAGGTGCGAGACTATCCTTGACCGCATCCAAATCAGGATCTCCGCCGTAACGATTCGGACCTCCAACGACCAAGCCTGGAATCAATACTCCAGTAGCTGCATTAATGCGGTGATGAGGCTCCAGCGGGTATTGACTGCCTATTCCCGTCACATAACTAAACCCCGTTGCACTGCGGCCAAATACATGATGCAGCTGCTCAAGCGCAGTAGCTCTGAAGCTAGCTTCTTCAGGCTTCATTAGGTTTGCAATCAGAAGGATACAGCCATAAGCAGCTCCGGATTTCACCGATGCCCACGTGTATTCCTCTGCGTTCAATAGGTTGAAATAGCCGTCTGCTTCGGATCTTGCAACAAGCTCCTTCGCTCGATCAATTACTGCTGTACGAATAAGCTCCTTCCACTGCTCATCCGCTTTCTCCGCACCATAGTACGCCCATTGACCAAGCAGCTGGGCATTCGCCCAGTTGACCGCCTGTGGAGAGCTCTTCAACAAATAATCAAACCGACTAGTAAGCACGTCGCTATAGCTGCTATTTCCCGTAGTGCGAAACAGCTCAGCAAGTGCCCACATCCTCTCTTCTGCATCGGTTTGCTTGCCATATCCGCCAGAGCCGTTATCTTGCATCGGATCCTGCCGAAAAGCAGCGGCTTCGTTTGCGCTCAAGTAGCTCTGTGCTTTCTCAGCCGCAGCTAACAAACGATTAGAAAATTTCTGGTCGAAGGTTTTATATATTCGAGACGCCAGCGCTGTTGCACCCGCAAATTGAGCGGTGCCATACGTCGACAAACCATATACATAACGAGTTTGTGTATCCGTATCTGGCGTAACAAATCCAGTCCAAGCGGAACCGCTCACTTTATGATAAACCGCACCGTCTGCACGCTGCATGCGCAGCATCCATTCCAGCTCATAACGCACCTCTTCCAAAATATCAGGAAGCGAGGAATTCGCAGTCTTTAACCCTTCAGGAAGCTTAAGCTGTCCCGCAGGAAATGCTTCTGGATTGAGGTCATAAGCGAGCAGCAGCTGAGCAACTGTAACAGCTGCTGGAGGTATGTATTTCCCATAATCACCCGCGTCGTACCAGCCGCCAGATACATCAATGAGATCACCTTTATGCGATACTCCATCATCAAAGAAGATCTCTGCTTGCGCATCTTGTAAATGTCCTGCTGTCTGCTTCAGCTTCGTAATCGGATCGTCGATCGTTACGCCCGAACGCTGCAATGTATAAGATCTGAGCAGCGCAGCGAGCGCATCATCATATGGAGCATCTCCAATGACAAAAGGGTAAGAACTGCCCGCCCCAGCGACTAGCAGCTTATATTCTCCAGCCGTTTGGAAGCTGGAGAAATCCGCTCTTCTTATTGTCTTTTGTGATGCTGCATCCGCAAGCGGCTCAGATAAGCTGCCCGTAAACATCGTGTTGCCATTGCTGTCTACTAACGAGAATTCCGCTTCGCTTGGCAACTCACCCTCCACGATGGCAAACTTCGCATGCGCTGTTCCATAGCCAACCTGATCCACCTTCACTTGCATTCCTTGCTTAATTTCTGGCTGCGAGTCAGGTTCCGTTGCAATTGGCAATTCAGCATTGTTTATTGGAGCATTTCCTTGTTCCTGCTGCTTATTCAATGTATTCCCGCCTTCTGACCCTGATAACAGTCGAAATGATATCGTCACGACTAACAAAAGAGTAATGATTCCGCCTATGACATACAAAGTACGTCTGCGTATGCTCATCAGCCACCGCCAATTTTATTTTGTTCTGCCTTACAGATTCATAGGAGCGCCGTTATGATCAATAAAAAGCGCATCTGCTTCCGTTTTCCGCTCGACGATGTTCAAGATGCCAGCTGCAGATACTGTCGCATCTCCAGGTGCTTGCTCGCCTCCCATATCTGTTCTAATCCAGCCGGGATGAAGTGCATGAACAACAATGCCTTGCGGTGCAAGCTCATTCCGCAGCTGTGCCGAGAACATGTTCAGAGCAGACTTTGACAGCGCATACGAATAGTCGCCGCCATAAGCGCCTGTAAAGCTTCCTGCTTCCGAGCTAATATTAATGATGCTTTGCCGCTCTCCTTGACGAAGCATAGGCAAAAAATGCTTGAGCACGACGATCGGCCCAAAAAGATTAGTCTGGAACGATTGCTCTACTTGCTCCAAGTCGAGCTGCTCCAGCTTCTGATCCCGTCCCAGCAATATCGCTGCACTGTTTATAACCGCATCCAGACTGCGTACTCGGTTTTCCGCTTGCTCGGAAGCGTAGCGAACCGAATTCTCATCCGCAACATCAAGCGGCAGGATCGTTACTTGATCCGGAAATTTTGTGAGCAGCTCTTGCAAGCCCTCTGCGGATGATCCCGGGCTGCGAACCCCAGCTAACACATAATGCCCTCGTTCGCACGCTTCACTAGCAATCGCTAAGCCAAGACCTCGATTGGCGCCTGTAATTAATATGTTCATACCGCTCATTCCTCCTGTTCATTCATCACCTATATTGGGAAACTCGTTATCGCATTATTTACTTTTTATCGTTTTCCAGCAGCTCCAGCATGATCTTCAAATTTTTAAAAGTATCCATATAAGCGTATCGTCCGCCGGTATACTCTCCCTTTTGAACCAATGCCATTCCGTTTTTCTCCATGGATGCTACAATTTCTTTCATGCCGTCAACGACGAACGCGATGTGATGCGGGCCTTCACCATGCTTGTCGAGATGCTCTCTCCACGTACTAGGATGTTCATCCGGCTCGATAAGCTCAAGCTGCAAGGAACCCATATCAAAAAAAGCAAGCTTGGCGCGAGCCACTGACGATTCACCATTGTATTCCGTTTGTGCTTTATCCACCGTGTCTGTCCAAAACCAATTCGGCTTTTCAATTCCAAAAAAATCGGCATACGCCTGCGACGTTGTATCAATATCATGAACTAATAATCCAATTTGAGTTACTGTACGTGTTCCAATCAAGTTTTTATCCATGCCCGTTTCCCCCTGTAGGTTGATTTTATCGTTATAAGTGCTGTAAAAGCCGTGTAATCACTATTCAATATCTGGATACTCCAATTCATTGAAATTCCTTCACCTACATCCGCATTCCCCCTCTCACAAAGCTACAACATGTGAACGCGCGTTCATTTGAAAGTAAAAAATAATGTGCAGTTCAAACCTGACATTAAAAGCCATTATGCAAATCATAACGACCTCTAACTACGTAGGTCTTGGTCTTAACTATGAATCTTCCCTTGCCCTTTGACAGGAATCACGGACAACAAGCTCCGTGCTTGCCGCAACCGGCTGATAGTCGCCCGAACCATTCTCAATGCTGGAGATCAAGGTTTTCGTTAATTTGTCCATCATGTCTGCAAAATCAACCCGAATCGTCGTTAATGCCGGACTGGAATGTGCACTCAATATATGGTCATCAAAACCTATGATCGATACATCCTGCGGCACACGAATACCGGATTCCTTCAATGCTCGAATAGCTCCGAATGCAACGCTGTCGTTTGCCGCAAATATCGCTGTCGGCAGCTCCATCTTGGATTTCATAAATTCCTTAATCACCATGTAGCCGCTTGATTCGTTAAAATCTCCCGGCAGCATCCACTGCTGCACGAGCGGCAATTGATGCCTTGCCATTGCTGCTTGAAAGCCGCGCCACTTGGATGGTCCGGAGTATCTATTCATATCTCCGTTAATCATGCCAATTCGCTCATGGCCCAAGCTGACTAAATAATCAATCGCTTGCCCTACACCCGTTTCGTTGTCAAAGTTGAACACAATACGATTGGATTCGGTCCGTCCTGGCAAATGCTGATCTACGATTGCCACCATAAATCCTTCGGCTATAAGTTCTTCAATAAGCGGTTCATGATTAGCTGCTCCAATGAACACGCCTCCATCGATTCTGCGCTGATAGAAGCTCTCCTTAATCGTACGAGCCTCATTCTGATCTTTCATATCGTGAACGATATGAGTCAGCACATAATAGCCATGCGAAGAAGCGTTTTCAATAACCCGGGCAAGCAGCAAGCTTGAAATGCTGTCGCCGGATACTCGCCCGGAATCGGCCATAAACAAACCAATCGTTCGCGTGCGTTTGCCTGCCAGCACCTGCGCGGATAGATTAGGGTAATAATTGTATTGCTGAATGACCTTCAATACCTTTTGCTTCGTCTTCTCAGGAACATTCGCATAATTGTTAATAACACGGCTGACCGTGCTTCTGGAAACACCTGCTAGCTTAGCAATTTCCGTACTATTAATTTCCTTGCTCAATCCTAGTCCCTCTTTCCGTAAACACGCGTTTATGAAAATATGGTACCAATGTTCCGAAGCGCTGTCAATTCATAATTGCAAGCTGCTTTAAAGATATTAAAATAGAAGCAGCCTCAAAGGTTTCCCTGAGGCTGCTTCTTATATAAAAACAACACTGACAGCCGAAATATCAGTACATCTGATCATTCATCGCATTCGGAAATTCATCAAGAAACACGTTCCAGTCAAGCGGCAGCTCCTCGTCTCTCAGCAAGCATTGGTCGAGCGAATCGGTCAGCTGCTTACGATTCATCGCGATGCCGATAAGTACAAACTTATTAACACGATCACCATATTCCTCGTGCCATACGTTTGCGAGCTCTGGGTCTTCGAGCAGTAATTCTTCTCGTTCCGCATCCGGCAATGCAGCAGCCCATAAACCAGCCGGTCCAAACTGTATGGAGGGCCCTGCTTGGCTCAAGCTTTGTGCATACGCGCTACGAGTCGCAAGCCATACAATACCTTTGGCTCGAACGACTTCCTCTGGCCAGCGCTCCATCCAAGCTTTAAGACGCTGCGGATGAAATGGCTTCGCACGTTCGTATACGAAGGAGGATATACCGTACTCTTCCGTTTCAGGTGTATGTGATGGAGCTTCCAATTCCTTAATCCACCCTGCTGAACGACTAGCTTCGTCAAAATTAAACAACGACGTATTTAAAATTTCTTTCGGATTAACTTCGCCTTTGGAAGTACGAATAAACTTGGCGCGTGGCTGCATGGTCCGGAGAACCCCTTCTAGTTCCGCCAATTCCTCATCATCAACAAGATCACATTTGTTCAAAATAAGCACATCGCAAAACTCGATCTGATCAATCAACAAATCAACTACCTCGCGTGTATCGTCTTCGCCAACGGCTTGACTGCGATCAAGCAATGTTTCACCTGATGCGTAATCATGCCAGAAGCGATAAGCATCAACGACCGTTACCATACAATCCAGCCTGCAATATTGTGTTAAATCAATCCCTTGCTCTTCATCGATATAGGAGAAGGTCTGAGCTACGGGAACAGGCTCACCAACACCAGTTGATTCAATCAGAATATAATCAAAGCGATTTTCTTTCGCTAAGCTCTCTACTTCCTTAAGCAAATCTTCCCTAAGCGTGCAGCAAATACAGCCATTGGACATTTCGACAAGCTTTTCTTCTGTCCGTGACAAGCCGCCCCCATCTTTAATAAGACTAGCGTCTATATTCAATTCACTCAAATCATTTACGATAACAGCGACTTTCAAGCCATCGCGATTATGTAGGATATGATTCATAATCGTCGTCTTGCCAGCGCCCAAATATCCGCTCAATACAGTTACAGGCAGTTTTTTAACAGTCATCATTGGCACCTCCAATTAATTTAAGCTTTCGATTAAACGTAATAATTACGATTATATAACAAATAAAAAAGTACATTTAATTAATAGTAATCATTACGCTTAATGAGTATAACGATATCTCGCTCACTCGTCAAGATCGTATTCATTACAATTAAACAACTATGCTTTTTGTCCCATTTATCTTTTTTCCATGAAAACCAAACTTAATTGAGCATTGATTAATTTTGTTCGGAATATCTCATATCCTGCTATTTTATAAAGTTGAATGTATTATTTCCCCCATCCGAATACCATCTATATCCGTATTATCATTTAACACGACTAGTTTATTTCTGTTCGGCTCCAATAGCTTGAAAATTTGCATCTTTTCCTTCTTTTTATGATTATGGTTCCACACGTACATTCTCATAAAGATTTGTTTGTAATTCTCTTTTTCAAATCCAAGCTTCTGTACAATAAATCTTTTTGCACGAATGCACACAAGAGAGTCTCCCTACTTTATTCAAGTTCATTCTCTCTAATCTTCAGTCATATCCGCCTTCTGCTTCTGGCAGTTTCTGATAGGCTTCCTTCCCTGCAACGATTTGATGAATGAACTGTCGCAGTTCCAGCAACTGCTTCGCATCCTTTGTTAACTCGCAATATTTCTCGGTCCAAGTAAATGTCTTGGATTCCCCGTTTATACTAACTTCCCAGCTGTCTTCCCCGTAAGGAGTCCGTTCACACCCTATAGCAGCAGGCTTTAAGTTTTTTGTTCCCATTATATTTATTTCTCTCATTTTCTCATAAATGCTGCGCATCTCTTCTGTCGTAAACGCAATTTTTGCAGATACAGTCCCGTTCATCACTAAATCCTTTGTAGCCGTATCTAAGAAAGTATTAATTTCATTTTTGTTTATTTCGCTGTATCCGTAACGCACCATGAAATCAAAATCACTCGGCATTTCTTTAGGCATATTGTTTGATTCTATAACGATATCATTTGTTGGTTGATGCTGATCAACCGTGTTTATCTCTGCACTCGTCCCCTTGCTGCAACCACTTGCGATAACTGCAAATAGGAGTAAAACTGAGCATAAACGTTTCATTTTAATGCCCCCCAATTGAATTTATGCAATGTTAAAGACGTAATTGGGAGATATTAGTTGCATCTATCCCTCTCGTTCCTTTGTGAAATTATTCATATCCTCGCACCTCGCTAAGTGTATGATCATTATACAAAAAAAGCCGATGACCCCTTTGCTTTGGATTCATCGACCTATTATCATTTGTCTATTCAAACAGTCGTTTGCCGATCTCCCAATGATAGCCAAACGGATCCGCTACACGACCAATACGCCAGCCATGTTCTTCATTTATAGGTGCAATTTCTATTGCTCCCGCAGCGATAGCCAATTCGAATAAGGCATCGGGGTCGTTGACCGTGATAACCATCCGGAAGAAGCCACGACCTACCATTGCGGGTATAGCGGCAGCCTCTTCTTGAATCCAAAAATTCGCTCCTCTAACGGAAAGCTCAGCAATAGCTATATTCCCGTCTCCGTCCTCTAACCGATAAAGCTCGACTGCACTAAATGCCGCTTTATAAAACTTTATTGCCTCGGCCGCATTGTTGACCGACAGCCACGGTGCAATACTAGCCTCAGAAGAATCTAATCTGCGCGCGCTACACATTAACATTATAGGAGAGCTGCAGTTCATCCCCTGGCAGGCCGCGAATGCCCCAGTTATATTTTGGAGTTTCAAAAATTGTTATTTCGATATCTTCAGGAGAAATATGCAATTGTGCTTGAATGTGATCAAAGAGCGAACGAATAAGCTGTTTTTTGGAATCGATGGAACGACCTTCAAATACGCTTATTTCGATAATCGTATACGCCTCGGTTCGTCCAGGAGCGTAATAAAAATCTTCTTTCTCCATTGCGAAAAAACGATGAAACTTCTTATCGAGCGGCATTTTAAATACATCCACTACACAGGAATGAATAACTTCTGATAATTGCTGTTTTATCGGATTTAATTGATCCTTAAGTCCAAAAACTTTCACCTGAGCCATTCTACTAATCTCACCTTTCTAATTCTAATGGTTGTTAGTGTAATCTTGTATTTTTAGTAAAATTATAGCACATGCAATTAGAATAAATCTCCTATGCTGAGCCAAACCAAGCATGGCTTAGCAGACGAATGCCTTCTTCAATATCATCCTCACTCATTCCGCCAAATCCAAGCCATACAAAGGATGCCGGACAGCGCTCACTATCCATCCAATGTACATTCGGAGAATACACTTTTACCCCATTTTCTGCTGCCCGTTCGATCAGCTGGCCGCTTTCTCTGTCCTTAACATCAAGCAGCAAATGCAGTCCTGATTTGCTCCCAATGATACTTACACGATCACACATATACAGTGATATCGCAGTAACTAAAGCTTTATGCTTCGCTTGATACAGTCTTCTCATTTTGCGTATATGCCCAGCAAAATGTCCGCGATTCATAAACAAAAACACGGCCTGCTGAATGATAGGTGATGCAGGCTGACTGTAAACGGAAAATATCTCATCCCGCTTTTCCAGCATGTTTGTTGGCAAGACGATATAGCTTAATCGGGCCGCAGGCAAAAACGATTTCGAAAATGTCCCCAAATAAACGACACGTTCTCCTGAGTCCAATGCTTTAAGAGAGGGAATCGGCTGGCCAACATATCGGAACTCACTATCGTAATCATCCTCGATAATGACAGCGTCGTTTTGGTTTGCCCACTGAAGCAGCTTCATTCGTTTCTGTACTGACATCACCATGCCTAATGGAAATTGATGTGATGGTGTCACATACACTGCGTTGACATTGCTTGTTTGCAGCTCTTCTATGTTCAAGCCATCAGAATCGACCGAAATGGGCGTAATTTCGCAGCCATGATTTTTAAAAATCGTTCGAACGCCATTATAGCCGGGTTCTTCCATAGCTATGTTTTGCCCCCCTAGAGACAAAAACTGCAATAACATGCTTACGGCATGTTGTGTTCCTGAACAAATGATAATTTGATTGGAGCTGCACGATACTCCGCGAGATTGAAATACGTATTTTGCAATTTCTTCCCTAAGCTCCTCTTCTCCTTGTGGATGTCCATAACCCAATATTCGATAAGGGTCACCATTTAAACCATCCGACAAACATTTTTTCCATATCTTCATCGGGAAGCGATGCCATTCAATATCACCATAGTTAAAATCATACCGATACCTTTTCCAATTAACATCTTTAGTGGAACTTACTTGAACTGAATCTCGATTTGTATTCACATCCTCTAACGGCAGCACTCTTATTCCATTACGACTTTTACTATCCACATACCCTTCTGCAAGCAGCTGCTGATAAGCAGCTTCTACAGTGTTTTTGCTAATCTTTAAATAGTGCGCCAACTCACGAATCGATGGAAGCTTAGTACCTTCAGCCATTGATCCAGATTCAATTTGATTCTTAATATACGTATACAGCTGCGAGTATAAAGGATGTTTTCCCTGCTTATCGAGTAAAGGAGTAATCTCAATCATATGCAGCACCTGACCCCATGAAATATTCGGAATCTGCCCCTTTTCACAGGGACAATTGTTCATTATTATTACATTATCATAAAGACAAAGGGTGTGCCTAAATATGTTTCCTGTAAGATTACAGAAAAGAGAGTGTACTGATCAGGGCAAGATTCAAACCTTTTTGTTAAACGCAAAAACAGGATTCCTTGGCCTATCTGCCGATGGAATCCCTTACGTTGTTCCGTTAAATTTCACTTGGCTGAACGACACGGTTTATTTTCATGGTGCTGCTGAAGGGCGGAAAATCTCCTATATCGAGCAAAATCCTGAAGCTTGTTTTACCGTGAGCGAAGAATATGGAACATTAACTGACCCCGTACCTGCTCATACCGACACCTCTTATATGAGCGTTATGGTTTCTGGGAAAATACAGTTTGTTAATGAAATAGACGAGGCTGCAAAAGCTATGCAAAGCATGCTGGACAAATATGTGCCTGGCTACTATAAACAACCGTTGTCCAAATCGCATTTGGAAAAATATGAATCTTCCTTGGGGAGTAAAACTAAAGTATTTAAATTAATAGCTGCTTCCATCTCTGCAAAAGAAAACGAGAAGATAGAGAGCGCTATGTTTTATCCAGGTAAAACGGTACACAACGATTTGTAATAACGGTTAGACAACTAAAGAAATCATCATTACCGATGAGCAATCGTCAATTGGAACTTTTGCCTTGAACCGCCTTCGGGACCGTTTGGAATCGATTCCTCCAAGGGAATGAAACCAAATTTCTCATAAAGGCGCCTTGCAGGCATCCCGTCTGGAATATCGTCGCCAAATGTTGTGACTGCTATTTCTGAAGGAACATCTATAAGCGCTAGAACATGATTCAGCAATGCCGATGCCACGCCTTTATTTCTTGCTTTAGCGGAGACAGACAACCAACCGATTTTGTAGCTTGGGGCGTTAGATGTAGAAAGCAATAGTCCCCCTAACAGGCTGCACCCTGGCGAACCATCATATTCCCGCACGCAGAACGCGCGATTTTGATGTATATTTCTCTCTAGTGCCAGAACAAAGTTTGGATCATCTACCATTGGGCCAAAGAGGTACTCCACCTCAGCAGCCAGCTCTAACCATCCATTTAGATCTTCTAATGTTGCGTTTACGACATTCATTTATTATGTCTCCCTTTAACTGCTTCCTGAACAAAAAACCGAAAGATAGACACTTTATAAAAAAGCGTCTTGTCTCTCGGATTTTTGCTTATCTATCTATTTCATTTTAAAGCATTCTGCTTAATAACGATATAAGTGACGATCTTCTTTTTCACGAATCCATACCTGCATGAAGCCCGCATCTCGGTTATCCCATGCATAATAAGGAATAAATAAACAAGCGTTGCCTTCAGCCACTTTTCCTTTCAGAACAGTCACGCCGCCAAGCCATTCTGCTCGGTGCTCAATGAATAGCGGGTCATGTGCTGCAAGAGAAAATTCATCGTAGGATAACTCCATATTATCAGTCTGCTCCATGCAGTACACCACAGGTCCGCGCTGCAGAGCTATTCTTCCAATGTTAGCCTCCACCTCCGGCCGTGACCGAATAACTTCAACCGGCATATCCAGCTCTAATACAATGGAGTCTCCCGGTGTCCAGCAGCGATTCAATACGAGATAACCATTTTCGATCTTTCCTTCCGATGGCTGCGGGTGCTCCCCTAGAAGCGATAGCTTATATCCTCTGCACCAGCCAGGAACACGAAGCCGGATCTCGAACGTTTCCGCTTGATCCAAGCTTACCGCAACTTCGATTTTTCCATCCCAAGGGTACGCGGTTGTCTGCTTAAGTTTGACGGTTGTCCCACTTTTTATTTCCAAAGCAGTTTCCCCGTTCATGTATTGATTGACGACTACTCCAGCATCCTTAGCAGCATAAGCATATTGTCCAATGGATGGTAAAAATCTAACTAGGTTAGTCGGGCAGCAAGAAGTGCCAAACCAATCCACGCGGTGATGCTCGCCATTTGATGCAAGCGGATTGACGTAGAAAAATTTGTCGCCAGACAACGAGATTCCGGCTAAAGCGCCATTGTACATTTCCCGCTCTACAACATCGGCATATTTGGCATCGCCAAACAACAAGTTCATCCGGTGATTCCAAAAAACCATAGCGATCGCCGCACAGGTCTCGCAATAAGCCGAATCATTCGGCAAATCGTAATCATGTGTAAAGCCTTCATTATGCTGAGACGGCCCGATGCCGCCTGTCACATACATATTCCTTTCAACCGTATGCGACCAAACGCGGTGCAGCGCATCAATATACGTCGGATCACCGGAAGCATGCACGACATCAGCCATCGCGGTGTACAAATACATCGCTCGTACAGCATGTCCTGTTACCTTCTCGATATCTCGAACAGGTACATCATCCTGGCAGTACGCAGGGCCCCATTCCTCTTTGTCCCAAATGGCACCTTTACCATGACCATGACCACGTTCTTCAAGCAGCCAAAGCGCCAGCTTCCAATAACGATCCTCGTTGGTCGTGCGGTAAAGCTTCACAAGCGCAAGCTCAATCTCCTCATGCCCCTCCACCCAGTGCCGCTTGCCAGGACCAAATACGCGATCATAATGATCAGCCATTTTGCATGCTACATCCAGCAGCTTCCGCTTGCCTGTCGCTTCGAAATAAGCAACCGCTGCTTCAATCAGATGGCCGCCATTATACATCTCGTGTTTTTCCATATCCGACCATTTGAGATCAGGCGCTTCAAGCGTGTAATAAGTACTTAAATATCCATCCGCTTCCTGCGCCGCAGCTATGAGATCAATAATGCGATCGATCTCTGCTTCCAGTACTGGATCACGATCCGTCATAAGTGCATAAGCGGCACCTTCAAGCACCTTATACACATCGGAGTCGTTATAATACATCCCTTCAAATTTGCCTTCCAGCAGTCCGCCTGCTATTGCAAAATTGTCAATTCGGCCTGTCTCCTCGCATTTGACTAAACATGCCTTCATCGTAATATTTTTGAGAACTTCCAGCCGCGGCCTCCAGAAAGCATCATCGATCTCAACTTTCGTAAAGGGCACGTTTTGCCAGCCTTTTATCGCCTTCGTTTCCGTTAATGTCATGTCTAACCATCCTTTCATCGCTAATTGTTATCCTTTCAATCCCGTTAACGTAATGCCTTCCAGAAAATAACGCTGGCCGATTAAAAATACGAGCACGCAGGGCATAACGACAGTTGCTGAAGCCGCCATGAGCAAATCCCATTGCGCTGTATAGCTGCCTTGAAACATTTGCAAGCCAAGTGCTAGCGTAAAGCGGCTGTCACTCTTCAAATAGATAAGCGGCCCCATAAAGTCATTCCATGAACCTAAGAAGGTAAATAGCGCAACGACGATCACAGCCGAACGGCTAAGCGGCATAAGAATACGCCAGTAAATTTGAAAATAATTAGCCCCGTCCACAAAAGCAGCCTCGTCAAAGTCACGCGGAATCGTCATGTAGAATTGGCGTAGCAGGAAGATATTAAAGATACCTCCACCAAAGAACGCCGGTACGATAAGGGGATAGAACGTATCATAGAAGCCCATTGTTTTCCATCCAAGAAAGCTCGGAATTAACGTAACCGCAGCAGGCAGCATCATGCTGGTCATGAGGATTGCAAAAATGGTGTCTCTGCCTTTCCACTGAATACGAGAGAAACCAAAGGCTGCGATCGTACTCGTCAGCACAGTTCCGATAATAACGCTGAACACAATAATAAGTGTATTTTTGAAAAATTGTCCGAAAGGCAGCACGGTAAGTGCTCTCTCGTAGTTATCCCATTTAAAAGGATTTGGAATCCATTCCGGCGGCATAACGAAAATTTGCGACAAATCCATCACTGAGCTTCGAATCAGCCAAACGAACGGAATGATAAACATAACTGAAATAATAATAAGGGCCGCATAACCTGCTGTCAGCTTGAGTTTGGACTCTCTCATGATTTTTCCCCCTCGTAGTAAACCCAAGATTTCGAGGTTTTGAATACGATAAACGTAAAGAACAAAATAATGATAAAAAGAATCCATGCCAGGGCAGATGCATAACCCATCTCTGTATCACGGAATGCTGTACTCCACAAATAAAACACGAAAAATAAACTTTTATTATTGGGCCCGCCCTGTGTCAAAATGTAGGCTTCGCTAAACACCTGGAAAGAACCGATAATCGTCATGATGGTATTAAAGAAGATTGTTGGCGTTACCATCGGGATCGTAATATGGCGCAGCTTATGCATCCAACCTCCGCCATCGACATCAATGGCTTCATAATACTGCTTCGGAATACCCGAAAGCCCCGCTAGAAAAATAATGACCGTGCCGCCTATTCCCCAAAGCGTCGTTAAGACAACAGATGGAATAACACTGCTCTCGCCAAACAACCAGTTGCTTGTCGGCAAATGAAGCCATGCGAGCACCGTATTGACTAAACCAAGGTCTGGATTAAGCAGCCACAGCCATATCATGGACGATGCAACCGCTGGAACGATACTTGGCAAATAAATAATGGTGCGGAACAACGATCTACCCTTTACATTCATATTAAGGAGCAGCGCCAGCAGAAAAGAGATGATGATGACGGCAGGTACCCGCAGAATAACAAAATAGAAGGTAACGCCTAGTGATTTATAAAATAAATCATCTTCACCTGAGAACAGCTTGGCGTAATTATCGAAACCAATAAATGAGGTTGTATCTTTGAACACGCTATAATCGGTTAAACTGAGCACCAAACTAGCAATCATAGGACCAAGCGTAAATATGATGAAGCCTAGTATGGCAGGAGCTGTAAACAATAACCCGTAGAATAACGCCTTACGCTCTCTTATGCGACTTTTTTTACTGACTGCTGGAATGGTTTGCGCAGGAATATCCATGCCCATACTTGCCTCCTATCCTAAGAAGACGGCGGTCTTCAGGAAGAACGCCGTCAATTTGACTATAGTTCTTTCTTTAATTGGTTATTGTACGTCACGACGTCCTTGAACCTGTGCTTGTGCTTTCGCAGCGATAGAATCCATTGCCTCTTGAGCGGTTTGCTGGCCTAACCAAACTTTATCGAGTGCTGGATTAACGATATCCATAATTTTATTAAAGTTTTTCACATAAGCGGTTGGTGTTGCATGGCTGTTGCTCAATACCATCTCAACGACCGCATCCTTGTAGCCCGATGGGCGAGAAGGCAGGTTTTCAGTCCATCTGGTTAGGTAAGATTCATCCGTGTACCACTCTTTATGAGATGGCATCCAAGTGCCGGCAGTTAGCAGCTCGATTGAAGCTTCTGGATCAATCAGTGCCTTCAAGAGCTCCCATGCTTCCTCCGGATGTTTCGTTGATTTAAACATCGAGAACATGCCAGAAACGACAGTCGTCATCGGCTGTTTCATCACGGGAAGCACGCCAACGTTAAAATTAAATTTGGATTGTGCCAAGCTTGTGCTTGCCCATTGACCATCAAATGCCATCGCTACTTTTTTGGTTTGCAGCGCAACGTTGGTGCCTGGTATATTTTTCGCTTGAACAGGTGACGGCGCTACATGATGAACATTAATAAGATCGGAAATCTTCTGAATAGCTTCAACAGCTTCAGGTTGGTTCAGAGCAAAGGTTTTGCCGTCCTCAGACAAGAAGTCTCCGCCATTTGAATAGATGAAGTTGCTGTATGCGCCCCACCAAGTTGGTACGTTGACTCCGAATTGTTTAATATTTTTAGGATCAAAGCCTTCTTCTGCCGCATTCTTGCCTTTGTTGTCAATCGTAAGTTTCTTCGAAACCTCTACGAACTGATCCCATGTCCACGCTTCAGAAGCTTTGGCTGGCGGAGGTGTTAAGCCTGCATCCTTAAATACATCTTCGTTATAAAATAAAGCAAAAGATTCTGGGCCAGGCGCAATACCGACTACATTGCCAGGCTCCGAGGAATACATAATGTTAGGAACGAGCCTATCCACAGTCAACTCCGTATCCTTATCAAGGAAATCCTGAAGGTTGACGAACTTGCCTTCTTCCGCTAAAGGAAAAGCGATCGTGCTGGACTCCATCATGGCAATATCCGGCTCATCGTTGCCAGCTACCATGGTCGTTAATTTCGTATCGTAATCCGCTGAAATGGCTTGGAAATCAACCTTAATATTGGTATGCTTAGCCTCAAAACTAGCGACTGCTTTCTTAAATGCTGCGATCTCATCAGGTGCGCCCCAAGCGGTAAGACGCAGTTTGATCGGATCTTTGGATACATTTTCACCGCTGCCTGTATTTTCGGTGTTGCTTGAGCCATTCGTTGCCCCAGCCTGAGAATTTTTGTTACCCGAATCAGACTTCGTGCAAGCCGATAATACGCTGATTGCCATAAGCAGCACAACTAAGAGAACGGAAACCGATTTCCATTGTCTTCTCATATTCGTAACGAGCCCCTTTCATTTATCCATCTCATTGGCTCATAGCTGCAGTCTATGATGGTTTTATTGTAATCGATAGATAACGCTTTCAAAACCCGAGTATTATTGGAATGGTGGACTATTATTAGGTATCGAGCGGAAGTCTTATCAGAATGCTGGTACCTGATCCTGGCACGGACCGAATCTCGATGCCGTATTCATCACCGTATGCCATCTGTAAACGGGAGATCGTATTTTTAATGCCGACCGACGAAGATTGTTTGTACAAAATCACCTTGATCATCTCTTCGTTTATTCCTCGTCCATTATCCTTAATCTCAAAAAAACGTTTTCCCTCTTCTGCCCAGCCGCGAATGAGGATAACGCCTCCCTCTTCCATCTGATTAAACCCGTGCAAGATAGCATTCTCAACAAACGGCTGAAACAGCAGCCTAGGCAGCTTATGATCATAAAGGATCGGATCAATTTCATAGTTAACGGTAAACTTGCCTTCGAACCGCGCAGACATAATATAAAAGTAGTTTTTCATCCATTCGATTTCCTCTGACAGATGAACGGCGCCCCATTCCTTCCGAGAAGTATAATGCAGCATATTGGACAAACAGACGAGCATCTTGCTTAGCTCCTTCTGATTATTTTCAATCGCTGTCCAATTCATAATATTGAGCGTGTTATACAGAAAATGAGGATTCATCTGCATATTGAGCGCGTGAATTTCTGCTTCCTTTTCCTTTAGCTTAATCTCATAGTTTTCTTTGACGAGCAGGTGAATCCGATCATTCATCCGGTTAAATCGCTGCATCAAGATGCCGAATTCGTCATTCGTGCTGACTTCCACGCGGGTTTGAAAATCGCCTTCGCCAACGGATCTCATCGCTCCGAGCAGCTTCTTAATCGGACCTGTGATGCGGCTTAATATAAAATAAGCAAATAAAAATGCGATTCCGCTCAATATAGCAGCTAACACAATCGTTGAGGTTCGAATAACAGGCACAAGGTTGCTTACCAATGCAGACTCCGGCGTTATTACGATCGACAACCATCCGGTTACGGTTGAGCGGTCAAAGCATATGATCATATTCTCGCCGTTCAGCTTCATTCGCTGAGTACCGCTTCCCGTCATGCGGAATGAATCCACCCAATTCTCGTTGAAGCTTTTTGTCACTTGTGACACATCACTGCCGGCAACTACCATATCGTTCGAATCTAATACCATATAGCGGGAACCGACTGGTATGCTCTTCTCAAACAGGGCATCCAGTACGGTCGATTTGAAGCTTATCGTAAGCACTGGACGCTCCACATTCGGATTCAGCTTAATTAATGTACTGTCTTCCATATGGGAGAAATTGAGCAAACGTGTGGCTGAATATAAATAGCGATAATCGATCATGCTCTTGGAAAGATAAGACTGATCAAACATCTCCGTAAAATCATAGGTAGGATACCAAATCATTTTTCCACCCGCATGCACAGCTTGCTTGTAAATATTTGAAAGTGTAGGATCTCCTTGCGGCATGTTTTGCGAATTGCCGAAGGTGAAGTAAGAAGTCCAAAGCTGATAGGCGTAAACATCGTCGTTTTGTGAAAAGTATTTGCTGAGAATAGTAGATACGCGTCGATCAGCTGCCAGCAGCTCCTCAGCCTTTGCTGGATTCAGCTGACTGAAAATTTGAAACAGATCCTTGTCTACAAACAAGGCCAAACTGTTCTGATCGACAACTTTGAGCTTCGTATCGATGACTTCATTATTTTTTTTGACGATCTCATAAACATTTTTTTGCGCTTGCTCCGTCACAACCTTAAGGCTTGTACGATAAAATAAAGTGCTTAACACAAGGAACGGCAAAGCAATTAGGATGATATAGCTGATGAACAACCGTGATCGAAATGTCATATTCATATCTCGTCTCTATTCGTTGTAAGGGATTTATGCTTATAAGCTTCCGGCGATAGACCATTCTGCTTCTTGAACACTCGGCAAAAATACTTCGTATCGCGATAGCCGCATTGCGCAGCTATATCATAAATTTTCAAATGGCCATCTCTGAGCAATTGTTTTGCCCGTCGCATCCGAGCCTCGGTAATATGGTCAGAAAAAGACTTTCCGGTACAGCTTTTAATCAATGTGCTGAAATAAGACGGATTAAAGGCAAACTGTTCAGCTGCCATCTCTAGTGTCAAATCCTCCATATAATTCTCTTGTATCCAGCTCAAGCACTGTTCCATAATAATCTCGTTTTTCCCTTGCTTCATGTTCCGTAACGCTTGGTGCAGATCATGAATTTGAGACTTCAAGAGAGTCAGCAGCTCACCATAACTATCGCATGCAGGTATTTCCGTTACGACCGTATTCGTGAGTACGCTTCCAAAGTTTCTTTCGACAACATCTCTTGTTCGGCTTTTAAGCTTCATAAGTGTGAGTGAGGCACACTCTTTAATAAGCTGCGGTTCCGTGTGGCCCTCGCCTGCCAGTTCTTGAAAGGCAGATCGGCACAGCAGGATGGCAGCCATTGGATCGTTATCCTGCAACGCTTCAAAAAGCCGCTCCCCATCTAAGTGAAAGGACTTGCTGGAGTGGTTCAGCTCATCATGAAATAGGACCCCTTGCCAGCAATCATGGAAATTATAATCACAGGCAGTTTGAGCCGTTCGGTAAGAATGTGGCAGCTGCTCTACTAAAGATAAACAGCTCGTCCCCATGCCATGAACAAGCCGGCCATACGGCAGCCACTCCTTGTTTAGTTCGCTAAATGCAAATCGAATCTCATCGCGTCTAAGCTGGAATGGGCTCGGCGTACGCACAATGGTAATCGCTTGGAATACATCTTCTCGAAGCGAATTAATAGAGAAGGTGCTGGCGTGACCGTAGTAGGACCCTAAATGCTCCAGCTGCTGCAGCAATGCAGGTGTGTAGAGGCTCTTATCCTCCTCAAGACGAATGGTGAGTTCAGAAAAGATAACTGTACCGCTTCCTTGCACAATATCGAGTGCTTCAAGCTCCACTTGCTCCGCTGCTGATAGATTGCCGCTTAACCATGACAAAAGCAGATTGTTCTGGTAGGCAGCGGAGGTTAGCTTAAGCCGATGCTGCAGTTTTTCGGAAGCTTCACTCTGCATGGACTCCGCCGCTAGTTGTGCATCAAGCCGCCCCAAAATATCCTCCACTTTATCTATATCAATCGGCTTCAACAAGTAGTCATAAGCGCCATGACGCAGAGCAGTTTGCGCATATTCAAATAAATTATAAGCCGATACCATAACTACCTTCGGTCGATGTTCCTTATCCTCAAGCCATTTCAATAAAGTCAATCCATCCATATTAGGCATCTGGATATCCGTCAGTACAATTTGCGGTTGATCCTGTTGAATGATATCGATAGCAGCTGCCCCATCCTTCGCTACTAATATTTCAGCTTTTGGCCGCATCGCACTAACTAATTTAGCCATTCCTCTGAGATGCCTTGGCTCATCGTCTACAATTAGTATTTTCAATCCGCTCACGCTCCATCTTCATGCGGTCGCTTTCACTCATTTATTGATGAATTTCCGCATTAGTTGTTAATTTAATAGCGAGTATAACACTAAATATCTGGTCTGTTGCAAAAAAATAATACATGATCCTATATATGTAATGAACGATCTCGTTGGAGTGACAGCATACAAAAAGGCCATCCTTTGCAGGATGACCATTGGTTTCAATGGATTCTTGTCGCCTTACTTAAGTCCATATCCTTTCCACATGCTCAAGCTTATTCAGATTAAATGTTAATTTATAAATATCTGGCTTCGAGGTCGTATTCCAAAAATCAAATCCAAACTTATTATCATAATGGTTCATAATGATCGTCATAATATTGCCATGGGTACCCAAAACAATGTTTTTACCTCGGTGCTCCTCCAGTATTCTCTCTATGGCAGGTATCGCTCTTTGTTGTGCGCTTCGAGTCGTTTCGCCGCCCTCCAAAGCAAAATCGATATCGATAAAAGATTTCCTTATCGCTTCATACAGAACGTCCCAAGTAGCCTTATAATCCAAACCCTTTATCGCTCTTTCCACCAGTTCTTCATACTCTACAATCGTCATCGCTTTCCGCTTTGCTAAATGCTCAATCGTCTGCACCGCTCTCGTGTAAGAGCTGGATGCCATAAAATGAATATCGACATCGCCCAGCACCTCTGCAACACGTTTTGCTTCTGAGAAACCCTCCTCCGAGAGCCCGCGCGTTCGTTCTCGTCCAAATTCAAAAGGCGATTCTGCGTGTCTAACCATATAAATGACCGTATTCATAGGTTTATCCTCCTTTAATGTTCAGATTACAAGCAGCTTTTATTTAAACGCTTGGCTAAGAAACAAGTCATGAATATCCGGATACGATTTACTCGATGGTGTGGGTGTCGCTTGTATGACGGATACAAATTGATGCTCAGGAATGACATTCACCTCTTGTCCGCCAAATCCGCGACATCCATATCCAGCTTGAGACAGCCACCACAAAAAACCATAGGACGGATAGGATGCGGTTATCGCTTGCTTCACA
Organism: Paenibacillus sp. 2TAB26; assembly: GCF_052115145.1. Taxonomy (NCBI): domain Bacteria; kingdom Bacillati; phylum Bacillota; class Bacilli; order Caryophanales; family Paenibacillaceae; genus Paenibacillus; species Paenibacillus sp. 2TAB26. The sequence continues at coordinate 215,271 of NZ_JBFRGC010000009.1, forward strand.
AACGCTGGAGAAACAATCTGTTTGCCATTAATACTGCCCTCTCCTAAAAATAGCAAACCTACCTTAGCCATATCTCTAGCAGACAAATCCGATTGTTCTTCACCCTTCATTACCGTATAGGAGAAACCGCATGGACTGCTCGGCCAAATTCCACTGGCGATATCGAGCGGTTTATACATTTCATGATAAATGAGATCGTAGGATGTGCTTCCATAGGCTTTGCCTATGACCGCTGATAACAACATGACATCCCATTCCTTATACTGAAAATTCATGCCAGGAACACTGTGCATGTCAATATCAGCGATATGCGATAGCCAGTCATTCGTACGCATCATTTGCTGCAGCATCGGACAATGGTAATGAACACCGCCATTCCAGTAAATTCCTGATGACATCGTTAGCAAATGCCGAATCGTAATCAGCTTATGATAGTGATGATTATGACCAGTAAAGGCGGGCAAATAATTGCCTATCGGTTCATCCAGATTATTAATCAAGCCTTTGTCCAAACAGATGCCTACAGCGATGGCTAAAATACTCTTCCATACTGATTTAATGGAATGACTCGTATTTTCATTACACTTATTGAAGTAACGTTCATAAACCAGTTTCCCGTTTTTCACAATGATCACGCTGTTTATGAGTCTATATCGCTTTTGCTTCACATAATCATCTATCTGCTCTAGAAGTTTAGCATCCATTCCCTCCGCCTCGGGAGTGGACAACTGCCATTCAAAGCTCATTTCAACACCTGCTTTATATATTTCCCGATGATGGAATGACTGTTCGACATTAGTTCAAGCGGCATGCCCTCTGCGATAATAGCTCCCCCATCACTTCCGCCACCAGGTCCCATTTCGATAATATAATCACAATTGGCAAGCACAGCTGGATCATGCTCAGTAATGATAATCGTATTGCCAGCATCTGCGAGCTGCTGCAGCAATGTCATCAGCCGCTCCGTATCTGAGAAAGAAAGGCCTGTCGTCGGTTCATCCAAAATATATACATTATCTTTCCCGCTTTGCCTGCACAGCTCCTTGGCGAGCTTAATCCGCTGCGCTTCACCGCCTGAAATAGATGGCGTCTTTTGGCCGAGCGTAATATAACTCATACCTACACTTTCGAGCGTACTGAGAGTGGCCGATATCATTTTGTCATACGCCATAGATTGTTTATTTCCAAAAAAAATGCTGGCCTCTGTGACACTCATCATCATAATTTCCTTAATGTTTTTCCCCTCAAGCCTTACACTTAGAGCCTCTTCAACAAATCCTGTTGCCCCGCACATATCGCACTCTACCTCTATGAAGTTGCCGAAGCCAACATAATGGTTTTTAAAACCTTCGCCCTTGCAGCCTCTACAGCCTCCTTCAGAATTAACGGTAAACAGACCAGCTGTATATCCTTTTTCCACCGCATCAGGTGTTTTGCTGAACAAAGTCCTGATTCGATCAAATATACCCGTATAGGTTGCTGGACAAGAGGTTTTGCTCCTTCCAATGGGCTTCTGATCCACCACTATACATTTTTTAATCTGCTCGATTCCAAGTAACGTCACCTCGTCTTGCAGCACAAGCTCGGTATCATCGTTGTCATATATGAACTTGCTTTGGAGTGACTGCTTAAGCTTTGGTACAAGTGTGTGCTGGATTAGGCTAGATTTGCCGCTGCCCGATACTCCCGCTATTCCTACCATCAGTCCAAGAGGTATCGTCACGGAGACATCCTGAAGATTATGTAGGCTCGCATGCTCCAGCCTAAGTACTTTGCTTGGATCGGCTAACTTATATTCTGTTTTGACATGCAAGGTTTTGGTGCCATTCAAATAAGGGGCTGTTCGCGATCGTTCACAAGCCATAAAATCAAGGTAGCTGCCTTGGAAAATAAGCTCTCCGCCTTGAACTCCCGCTTCGGGTCCAAGATCGACAATATAATCGGCAGCTTGCATAAATTTATGATCATGCTCTACGGCAACGACTGTGTTTCCTCGCTCCACTAAGCCTTGAATGATGCTTATCAGCATCTCCTTCTCTACTTCATGCAATCCGATTGTAGGCTCGTCGAATATAAAAATAATAGAATCCATATCCGCAATAATAAAAGACGCCAGAAACAGACGCTGAATTTCACCGCCTGAGAGCGTAGGAACTGGACGCGATAAAGAAAGATGATGAAGCCCTACATCGACCATACACTGAAGTTTCATGACCATTTCATCCAGTAAATTTTTGCTTGATACATTGGCGTGCTGCTTTTGCAAAAACGCAAGCAATTCGTTGATATACATATCCTCGAGCTCTTTAATCGTTTTCTCACCAATTGTGGTATGAATCGCCTGAAGGCCAAGACCTGTGCCTTTACATTTGGGGCATGGGATGGAATCCGCATTAATCCCCCATAAATTCACTTCTTTGTCTTTGCTCCCATGTCTCTTCACTTTGCTGGCCATATGTTTCATCATATCTGTAAAAACAACAACGGCGCCTACAAATCCACTCTTGCGGCAGCCATACTTGAAGGAATGAAAAACATCATCCGGCAAAACACCGATTTTGTCATTTATATCAATCTTGTATATTTCACAAAACTTTTTGAAGTTTCCTCTATGAAAACGATGCTTGACCAAAAAACCATCAAACACGTTTTTGATTTGTGTTTCCGGATTAAGAATCGCTTCTTCTTGAATCATCTGATGGCTTCCCGTACCAAGACACTTCACACACATTCCCTTAGGTGAGTTCCTCTGAAACAACTCCATGGAGAGCGGCAGCCCGTCATTGTAGGCAGGATCACGTTTGCCATACGTTGCAAACAAAATGGCAAGTAAATTTCCGATTTTTGTCCGCGTGCCTACTGTACTTCTAGGATTGGATTGCCGGACGATACGCTGCTCAATTGCTACCGCAGGGGACAAACCCGTTATTTTATCAAAAGAAGACACTGCATCAACCATATACTGCGTACCCGAGAACAATAGATAGCGCCGCTTTCCTTCTTCATATAACGTATCGAAAGCAAGACTCGATTTGCCGCTTCCCGATACGCCTGTTATGACTGTAAGCTTATTTTTCGGTATACGAACATTGATATCCTTGAGGTTATGCAGCCTTGCTCCTTCTATCTCTATGAACGCTTTCATGCATGCACTCCATTCTGGCATAGATCTCATACCCATAATTTACCGCACATACGTTCTTATGTAAATAGTTTACTAAAAAGGCTGCCTAATGGCAGCCTTCTCCTTTTAAAATAATGAATATCAGCTCGCCGATTCCACCTGAATAGTAATACTGCTAAATAACTTATCTTGAATGTATACGTTTAGCCGCCACATGCCGGCTTCGGGCAGTACCATCGATGATGGAATAACCGCGTCTGCCCCATTCAGTGGAGAGCCCACACTGCGCGCAGAGAAAACTTCAATCTCCTGCGTGGTGCCTTCTTTTACGCCCATAACGTTAAAGCTGCCCGTGAGTTCCTTCTTGCTCCCCCAGAAATACCACATGTACTTATTTCCTTTCCCCGCAACAATCGGCTGCTCGTCGAGGATCAATCCTTGCTCATTTTGATAAGGGCCTATAAGAAATCCCACCTTGTCTTTCTCGCCAGCAAGCACATAGTTGTGAGGCATTCCATCGTTGCCTGTATACGGCAATTTGAACGTAGATGTGCTTATCCATGGCGAAGGCTCCTGCACTGCCAAAATAAAGTCACCGTAAAATTGTTCATTCAGCTTGACCTCGAATGTCCATGTTCCGCCCAGCGGCAGGCTAAAGCTGGTTGTAAAACGTTGCAACGTCTCATACCCTGAGCTCGGCTCTGTAATGGTCACAGGGGACATAACGGTCAACCGTTTTCCCGATTGCGCATGATAACCTTCAATAGAAATGTTTTTGCCAAGAAAAACATCAATGGGCTGCGTGAAATGGAGAACATAGCCTTGCATGACACCTGCAACCACATTTTCTTCAGGAAATATTTGAAATATCATTTGGCCGTTCTTCCTGTATTCCGTTCGAATCTCCTCTACCCTGCTGCTTCCATTTGTTCCGACGATTTGTGAAGGGCTCGTAAACAGCTTGCTCAAATCTGTGGCAAACAGCATATAGACAAGGACGGCTGCGATTGCACTCAGTGCTCCCAGACGAGCAATATAAGACTTTTTCTTCGGTTTATCATTGGCCCTATAAACAATTTTCTCCTTCAATTGCTCAGTGAAGCGAGGATTCACAAACGGGGAGCGGCTAAGCGCTTCTTCCCACTGTTCTGGCTCCTTCATATGATGTTTCCTCCTTTTGAATCACTTTGCAGTAAACTTGTCATTTTTTTGCGTGCGCGGTGCAGCCTCGATTTAACCGTCCCTTCCGCTATTTGCAGCAAACTTGCCATTTCTTGCATGGATAATTGATAATGAATTTCCAGTATGAGGACTTCTCGGTAGCGCAGCGGAAGCTTCATAACGGTGTTCCAAATATATTTAGTTTCCATAAGGTCAAAAACTTCTGCTTCCGCTGATCTGGATGTTTCCCTTCTTGTTACGAAATCCATCACAATGACCTTAGAAAAATAAGCACTTCTTTTGTACTTATACGTTTTGTTTCGTGTAATGGCAAGCAGCCAGCTCTTCATACTGGCTTCGCCTCGAAATGTATGCAGCTTCTCATATACTGTCAAAAAAACATCCTGACAAATGTCATCTGCCGCATCGGCATTCCGAATTAAAAAGAATGCAAAATTCCAAACGTCGTTGCCATGTGCATTCATCAAATCAATCAATACGGCATCCGTTTCAAATCCTTTTGCCAAATACTTCACATATTCGAGCTCCACCTCATCACCTCTCTAATTAAGAAGACCCTTCTGCGTTCCTAAAGTTCCCGAATAGATGAGGATAGGACATCCATTTATGATAGTCAAAAGCCGGTCCCTTAATTTCGAGTAAGCAAAAGAAATATCGGTACAATTCACGCACCTCTAATAAATCAGGGAAACGCAGCACTTCAGCATAACCTCTGCGGAAATGATGAGCTCCCGCCTCATCCAACGAGCATTCAATCGCTATTAAATCCATTTCACGAGGACCTAGCACATAAGCTTCTGTATCAACGATTGCGCTAACACGTTCTCCATTTGATAGAAACTGCCTCGGATCCATATCAAGCATGATGCATGAGGCATACGTTGGTACCGACATATTTTCAGCTAATGAACAGTGGTGATCAAGAGATTCGTGGATTGCCGCATTTTCCTTGTAATAACGAGCTGCCAACACCCTTAAAGCGTCTGCTAGCATGTGAGGGAAATCCGCTAATGCATGCCGAACTGAGCCATTTAGAGAACCCCATTCCTTAACTTTATGGGAATGGATCTCCGCAATCGACCTGCCGAAATCCTCCATCAGCATCGCGGATTTATTTTGAAATGACAATGGAATTCCGTTTATTTTTTCAACCGAAATCACTTGTCTTCCATCGATCACGGCCTTGCCAAGTACACTGGGAATAGCGATATTGCTTGTCAATCGTGAAAGATATTGATTAATAATCTCCATATCAAACGTCTCGCTTAATTGTTTCCCGAACAAATTGCTGCATGCCCATACAAAAGGAGCATCAACGGTCTCATCTACGCCAGATGATCGAACAACGTAATCCCCTGCTTCCGTAATGACTAGAAACACGTCACTAGCAAAGCCACCCAGAGTGGACTGTGACATAATAGGTTCAGAAAATAATGACTGTAGGTTCATGCTGTACCTCCCATCCAAGATAATCAAATTTTTACATATTATCATTCAAAAATATAGACTTATAATTACGGCTCTGTTATGATGTTGAATAAGGTCTTTATAAAATTCCCGACTCCTAAAAACATCAAAGGACTGCTTAAAAAGTACATTTCCCGGCTTTTATTAAACGGGAATACCTTTATAAGCAGTCCTTTTTATTTCAACAGTTATTAGTAGGCAAGAACAGATTCACCGCTAATGATGGTTCCATTGTTTCCGCCTTCACAAATTTCTTTCATGGATCCGGGCTTGTCGAAGTTGAACACATGCATAGGCAAATGATAGTCTCTAGCCAATATAAAGGCTGACTGATCCATTACCTTCAAATTATATTGTAAAACATCATTGTAATGAAGAGATTTGAACCGCTTCGCATCGGCATCGTATTTAGGATCGGCATTAAAAATGCCATCTACGCCTTGTTTTGCAACCAAAAGCGCCTCACTATTCACTTCAATGGCCCTTTGTACCGAAGGATAATCCGTTGTCACGTAGGGTTGACCGTTGCCTCCAGCAAATATGACGATATAACCTTGCTCCAAATGGTGGATTGCACGCAGTCTGATGTATGGCTCGGCGACCGAAGTAATCGGTATCGCTGTCATGACGCGAACTTCTTTGTCTGTTTTAGCTTTCAGAACCCCACGAAGCATCAAACTATTAATGACGGTTGCAAGTGTTCCGATGTTGTCTGCTTCCGCTCGTTCGATTCCCCAGCTTTCCGCCATATTGCCGCGAAATATATTCCCCCCGCCAATAACGAGCGACACCTCAACACCTAAACGGACCACGGATATAATTTCATTCGCAATGTAATTTAACCGTTCAGGCTCAAAACCGAATTCAGCATTTCCTGCTACTGCCCCGCCGCTAAGCTTAATAAGAACCCTCTTGTACCTCATTCGCCGTTACACCTCCATAGGATAAAAAAAAACACTAAAGCAATAGATGCTTTAGTGTAAAAGTGAAATGGGAATATGAAAAACACATTTGGTTATCGCACCCCTGTACTTGATCCTCATATTCCCACTCCTTCCATTTATTAATTCTCACATATTTTATACTGAGTACGAGCAAAAAAGCAACTACTCCTTAGCAGCAAACATTTTTACTCCACTTTTGTCGCATGCTTCTGAGCAAGAAGCGACAGCTCAGCTGCTTTGAAAGCATGCTCCTGCGTCATTGCAAGCTCAGTGCCGTTCAAGCAATCGAGAATGAGCTGGCCAAAATAAGGGAAGCCGACTTTGCCGCGAAGCTGAATATGCTGCTCGCCATCTGCGTTTACCAAATAAAGCTGGTCTCCGTCCTTATCTTTAGCGATATCAATGTACTTCCTCATCTCGATGTAGCCTTCAGTTCCGAGAATCATAGTACGGCCGTCGCCCCATGTTCCAAGACCGCTTGGTGTTAGCCAATCGACACGGAAGTAGCCGGTTGCCCCATTCTCGCCAACAAGCGTCATATCTCCAAAATCCTCAAGCTCTGGATACTCCTTATTGGCATAGTTGGCCACCTTGCTGTTTACAACATTGGCATTCTGATTGCCTGTAAAATATAGAAATTGTTCAATTTGATGCGATCCGATATCACAAATGATGCCGCCATACTTTTCCTTCTCAAAAAACCATGACGGGCGGGAGGCAGCGTTCAAACGATGCGGCCCTAGTCCAATGACTTGAACAACACGTCCAATTGCACCTTGTTCGATCAATTGACCCGCATAAACCGCGCATTCCACATGTAATCTCTCGCTGTAATATACTGCGTATTTTTTTCCTGTATCTGCGTATGCAGCGCGAGCGTCTGCGAGCTGTTCAAGCGTTGTAAATGGCGCTTTATCGGTAAAATAATGTTTGCCGCTCTGCATGACGCGAACGCCTAGCGGTCCGCGCTCTGATGTTACCGCTGCAGCTGCAACCAGCTGCACCTCATCATCGGAGAGCACCTGCTCTTCCGACTCAGCTGCCCGCACCTGCGGATATTGACGGATAAATGCTTCAACCTTAGCGTGGTCAGCGTCGTATACCCATTTTAAAGTGGCGCCCGCTTCCACAAGTCCGTTGCACATGCCATAAATATGACCGTGATCAAGACTAACAGCGGCGATTACGAATTGCCCATCCTCAACTACTCTATTCGGCTTTCCCTTTGGCGCATATTTCATGCCATCTGCATTACTCATCGATCTAGTCCTCCTTCTGATAGGCTGAGCTTGCGATTTTCTCTTGCAGATGCTTATAGAACAACTCCTCATCAATCGGCAAATCTACCCAACCATCCGTCCATGTCGAAAGCAGCATCGCATTCGAGAGCATAAGCCCTTTGATGCCTTCCTCACCTGGAGCAATCAATGGTTCATTGAAGAGAATCGCATTCACCCAGTTTTGTGTAATGCCTTTATGATCAGGGTTGCTGCCATGAATTGGAATTTCACATTTCCAGCATTCCGGCTGACCGAAGCCGCCTTTGAACTGCTTGTTGAATTCCGGCTCAGGAACCGTTAGACGCCAGAATGTTAATTGGTTATTTTCAATTACAATTTTACCGCGATCACCGCTCACTTCCAGTCTGTTCGTTCCTGGCGCTTCGCCAGTCGTCGTCACGAACACTCCAGTAGCTCCGTTCTCGTACTCAACGAATGCGGTTACATCATCCTCAACCTCGATGTCACGATGCTTGCCGAAGTAGCAGAAAGCACGGACGCGCTTTGGCATCATACTGATTGTCCATTGCCACAAATCGAGCTGATGCGGATCTTGGTTTAGCAGCACTCCGCCGCCTTCACCAGCCCAAGTTGCACGCCAAGTACCGGAGTCATAATAGCTTTGAGAGCGATACCAATTGGTTATAATCCAATTGGTTCTTCTTATTTCACCTAGCTCGCCGTTATCTATCAATTCTTTCAGCTTCACGTATATCGGATTTGTCCGTTGGTTATACATCATGCTGAATTTCACATTTGTTTGGCTGGCTGCGTCATTCATCTCGCGAACCTGCTTCGTATAAACACCTGCCGGCTTCTCGCAAAGCACATGCAGACCACGCTTAAAGCAAGCAATAGAAAGCTCTGGATGGGAGAAATGCGGCGTCGCAATGAGCACTCCGTCAACAAGTCCAGAGTCCATCATTTCATAAGGATCCTCATATAATCCGACTTGATCGCCAAGCTTTTCTTTTGCCCACGCAAGATTTGCTTGTACACAATCACTAACTGCGGTTATTTCAACTCCACTGACTTCACTTTTTAATAAGTAGCCAATATGACCCTTGCCCATATTTCCTAGTCCGATAATTCCCAAACGAACGATCTGCATCCGAATACCGCCCCTTTATTTACAATGTTATAATAGCAGTTGCTTTCACAATCGTTTTGCCTGCCTATATGGTAACATTTTGGGATGCAGTGGGCTTCATTCGCATTAACTTGTTTACGCTTTTATTTGACTGTGGTTGGTGTATAATGATGGTATTTATGAGTGGAGGCGAAAGGATGAGCAAGCAGCAACAAATCAAATTACCGTTCACAATGGGAACCAGCTCTGATTTTAATGCTCATATTCCCTATCATAGTCACTTTCATTACGAAATCTATTATTTCCATGGCGGCAAAGTAAACTATCTTATTAATGACCGCATCTATGTTCTGGAGCCTGGCGACTTGCTGCTTATGCACGGGATGACACTGCACCGGGCACATGTCGATCCAAGCGCAGTTTACCACCGGTCGATCCTACATTTTGATCCGTATTACTTCAAGCAATTTATTCAGCCTTCATTTGCAGCGGACCTGCTCGAGCCCTTCGAGAAGCTTCAAAATATACGTTTGCAGCTGAGGGGCAATGAGAAAGCGGAAATAGAAGCTAGTCTTCATAAGCTTGAACAGCTTTACGTACTTCAGGACAGCTTCTCCATTCAGCGATTTCAAGCTTTAATGCTTGATTTTCTTATTCAGATCAATCAGCTTTGCCAGAAGCCGCTGAAGGATAAGCCAACCTTTCCAACCTCCAAAGAACGCCATGTTCAAGCAATCATCTCCTATTTGGAGTGCCATTATAATGATGATATTACGCTAGAGGCGATTCAAGCTGAGCTGCACTTAAGCAAATACTATTTGGCTAAAACATTCAAAGAGGTTACTGGATTTACAATCTTCCAGTTTCTCATGCAGCGTAGAATCTATCAGGCCAAAATCGAGCTTATCAACACCATTCACCCCATTACCGACATTGGTTATGATGTTGGTTTTAAGCATCCCTCTCATTTCAGCCGCGCTTTCAAGCTGCATACCGACCTTACACCCGAACAATATCGCAAGCAAAATCATGTCTCTTCCGATCAACTGTAAACCGCTTCATTCCAAATTTGTGGATTGAAGCTCTTGACCTATTTAGTTGTTAAGCGTATTATTGTCATGACAACTAAATGAAAATAGCAGGTGAAAGCAATGGAAATTATACAATCAGTAGGCTATATGCTCAGCAATACAGGCCGTAAACTAAACCTTCGGCTGCATCAGCTTTTTCAAGATTATGACGTTACGCCTGAACAATGGTCGCTGCTCATGTATCTTGATGAGCACGATGGCATGACTCATAAAGATTTGGCACAGCGCTCCGACAAGGACCCCGCTAACATTACACGGCTTGTTGACCAGCTTGAACGAAAAGCGCTTGTCCGACGTGTCGCCAATCCGAATGACCGCCGATCACAGCTGCTTTATTTAACCGCTAATGGCAGAACATGCTCTAATGAACTGGCACCTATCGAAGAAAAATTTGTTGCACAGCTGTTGACAGATATTTCGGAAGACGAAATTCAATCATTCAAAAAATTTATCGCCAAAATAACTAAAAACGCAGAACTGAACCACGAATCAAACACAAAGACGAGTGAATGATCGGCGAACATCTGAGAGGGGAAACTATAATGAATACGAATAAACTATGGAGCGCCGACTTCATTAAAATATGTTTAAGCAGCTTTTTTCTATTTTTTGCTTTTTATACATTAGCAACAGCGTTGTCCGTTTATGTGACCAATGGGCTTGGAGGATCTGACACGCAAGCCGGATTATCGATGACTGTTTTCGTTATCGCCTCAGTACTGCTTCGGCCCTTCGCTGGCCAATTGATGACCCGTTATGGGGAACGGAAGATCGTTATTATTTCATTGCTGCTGTTTCTATTGTTTTCGATCGCATACTTAGGTGTTTTTGGCTACGCGATGCTGCTGCTGGTTCGTTTTTTTCATGGCGGCACGTTCGCTATCGCAACTACCTCTACAAATACGACTGCAATCGGAATCATACCCGAGCATCGCAAAGGAGAGGGAATAAGTTACTTCAGCTTATTTATGAGCCTCGCGATGGTCATCGGCCCTTTCGTTGGCTTAACGATAACAACGCATGGCGGCTTTACAGCGATGTTCGCATTATGCGCGGTGTGCGCGCTCATCTCCTTCATCCTAGGCGCTTCAACAGCCAAGAAATCTGCCGCTGCCAAAGCTGAACAACCGATCATAAAAACGAAGAGCAAGCTGCATTGGCGCGATCTTGTAGAGAAGAAAGCTGTTCCCATTGCACTTAGCGGGTTTGTAGTCGCGTTCGCCTACAGCGGGCTCGTAACGTTTATGTCGGTTTATGCTCATGAACAGGCTATTGATCAATATGCCAGCTATTTCTTCGTGTGCTTCGGCATTATGATTGTATTGCCTCGTCCGCTTGTCGGTAAATTGCTTGATCGTGTAGGAGAACATGTCATTGTATATCCCAGCATCGTTATATTTGCCATCGGCATGCTGCTGCTTAGCCAAGCAAGCTCGCCCGTTATTCTGCTTGTTTCCGGTGCTGTCATTGGCCTCGGATACGGAGCCCTGCTGCCTTGCTTTCAGACCATAGCCGTGCTTGCTGCTCCGGCTCATCGCAGAGGGCTCGCTACAGCAACGTTTTATTTGCTGTTCGACCTTGGATATGGCATTGGATCCTACACGCTTGGCTCCTTGGCTTCAAGCTACGGGTACAGCGTTATGTATATACTTTGTGCCATTATAATTGCCTTATCTTCCGTCATTTATTTCACACTTCACCATAAACGTAAAAGATTGTTGGCTATATCAGATGATAACGCCTATAGCTCATCCTAGGCCTATCGTTAGCTGATCCTCAACAGGCAGCATAATTTCCACGACTGTTCCTTCGTTCATCACACTGCTAATTTGAAGCGTACCCTTGTGCGCTTCAATAATGCGGTTGCTGATCATTATGCCAAGCCCAGTCCCTTTTTCTTTCGTTGTCAGAAAAGGTTCGCCGATTTTCGAAATAAGCTCCTCCGGTATACCTGGACCGCCATCTATAATTCGGATATGAGCAAAGCCATCCTCCAAGCTTGCAACCGTCACAACAACTTCGCCGCCCTGCGGCATTGCCTCTAACGCGTTTTTAATAATATTCAAAAAAACCTGCTTAAGCTGGTCCACATTACAAAATATACTCGGCCGTGTATGGTCAAAACAAACCTTCAACTCCACATTTATAAGAATAGCTTGTGTTTCCAGCAAAGATAATACACTTTGCAGTATCGGCTCTAGAGGTTCGCTGCGATAGTTCGCGAAATGCGGCTTCGCTAACGTCATAAACTCATTTACGATTAAAGTAATACGGTCAATTTCATTAGCCATAATAGAAAAATAATGCGGATTCTCTGGGTATTTACTGCTTAATAGCTGTGTAAAGCCCTTTAGCGCTGTTAATGGATTTCGAATTTCATGCGCTACTCCTGCGGCAAGCTGACCAATTGCCGACAGCTTCTCCGAACGAATAAGAACCTCCTCCGAGCGTTTGCGGTCGGTCAAATCACGAATCACACTGAGCATGACATCCTTGCCCAAATAATTGTTAATTCGGATACTTGAAACTTCCACATCCAGTAATTTTCCGTCCGTACGAATAAGAACACGTTCCTCAAAAGGTGTTGCCTCGTCCGTCGACATAATGAGATGCATTTTCTCAAGCGTTAATGCATGGTGGCTCTGATGAATAAATTCGAACACACTTGTTCCGATTATCTTTGCTTCCGATTCAATTCCTAGCACTTCCAAAGCTAGCTTGTTCGCGTAAAGCACGATCCCATGATCACTCATAACGATCGGCTCGGGAACAAACTTTATAATTTTTTGATACAACTTGGCATTTTCCATTAACAATTTTTCTTTTTCACGTTTAGGTGTAACGTCTTGAACTGTTCCAAGCAAGGACAGTTCTCCATTGAACATAATAACTGTACTGTTTCCCTCCAAATAGATGCGGCTGCCGTCTTTTTTTATTCCTTTACTTTTGATAGGGAATTGACTTAATCCAATACCCATTCCACGTAAAATCTTGCTTTTGTGAGTATTGATTTCATCCTGATCCATCAAATCGTTTATCGAGATGGCGTACATCTCCTCTACCGTATAACCATACATCTCCGCTAGATACGGGTTGGCATAAACAATCTTATCCCTTAGCCCTACGAATACACCTGCTACAACGTTTTCCATCAAGCTTTTATATAAATATTCCTTCTCGAGCAAGGAGGCTTCCATTCGCTTCTGCTTGGTTATATCATGAATAATAAGCTGGACCGCATTTTTACCATCAAATTTCACAGCTACTGCTCTCATTTCAACCTCTATCACTTGCTGATCCAGACGAAGCAGCTCGTAATAGGTAAACGTAGAAGGATTAGCCTCTAGAATCAAATAGTTGATCATAGCTGGAAACCGCTCCATAAACTCGGGATGTATGAATTTGTTTATGGGGTCTCCAATAATATCATCGAAATTGCTAATGCCCAGCATAGTTAGCATTGCTTGATTAGCAAAAACAATATTATCTTCTAACACAACAATAAGCCCGTCAGGAAGCATATGAACTAAATGCTGATATCTCTCTTCGCTTTCCCTCAATTGTTCATTAACCTCGACGATTTTAATCCCCTCATCTCATCTCATTTCAACAAGCAGCTTCATCCTGTTGATTACTTTCAACATCTTCAGCCTTCTTCCTGCTCAACTTCAATTTTAAAATACAAAAAAACATTGCCGCCAGCAAATGTATCGATTAGCGGCAATGTCTATAAGAGAATCATTAATTCGTTTTACTACTCATTCATAAAGCCCCGTGCAGCTAAAACTCTAGCTGATGAAATGTTAACCTTTCACCCCAGCTACATTAAGTCCACCCATGATGTAACGCTGGAAAATAAGGAAAAATATTAGCGGCGGAACCATCGTAATCGAAAGCACCGCAAACTTCACGTTCCACTGAATCGTAGAGCCGGAATACACCACATATCTGAAAATACCTGTTGCAAGAGGATACATATCCTTCTCCAGCATAACAAGTGACGGCCAATAAAAATCATTCCATGTGCTGGAGAAATAGAAGATGATAAGCGTCATTAGGATAGGTACCGACAAAGGAATCGCGATTCTAATGAAGCATAGAAACTCACTAGCTCCGTCAATTCTGCCTGCTTCAAACAGTTCCTTATGCAGTCCATCGAAAAAGTTTTTCATGAGCAGCAAATAAAAAGCATTTGCGCCTGCTGGAAGCCAAAAGGCCCAGTAACTGTTTAGCAAACCTAAGCTTTGCAAGTTAAGGAAGTTTGGAATTAAATAAGTAGCAGATGGAATCATCAGAGTAGACAAGAAAAACAGCATAACCACTTTCTTGAAAGGTACCCGCATATGTGACAACGCGAATGACGTCATGCCAATAAAGACAAGCGCGAAAATGACCGTTCCAATAAAAATCATCAGCGTATTTTTCAAAAAATTAAGCATCGGAATAACATGCCATGCATCAATATAGTTATGCCACAGCCAATCCTTTGGGAAAAACGGCGCAGGGAAAGCAAAAAATTCCCCAGTCGTCTTCAGAGAGCTAAGCAGCGTATTCAGAAAGGGATACAGCATGGATACAATGATTATGCCGATAAAAAGCACCATCACAGCGTAACCAAGCTTTACTTGCCAACGTTTGAAATCAAATGACGAGATTATGGAACGCTCGGTATTTTTCATCCTTTTTCACTCCTATTCTGCACTTTCAGGTAGAAGAAGGAGAGCACCATCATAACGGCGAACATCATCGTACCCATTGCTGTTGCTTTGCCAAAATCCAAATAAGTGAATGCATTTCTGTTCATAAGCAGCATATAAGTTAAGGTCGCGTTGTCCGGACCTCCGGCAGTCATAGCCAGTTGTGCTTGGAAGCTTTGTGAGGTGTTTATGATTTGCAGTAAAAACATCAGGAACAGCAATGAGCGCAAATTAGGCAGTGTAATAAACTTAATTCGCTGCCATACGCTTGCACCGTCGATTTCTGCAGCTTCATACAGATCCCGCGGTATGCCGACGATTGAAGCCAAATAGATGAGCACCGCGCCCCCAAAGTTTTGCCACGTTTCCATAATAACGATCGAGATCATGGACATGCCTTTTGTAAAAAAATCAATTGTCGGCAATCCGATGCCCATCAGAAATGCATTAATTGGACCGATCGGATCATAAAACCAAACCCACATGCCATATAGCACGATAGCTGGTATTACACTTGGCAAATAACCCGCAACGCGAGCTAGTCCTTGAAATCTTCTGAGCTCCGATACAGCAATAGCAACTGCAGCAGGCACCCAAAAGCCAATGACTACGCAAAGCCCCATATAATACAGCGTATTTTTTATTGCGATATAAAAGTCACTTGAACTCGTAATATCGATGTAGTTTTGCAGACCAACAAAAACATTCCCTTTAACGAAATCCACCTCTTGAAAGCTGAACAGAACTCCCTTAATAATAGGAATCCAGAGAAAGAGCAAGAAAACGATAATTTCGGGAAGTACAAACAAGGCCCCCCACATATAGAGGTTCCACTTTCGCTTTTTCTTCGTGCTTATCGTTGATGCAATCGTTTGTGTTGCCATGATTCTCCCCCTCCCAAGGTGCAGCGATACTTATGATCACTTCTAATTTGAAAAAAAACGGGCCAATACCGAGGTTATTGGTATTGGCCCTTGGTGTCGCGGCTTATTATTGGATCGTAATTTTGTCGTAGAATTCCGATTGGACTTTAGCTGCTGCTTCATCCAACACTTTCTTCAAATCAACATCTTTTGTCGTGAATACTTTTTGAATAACGTTAGCCATTTCAGCATAGAAAGCTTGTGTTTCATACTGCGGCTCTGGCTTACCATCAAGCAAAGCCATCAAAGCAGGGTCATATGTGAACACGTTGTCGTGTTTAGCCAACATCGTATCCCATTTTTTACCGAACTCGGATTCTGGTGTCCAGTAGAAAATCGTTTGTGGAATATATACTTTGTTTTCTGCTTTACGTGTAGTGACTTCTCCATCGATTGCATTAATGAATTCGTCAGTGAAATACTCCGAAGTCAACCAGTCAAATGCTGTTTTTTGCTGTGCAGCATCTGCTTTAGGGTTGATGACTTTGAAGCTACCGCCTAGTACGCCAGTGTGCTTGCCGCCTTTAGTTACGGATGGGATCGGATAAATAACGACGTCGTCTTTGCTGATACCACCTGTGTTGATAGCTGCATCCGCTGCGTTGCCGCTTCCGCACATAACCATTGCACCACGGCCTTGGTTAAACAGGTTAAGTGCATCGCCGTAGCCTAGAGCCCAGTTTTTCGGAAGCACGTCAGCATCTTTTAGCTGCTTGTAAAACTCCAACGCTTTCAAACCTTGTTCACTGTTGAATGTTGCTTTTACTTTGCCGTTCTCAACCGTTTGAATGTCGCCGCCCGCTGCAAACAAGAAGTTCGTCCAGTTCCAGCCTGCTTCTGTGCCTTTGCCCATTGGGATAAAGCCAGCAATACCTTTAGCCGGATCGTTTACTTTTTTCGCCGTTTCAATCAGCTCTTCCCAAGTCCAATCAAGCGATGGAAGCGGAACGCCTTTTTCTTCGAAAATTTTCTTGTTAAGCGTAATTGTCATAACATAAGCATCTACTGGAATACCATAAATTTTACCGTCAACGGAGAACGGACCAGTCATAATTGGATTTAAATCATCTTTGTTTTTCCAATTTTCAATAAGGCTCGTAACATCAGCTGCCCAGCCTTTTTCTGCTAGAACACGTCCTTCTGTCAAATAAGCATTAAACTCTGTTGGCGCATTGTTAGCAGCCATTTTAATTCCGATTTCAGATGGATTGTACTGCCAATCATCCGTTTTGATCGTAACGTTAGGGTTTGCTTTTTTGAAACGCTCAATTTTCAGGTTCAACTGCTCTATAGCTTCTGTTCTATCCGGCGGTTGGCCTTGAACTGTAATTTCAACAGGCTCTGCTGGTTTCTCAGTTGCTGGTTGCTCCTCTGTTTTATTTACAGCTGCATTTGTTGCTTTTCCAGCATTTTCTTCTTTTCCTTTATTCCCGCCATTGTTACTGCCGCCGCTGCAGCCTGCTAGTACAATCATCAATACGAGCATGCTGATTACGATTCCCCTGATCTTCATCGTGTTAGTTCCCCTCTCAATTAGGTCTTTTGTTGCTTGCATCCTCATTATAAGTCAGCTTCTTCTCTCTACACGATGGTCGCTGTTACGGTTAAGGTGTGCGCTGTTATGATTTCGACATATCGTTCGACATATAAAAACTGCTCGCGCAGCAGCACGAGCAGAAATGTTATTTTTTTAAATCTGATAGATTATAGCCGAAATACTTTTTAAACATTTTGCTAAAATGCTCCGGCGACTCATAACCAATCTCATCTGCAATCTCGTATCTCCGCATATCAGTCGTAAGCAGCAGCCTTCTTCCCGCTTCCATTCTTTGCTTCGTCAAGTAATCCCATATCGTAATATTAAGCACCTTTTTAAATAAATAGCTCAAATAATTAGGACTTAGATGAACGGCGTCAGCAATGTCTTGCAGCTTCATTCCTTTTTTACTAAAATGTTTGTCTATGTAGCCTCTCGCTTCCTGAATATCTCCATTATGATCCTCTGTAGATTTTTTGTCTGACATATCCTCAGCCAAAAACACATGATGGTCATGATGAACCTCTGTCATTTTTAACGCGGATATCGCTTCCTTATAAAGCTCTGCCCAACTGAACAGCCCTTCCTTAATCGTACTAATCCCAATCGTGCATTGGACATTTAAGTATTCCAGCAGATGCGCATGAAGCTGTTGTCCGATCGTCGTCAGCAGGCTGCTCCTCATTGAATGGTCCAGCTCCTTCGCTGAAAGCTGCAGCACGACAGTCAGAGCTCCATTCGGTGAATAAAACAATAACTTATCCCAGCTGCTGATCGTTTCCTCTACCACGTTGTAGCAGGCATACTTAAGCAAATTCCGATCACGCAAGGACTGAATGTCTTTATCCGTTTTACCAGCGTTTTTCAAATGCAGCTGGATCGTAAATAAACTGAAGTAGGGGCCATCCATTTTTAATCCTAATGATTGAAATAAAGCTTCAACCTCCGATTCGCCAAGCCCTTCCGTAATTAACTCGTTAAGCAGCATATGCTGCTTTGGATTCGTTTCCTCCAAATAAAACTTGCGGTTGAACGCAGCATCAGATGCCGTACGAAGCTCACTTTCCTTATGTCTTAGCAAACCTCCAACTATTTGAATAAGCTGCTTCGGCATGACTGGCTTCACGATATACTCTTTGGCGCCGAACTTCATTGCTTTCTGAGCATAAGCAAACTCTCCATGCGCTGACAGCACGATAATCGGGACCGCACTATTTTCTACAAATATCGTTTCCATGAGTTCAATGCCGTTCATATGCTCCATCTGAATATCTGTAATGATCAAATCTATTTTTTCCAATCGAAAATAATCCAAAGCTTCAAAGCCATTGCCAGCCGTAAACAGCTCGCCGATTTGAATATCCGACTGCCTTAATATTGAGCTGATCCCTTTACAAATCATCGGTTCATCATCAACAATCAGTATATTATACATGCTCTTCCTCCCTCATGAGGTCATCTATGGTATGTGAGATTGGTATCGTAAGCTGAGCCCGAAGCCCGCCTTCCGCACGCAAAGCATATTCCAAACCGAATAACTCGCCAAAATGCAATTGAATTCGTTTATTGACGTTTCGAATGCCGTATCCCGCATCAGGATTTCTGCCTTCCAAAATATCATAAATGTGCGCAACATCCTTCAAGCGATATCCGTTGTCTTCTATTGCGATGACGATGCAATCCAGCTCCAACTTGATTGATATCCATAGCTCACCATCACTATCCATTCGTTTAATGCCATGCACGATTGCATTTTCGATAAGCGGCTGCAGTACAACCTTCGGAATTAGACAGCTCTTAGCTTCCTCTTGAATGATCCAATTGACATTAAAATTATAATCATAACGTTTTAGCTGCAGCCTTACATAAGCCTCTGCATGCTGCAGCTCTTCTTCAATCGTAATTAATGATTTGCCACGGCTAAGGCCAATTCGCATAACAAGAGACAGATCACGTACCATTTCCGCTGACTCGTCCGTTCCCTCAAGCGTCATCCGCCAATAAATAGACTCCAGCGTATTGTACAGCAGATGCGGATTGATTTGTGAGTGAAGGATCGATAGCTCCGCCTCCTTTTGCTTCAGCTCAAGCACATATTTATCGTGGATCGTTTCATTTAGCCGCTCTGTCATATCCATGAAATTATTGTTTAAAATCTCGATTTCATCTTTGGTTCGCTGTGGATATTGTGTTAAGCCAAGCGGTTTGCCTGGCTCATAAGAGCGTGTATGCCTAGCGAGTCTAGAAATTGGACGAACGATGGAACGAATAAAGTAAACACCTAATAGGAGCAAGAGCAGAAAATAACCCATCATCGAATAATAAACGAGCTGCTCAATAACCTCATGATCGCCGATTATAGATTGCAGCGGTGTTTTATAGAGCAGCTTTGTTTTACTTTGCTCGCTTTGATGAATGGCATATAGCCACTTTTTCCCATCAACCTCTAGCGTATAATATCCACCTTTGGAATTCGATACGTAGTCCGGCAACGGGAGGATCTTTCCGATGGAGTAGTTGCTTGTTGTTGAGATGATCGTATTATCTTCATTTAAAATCAATAATTCGCCATCCTTCGCCACATTATCAGGATCAAGATCACTTGCCAGCACACGTTCAAGTCCCGACGCGATCAAGTACCCAGCTTCTGGTGATCGCCCATTCGTTATGCTGTTCATTTGTTTAACCATAACAAGCGTCTCCAGATCGGACGGATTATCTCCGAATTGATGCAGTACCTTCAGCACTCCCCGTCCCTGTGCACGATAAGCCTCCTTATACCATGGAAGCGCATCCACATTTGTAGAGAAGTAGATGCCTCGCGTCTGCATATCCAAAGAAGGCACAAAAGAGTAAAGGCTTTCAGAATCCGGCATGAAAAAAGAATACGCTATTTTAGGAGATGTTTGTTTGAGCAGCATCTCATCCAGAGACGTGAATCGTCTAAAACGCTCGTAGGATGAAGACAACGGGATATTAAGCATTTCCTGAATTTCCTTGGTCAACATGATCGAATTCATGGTCTCTTCCATATGCATGATTGTTCGATCAATCGTTACATGACTCGATTCCACCCACTTCACCAGCGTCGAACCCACTTGCCGTTCCGTAATTTCTGCGACATTGCGCGAGACAACCCAATCCATAAAAATAACAGGTATAACGACTAGTGCAATAAACAACGCGATGAACCGCTGGAGCATTGTGAGATTAGTAAAGGATTCTCGCATCTATTATGCAGCCTCTCTCCATTGAATACTTCTTAAATCTTAATTGTAGCCGATAATACGCCCGCTTCCATGTTCAATATTATGTTTATTGTAATCGATATTCAGATCTTTTTTCGACATCTTTTTTCATAACATAATAAAATGGCCATCCTAACCGCAAAAAAAAGAGACTGTCCTTTGAGTAGATCACTCTACTTAAAGGACAGTCTCTAATGTGATGCTTTATATTTAGCCTTCGAGAAGAAGTGCTTCTGGATCCTCTAGAAGCGCTTTGACGGTTACGAGGAAGCGAACCGCTTCGCTGCCATCTACGATCCGGTGATCGTAAGACAATGCAAGATACATCATCGGACGGTTTTCCATACGAACGTCATCGATTGCTACTGGACGAATTTGAATTTTGTGCATGCCGAGAATACCAACTTGCGGTGCATTAAGAATTGGCGTGGACAGCAAGGAGCCAAATACGCCGCCATTCGTAATAGTGAAGCTTCCGCCTTGCAAATCCGAAATAGCAAGCGTGTTTGATCTTGCTTTGCCAGCAAGCTCAACGATATTTTTCTCGATTTCAGCGAAGCTTAGACGGTCCGCGTCACGAACGACCGGAACGACAAGACCTTCTTTTGCAGATACTGCAATGCCGATATCATAGAATTTTTTCGTAACAATATCTTCGCCGTCAATTTCAGCATTAAGCAGCGGGAATGCTTTAAGCGCACCAACTACAGCTTTCGTAAAGAATGACATAAAACCTAGGTTTACATCATTTTTCTCGAAGAAAGCTTGCTTGCGGCGTTTGCGCAAATCAAGAATCGCAGTCATATCCACTTCATTGAAAGTCGTCAGCATCGCTGCTGTGCGTTGTGCTTCAACTAAGCGGTTAGCAATCGTAACCCGGCGACGAGACATCCGTTTGCGTTCAGTCGGCTTCACATCTTTGCCTGCGTTAGCAGGTTCTGATTGTGTTAGCGGAGCAGATTTAACCGGAGTGGCAACCGCTGGTGCAGGTGCAGCAGCAGGAACTTGTCCTTGCGCTGAAAGATCAATGCCTTGCTCACGAGCACGTTTACGAGCAGCTGGCGATGCATTAATCGTTGCTGCACTTTCATTTGCAGAAGAGGCAACAGGCGCCGCTGGAGCAGCAGCTGGTGCAGCAGGAGCTGCAACAGGTGCTGGCTCAGCTGCCGGAGCAGCAGGTGCGGCTGAGCCGCCCGCTGCTTCTCCAATCGAACCGATCGCTTCGCCTACAAGTACAACTTCTCCGTCTTGTTTAGCAATGCGAGATACAACACCGCTATTGTCAGCGCTAATTTCTATGTTAACCTTATCGGTTTCAAGCTCTAGTAGGACATCTCCCTGATTGACGGAGTCGCCTTCCTTCACGAACCATTTGGTAATTGTGCCCTCAGAAATGGACTCGCCTAGTTCCGGTACAATAATTTCAGCCATTAGTCACTACCCCCTAATCAAACTTGTTTCAACTGGTTTGCCGTTCAATGCTGTCGAAATAATCCATTTTTGTTCTGCGGCATGTACTTCTTGGTGTCCGCTTGCAGTACTTGAACGATCAGGTCTGCCAACGTAGCGAACAGCTGCCTTCTTAGGAGCTAATGCGCGAAGACGCGGTTCCATGAAGCTCCATGACCCCATGTTTTGCGGTTCTTCTTGCACCCATACGATTTCTTCAAGCTTGTCGAATTGCTTCACAATACGTTCGATTTCTGCATGAGGGAACGGATACAGCTGCTCTACTCTTGCAACGCGCAGCCATTCATAATCTTCAGCATTTGTCGATGCAAGCGCCTCTTCAATATCGATAGCTACTTTACCTGTGCAAAGAAGCAAACGTTTCACTTTATCCTTCTGTTCCTTCGGCTCTGTCAGCTTGAATTGCGGAAGCACCGGCTTGAATGAGCCTTCGCTGAACGCAACACCATGCGACGCAACACGAGGGTTACGGATCAAGCTCTTAGGCGCCATTAGAACGAGCGGACGAACATGCTCCGTGCCAAGCGACGCTGCTTGCTTGCGCAGCAAGTGGAAATATTGAGCGGACGTTGAAAGGTTCGCAACGGTCCAGTTGTTATCAGCTGAAAGCTGAAGGAAACGTTCAAGTCTAGCGCTTGAATGCTCCGGTCCTTGGCCTTCATAGCCATGCGGCAGCAAAATCGTAATGCCTGATTTTTGCGACCATTTCGCACGGCCAGCTGAAATGAATTGGTCAAAAATAACTTGGGCAACGTTGGCAAAGTCACCATATTGCGCTTCCCAGATAACAAAGGTTTCAGGCGCAAATACGTTGTAGCCATATTCAAAGCCGAGTACTGCCGTTTCCGACAATGGGCTGTTATGAACGGCAAAGGATGCTTTCGCTTGCGGTAAAATGTGCAGCGGCGAGAACTTTGCTGCCGTCGCATTATCATTAAGCATGATGTGACGATGTGCAAACGTTCCGCGCTCCGAATCCTGACCGCTTAGACGAATAGGTGTACCGTCTGCAAGAATCGTTGCGAATGCAAGCGTCTCGGCATGTGCCCAGTCAACCTTTTCCCCATCGTTCAAAGCTGAAGCTCTGCGCTGCAAAATACGTTGAAGCTTCGTATATTCGGTGAAACCCTCTGGACGGTTAAGCAGCTCCAGGTTGATTTCACGAAGCGTCTCAAGCGGAACTGCAGTGCGTACTTCCTCGCCTGTAGGCAGCGTTGTTTTGTTTTGCTCACCGCGAAGCTTCGGCTCGCCTTCCTTCGCTTTCATTGCATCATAGGCTGCTTGCAGCTTGCCGTTCGTACGTTGACGCAATTCTTCAACCTGCGCTTCCGTAATCGCCTTCTCACCCTTCAACTGCTCGCTGTAAAGCACGCTTACGGTCGGATGATTGCGAACCTTTGCATACATCAGCGGTTGTGTTACTTCTGGATCGTCCATTTCATTATGGCCGAAACGACGGTAACCAATCAAATCAATAACAAAACCTTTATTGTAGCGGAGACGGTATTCACAAGCGAGGCGTACTGCTGCCAAGCAAGCTTCCGGCTCATCCGCATTTACGTGTACGATAGGAATGTCGAAGCCTTTCGCAAGATCACTTGCGTAATGCGTCGAGCGTGAATCAATGCTGTTCGTCGTAAAGCCAAGGCGGTTATTTGCGATAATATGAATCGTACCGCCATTGTGATAACCTTGCAGCTTGTTGAAATTGAGCGTTTCCGCAACAATTCCTTCTCCAATGAAAGCCGCGTCGCCGTGAACGGCAATCGTCACTGCTTTCGCTGGATCTTGTGTAGGCATTCCACGCTTGCTGCGATCTTCTTGAGCAGCGCGTGTGAAGCCTTCAACTACTGGATTAACAAATTCCAAGTGGCTCGGGTTGTTCGCAAGGGTAAGATTCGCACGAATCGTTTCGCCTTCCTTCACAGCTCTGTCAGCACCTAGATGATATTTTACGTCGCCGGTCCAGCCATAATTAAGGCCCATTGATCCTTCAGACGGAATAAGCTCTTTATTCGGAGCATGGTGAAATTCAGAAAATATTTTCTCATAAGGCTTGCCAAGTACATGCGTCAGTACGTTGAGACGACCGCGATGCGCCATGCCCATAAGGATATGGTTTGCTCCATCATGCGCTACGGAGCGGACGATTTCATCAAGCACTGGCACGAGCATATCTACGCCCTCAATAGAGAAACGTTTTTGTCCAACGAATGTCCGATGCAGGAAGTTCTCGAAATACTCAACTTCCATTAGACGCTCAAGCAGCGCTGAACGTTCTCTTGCAGACAGCGGTGCTGGGAAACTTCCCGACTCCGCCTGTTTGTTAAGCCAATTGCGTTCACTCTCATCATGAATATGTGTAAATTCATACGCCGCTGAACGGGTATAAATCTCTCTCAAGCGGTTGATTGCTTCCCAGCCATTCGAGATTGATGCTGGCGCATTATCCCAAATAAGCGATGCTGGAATAGAAGTTAAATCCGCTTGCGTAAGTCCGAAAGTTTCTGGCTCAAGCAGCTTTGTATCAGCAGCAGGGCTGAAGCCGAGCGGATCAATATCTGCAGCTAAATGGCCGTATCTGCGAATGTTCAGCATTAGCTGATGCGCAGCGACAACCTTTTTCAACATATTTGAATCAATCGGACCAGGTGCTGCTGCATGTGATGCAGCCTTTTGCTCGCTTGGCTTAGCCGTAATGCTCGGAGCTTCTCCTTGTAGTGTAGCCGGAGGTTCCCCGAAACGTACAAAAAGCTCACGAACTGTAGACTCTACGGAGTCTGGATCAGTTAAGAAACGCTCGTATTGCTCCTGCACATACCCAAGGTTGGGGCCATAGTAGCTTTGCCAAGGCGAATAATTTCGCTCATCATGGTTGCTCATTGCAGAAAATTCCACCCTCTCTATTCATTGCCATCCTATTATTTTCTAAGGCGATGCTCGCCATACATGCTCGCCAACTTGCACTTGCCTAAATCGTTTTCAATAATAATCAAGCAAACACTAATCCCTTAACATACAAAGGGAAAAGTAAGAAAAATGAACATGTGTCAAGGACACCGTTTTATAGCTCATATATATTCTAGTACATAGTACGCTCTCCATCCATAACCATATTGGCATCGATATCATCCATTTGAAGCATTGATTGTCTCTTTTGGACAACTAATTGAGCATTAATTCTGATCTTGCTGCTCGATTGCATCAATTGAAGGCTTTAGGCCGTTTTTCAGCGCTTCCTGTAAAAACAAAATCGATTCTCGGTTCTGGTATTCGCTTACCTCATGACCTGAAAAAGGATAATCATTGAGCTGCTTAAGCGATCGTATCCGATTGTATACGGCGTAGATGGTCTCTGGCATACACACGGTATCTTTCCAGCCAACCGACATCAACACCGGCGCCTTAATGCGTTCAGCCAAATTCAACAGGTCAAAATGAGCAAGCGTAGACAGCACTGCGTTAAGCCGTTCAGGATACCTTTTAATGTACTGAGCAATTTCCGTAAGCGAGCTCGTCGAATTCATTAGGCCAAAATCCATATGGCACATGTTCGGAATATCGGCAACGACCGCGCTTACCTTGGTGTTCAGCGCTGCAGCAAGCAATGACAATCCGCCTCCCTGACTAGCGCCAACAACCGCAATCCGCGACTCATCCACCTCATCCTGTAGGGCAGCTGTATCCACCGCTCTAACCGCATCCATTGTAATCGCCTGGTAGTAGCTGCGCTCGGTATTCGTTATTCCCTGTGAAACCCAGCCTTTGACGAAACCTTCATCAGAGGTTAGCAAGTTGCCTGTTTCGCCACCTTGCCCTCTAGCATCAACTGCAAATACGGCATATCCTAGCAGCAGCCATGCAGCATAACGCTCTGGTAGTCCCTTGTCGCCTGTATAACCCTGATAAATAACGACACAAGGCAGCTTCGCACCGTTTAATCCTTGCTGAGGTACGATGTATAACCCGTGAATAGGCGTATCATCTCCGCCTTTAAAAGTTAAACGCTCCGTTCTCACCGTTGTGATTGGAGTTTCAACCGTTTGTCTCCTCACATCAAGCGGCCTCTCTGCATAGCTGTTTAATACATTTTCCCAGTATTGATTTAACTCTTCAACATCCATCGTTACGGATGGCCGATAAGCTAATAAATCATTTTTCCTTCTATTTATTGCATGCATATAAGTATACCCCTATTCCACTATGTATTTTCGTTCCGACACACAAAGAAATTGTTCTTTGAGGCATAAATAAAATAAGCTATCTCAAGTTTAACTCATTGAGCCAAACCAAAAATAGCCTTTTTTGAAAATGAATTGTTCATTATATACCATAGGGCATAAACAGTTAGCAGATACATGTTTTTTTCTTAACTCCTGCTTTTCCCAAAGAAACTGTTTTTTGGATGTAATCACTAGCTAACGGGACCTTGCACGCTGTATTTCCGACATCTACATGTACCTTGCCGATGAATGCTGCAACGGCCTCTGCTTCTTCACGCAGCTCCGAGACATAAATACCGACAATCATCACGAAGGTGTTCATCGTATAACGAACACGATTTTGCTCCGTATGAATAGTTTCCTTTATTCTATTTAACAAAAAGCATATTTCATCAAAATCCAGCTGCTCGTCCGGTGTAATAGAGATGTAATTCGCATAAGTGCTCCAGCCGCACGTGGACACCATTTCTTCCGAGGAGTCTATCCATTCTAATGCCAGCTCATGGGCAAAAGGACTTTCCGCTGCGACACCTGCTACCGTATATTCTGCTGCCATGTACCAATAAGCTTGTTTGACCCATTGCTGCAGCGTCTCTTTAGCAATGGTTTTTGGATTAACTGAAAGTCCCGCCAAATACATCGCATCGCTATTACTGGACGCAAACAGCTTTAGCGCTAGCTCTTCGTCTTTTTTCACATATTTAACAAGCTTCTTCAAATCACCGATTTTCACACCAAAGAGCGGCTCCATCGCTCCATGACGAATAAAGGTCATTTTTGTTTGCTCATTGCCTAGCCGCTCTAATTCCTTCATTATCTCTTCATAGGTCATATGTCAGCCCTCCATTTTAGTCCACGTATTACTTCGCAAATAAAGGAGGTACGCCATGCGCGGCGAACCTCCAAATCATCACATCTCAAAGCTTATTCTTGCTGTACAATTAATTCAACTAAAGTTCTAACCATAACGCCAGTAGCTCCCTTAGGCTCCCAGCCTCTGCTCGAATCCAGCCATGCAGTTCCGGCAATATCGAGATGCACCCACGGCAATCCTTCGGCAAAATGTCCAATGAACAACCCGCCTGTTATCGTACCGGCATATCTTCCACCGCTATTTTTCAAATCTGCTGCATCGCTTCTAATCTGCCGCTTATATTCCGGATAAGAAGGAAGCTGCCAGATTCGTTCGCCAGCTCTCTCTGACGCAAGCTGCACCTGTTTGTAGAGCTCGTCATTGTTTGTAATGGCGCCCGTTGCGTGCGTACCCAAGGCTACGGATACGGCACCAGTTAAAGTTGCCACATCAATCAGCTTCGTTGCTCCCCTTGTAATTGCGGTCGTAAGTCCGTCTGCCAGCACTAATCTGCCTTCAGCAT
This sequence comes from Paenibacillus sp. 2TAB26, assembly GCF_052115145.1. Classification (NCBI taxonomy): domain Bacteria; kingdom Bacillati; phylum Bacillota; class Bacilli; order Caryophanales; family Paenibacillaceae; genus Paenibacillus; species Paenibacillus sp. 2TAB26. The sequence continues at coordinate 242,923 of NZ_JBFRGC010000009.1, forward strand.
CGGTATTCACAATTTCAACGGTATGGCCGCTCATCATGCGCAGCACATCTCCAGGTTTAATCGCTCGGTCCGAAGGCATATTCTCAGCTGTCGGAATGACTGCGATGACGTTGATTGCTGGTTTCAGCTCTCCAATGACGCGAATAGCACCCAGCACAGCAGCAGCGCCGCCCATATCGGAAATCATATCCTGCATGCCTTCCGCTCTCTTCAAGGAAATACCGCCCGTATCAAACGTAATTCCTTTTCCGATTAGTCCCCATGCCTCTTCTGAATTTGGATTGCCTTTATAGTGAATAACAATCATACGCGGTGGATTTATGCTGCCTTGTCCAACGCCTAATAGACCGCCCATCCGCTGCTCAGCCGCGCTCCACTCGTCAATGACTTCAATTTCCAAATCAAGCTCACGCGCTAATTCCTCTGCATGATACGCCAACCGTTCTGGCGTAAGATCATTACCAGGTAAATTCGTAAGATCTCTTGCTAAAATGACCCCTTCAGCATACAATCGGCCTTTTGTTATCCCTTGTGTCCATAAAGCGGCTTCCTCTGCGGATGCAGCTGCTCCCTGTGGTACGAGTGCAACCTCCTTCAGCGAAAATCGCTCCGCTTTCTCCCGTTTTAACGGCTGTCGATCATGAAGCGCGAGCAGCAAGCCCTCAGTCAGCGCCTGTGCAGTTGACTCCACTCCAAGGTTTTCGGCTGGCCCTTCAACAAGTGCATCAGACAGTAGTACTTGCACATTTACCGCCTGTAATTTTTTCAATGCTTTGGCTGCAGCCGCTGCTGCAAGCCTCAGGCTCGTAGCTCCGCCATCCTGATCAAGGCCAACAAACACGATATGAGACGCAGGATACAATCCAAGCGTCGGCATAATCTCCGTTTGCTCCGAATCCGCTTTAAACAATCCTTTAGCATAACGTCCTCTAAGCGCTTCATCGATTTGCGGCTGTACGATCGGGGTAGCTGCATCTGATTGCGTCAACTCTTTTTTACTGACAAAACGAATAACCGCATCTACATTTGCTTGCTCTGTACCGCGAACCCCGTATGTAAATTGAATAGTCATTATTATTTCCTCGCTCTCCAAATGGATTTGCCTAACCGAATCCATTTCATTTGAATCGTTTCAATCGCTTTTTTCAAACTCATTATACCTAAGCGTTCTCCTCTTTGCCATGTTTATAATTGCAGACTTGTCACTTAGCTAACATGATATGAAAAAGCAAAATACTCCCCGCCCACGATTGGGGGAGAGCATCCGATTCAATTCAGCTAAGCCAATCCTTTTGTAGTGAACATTAAGCTAATGGCAGTGTCAGAATAAATTCAGTCCCTACCCCTAATTGACTATCCACTCTAATCGTACCATTATGATTGCGAACAATTCTGTAGCTTACCGATAAGCCTAACCCTGTACCCGACTGCTTCGTCGTAAAGAAGGGGTCAAACAATCTGCTCATCGTTGCTTTGTCCATGCCTTTTCCATTATCCTTAATAATAATTTCGGCAAATTGTCCATTTCCACGCGTAATAATATCAATAAGGCCTCTACGCTCGCTCTGAACTTCTTCAATCGCATCGAGTGAATTTTTAATAATGTTCAAAATAACCTGCTTCACTTGTTTAACATCAATCGAGACGAGATGCTCTGAGCAGTAACACTCCGCTTTAATTTCGCAATTCCGCATCAAAGCTTCACTTTCGGTCAGAAGCACAACCTCTTTTATTAAATGATCGATAGACACCAATTGTTTCATTGGTGCTGATGGCTTGGACGAATTTAGAAATTCATAAATGATATCATTTGCCCGGTCGATTTCCGTTAAAATAATACGAGCGTATTCTTCTTTGCCCACTTCCAGTAAATATGGCCGCAATAGCTGAATAAAGCCGCGAATGCTTGTCAACGGATTACGAATTTCATGTGCAATTGCAGCAGCAATTTTCCCAAGCATGGCAAGCTTGTCGTTTTGCAATGCCGTCTGCTCAATTTGCTTATATTCAGAAACATCCTTCACGCTAATTAAAAAATCACCGTCTAACTGATCACCGTATGTAACCGTTACCAATAGATGTTTACCATCTTTGTGTTGGAACTCATAATACTTGCTATGCATGAGAAACATTTCTTTGTAGAGTCTAAGAACTGTTCGCTTCGTGCTGCTAGTAAGCCGCCGATGTCTTAATATTTCCTTTATCGTACAACCAATTAATGTTTTCCGAGGGATGTCGAGCAGCTTGGCCATTTGTACATTAATAAACGATAAAATTCCATCACTATCAAACAAAGCAATTCCGCTGTCCATGTGCTGCAAAACATTTTCATACTTATTTTTGACTCGTTCAAAGGAGCGGTTGGACCTGAAAAGCATCTCTCGCATTTCAGTGAATTTTTGCTCCGTTGATCTCTCTGGCTGCAAACGAAATCGGCAAGCAACCATAATCTCCATTAGAAAAACAAAGGAACGATTATATAATCGCACAGCCTCCTCCGAGTCAACATTTGCAGCCAAAGACTGTATGCATTCCTCATGTACGGCAATAATTTCTTCAGGGTTTATTCCGTAAAGCTCCTTGCCAAGCTCGTTAGCATGGAATAATGATACTTCCTTACCACTCCGAATATACTCGGCAAGCGCCGGGAAATAGCGCTTTCGAATGGCCAACATCTTGTACTCCTCCCCGGCAGCATCTATAAATAACGGTTACAGTTACTACTAATCATAGGGCGAGTTTACAATCGCTGTCAATCGGAAATCCTGTCGAATTATGCACCGTAAATAGGCAAAAAGTCTGCCCGAAAGTCATCTAGGACTTTAGCCTACTGCATTCATTTCCTGCTATTTGTTCATTTTTATATCGGAAGTCTAATCATTATTGTTGCTCCCCCGACTTTTATACCATCTATCCCAATCATGCTTCCATTCCTTATTTTTTTTATCATCATATCGATTTTTCCAATTATCATTTTCTTGCTTGCCTTGATGACTGTTTTCGTTATTATTGCGATTATTGTTGCTATCATTGCGATCTCGATTTCGATCATTGTCATCATCATTATTATTTCGATCATGATTATGATTGTTATTATTTTTGTCGTCATCGTTATGATCGTTTTTACCGCCGCTCGGCATTGTAGGCTGAACTGGCTTCGTTGGTTTCCCTGGCGTAATTACCGGCTTGTTGCCCCATGTCCCGTTTTTATTTGGCTTATTAGTTGCGTTGCCTTTATTTACTCCGCTAACGACAGGCTTATTTGGTTTTTCCACTTTTACAGGCTTGTTTGCAGTTGGAGTCGTAGTCGGTTTAATCGGTTTCGGTTTCGTCTTTGTTTCTTCCTTTTGCTGCTTAACCTTATCCTCTTTCTCCAGTGCTACCAGCTTCTTGAGCTTTTCTTTGCTCGTATCTCCCGCATTGCTTACAATTGTCTTTACTCCGCCGATAGACGCTGTTGCCTGATCGATGGATTGCTTTTTCAATTGCTCCAATTCGATACTGTAGCCTTCATCCTTTGCCATTAAATATACGGCCATCTTGCCTGAAGAAATACCATTTATAGCTGCTTCCTCACGCACCTCATTAGGCAGCGACAACGTTGTAATTGTAGCAGTTGCTGCTTCTGCTTCAAGCTGAGCGAGCAGCATTTTCAGTTTCTCGTCGACTTTTCCCGTCAAAATATTCTCAAAATCGCCTTTACTCGCAAAATTGTCGTCTAATAAAACACTCGTAATAAAAATATCCTTGTTTGGCGTATCCAGATAATGTGAGCCTTTAGCCCTCTCCAAAATAGAAGCAGCAACCTCTTCCACATGAATACCTGCGTATTTGAGCCCTTTAATAATGACTTCTCCATCTTCATTAAGTGCGCGAAGCTCACGTACTTTCTCGTTTTCATCGACGCCTAGCTCTACGCTTGGATTAATATCCATGCTCACGTAAGCAACTACGGATTGTGAGTCTCTTTGCATGAAAAATAAAAGTGGAACAAACAGAATCAAAATAAGAGCGGCAGCACTCCCATACCAATAAATCGGCCTCTGGATGACGCGCTTCTTAAACTCTTCTTCGAATGTCACTTCTTCTCCGATTTGTGTAGTTCCCTGAATAGGGGCCTGCAAAAATTGACCGTCTGCCGTCATCACAACTGCATACTGCTTATGAATGCTCATAACGACTCCACGTTTCATTTGCTTGCCTCCTTATTCTCGACGATGCGCTCATCGGATATATGTAAATAATCATGCATGTAAGGGTATGTCCCAGAAATGATTAGTGCGATAGCAATAATATATTTTCGATTTCTTTCCACCGTTTTGCGGGAAACGCCGCACATTTCGGTCAGCTCTTTTACAGCCAACTTATTTGTTTGCCTTAAAGAATCTAATAAATCCGTTTCACTTACGAGCGTTTGCGCGATACCAATCAACAGCTTTCTTGAATCGGTATGCTTGGGAGAATTGTCTACCAATTCTGCAAAGGAAATGCCAAATCGCAAAAGCTCTTGATTAAGCTCAGTGATCTCAAGCCTTCTCTCGTCCTCTGTGCGCTTCATTTCAAATGCAGTCATCGCTTGTCTTGTCTCGACTGAATTATATTGAGGCTGCTCCTCATCCTCTGAGTCGAACATACTGTAAGGCACAACCTGAGAATGCCTCTGTTCTTTCCGGACATGGTCAATAAGCCGACGACGAATGACGGTTTCAGCAAATCCGAGAAATGATTTTCCAGCACTGCTGGAAAATTGATTGATGGCTTCATTAAAAGCGAGCAGCGCTATGCTGAATTCATCATCTCGACTCGGATCGATATACCGTTTACAAAATCGACTTGTAACTTTCATTATATATGGCTTATAGTCTGCTATGAACTGCTCACGCAGCAGCTCGTCACCTTCATGAATATGAGCAACCCATTGTTCTGGAGTGAGCTTCTGCTCATCCTCTGCTGCTTTGGCAGAAACAGACTTCCGCAGAAAGCGTTTGAACAAAACAAGTAACAACCGCTCCACCTCACTATTAGTATGATTCGTTTCTGTCTGCCCGGTTTCGGGGGGTACATTCTGAGAAAATCTTAATTTTCATTTAAAAGCATCTTTAGTCCCCTTTATATCGCCAAAAAACCGTTGATTGAGAAACAAACGAATTTAATAAAATTACAAAATGATACATTTTTATATGATCAAAATAAAGAAAAGCCCCCGTGAAGGAGGCTCACCATTCATGTTTAAAAAACTAAACGGAAGTACGGCGTTGACGGAGCTTATTCCTTCTATTGTTAAGCATCCCTAGACGCTTCTTAAGAACAAGCTGCCATTCCGTATCCTCAATTTGCTTAGCAAAGCTTAGCAAATCAAGTGCCATATCGATTTGACTGTGGACAACATCCATTGGATCCTCATTCTCATGGTTAACACAATTCTCAAGCAGCGCCTTGCCTTCTTGCTCTACGTACTCCTGAAAATCAACTTCAGCAGCACCGTCGCCATGTGCATATTCGGCTAGTATCTCATATTCATTTTCGATTAAATAATGAATATCTACACGGTGACAGACAGGACAAAACATAATGGGCACATTGTGAATATGCGTCCGAATATGCTTAAGTGTACCTTTTGTTCCAATCATACTAGCTCCACAGCAAAAACTCATTGACGACTCCTCCTCAAAGGTTTACGCAGTAAACCTATCTTCGTAAGCATCATCTTAGGTTTGCACAGCAAACCTATCTTCAAAACCATCATCTAAAGTTTGCGTTAACAAACCTATCATTTTTTATTATCTGTTGCTAAGTATACCATATTCGCTCTGCATGGACGAAATTCCTGCTTTCTCCTCACATTATCCGTATCGCTATGTAGACAAAAACAAAACCCGTACCATTAAATGGCACGGGTTTTGTTAATACTGCTATTCGAAATATATTATTTCGATACCAAAGTTTGTTGACCTGGTTTCCAGTTGATTGGGCAAAGACCACCGGATTGCAAAGCTTGCAATACGCGAAGAGTTTCGTCTACGCTGCGGCCAACGTTGTTGTGGTTAACAACTTGATATTGTACTTCGCCTTCTGGATTGATGATGAATAAACCGCGAAGAGCGATACCTTCTTCTTCAATCAATACACCGTAGTCACGAGCTACGCTTTTCGTAATATCAGCAGCAAGAGGGAATTCTAGTTGACCTAGACCATTATCGTTAACCGGCGTGTTGATCCATGCACGGTGACTATGTTTGCTATCAATGCTGACACCAAGAATTTCTGTGTTCAAGCTTTTGAATTCAGCTGCAGCCATGCTGAGTGCAGTAATTTCAGTTGGACATACGAATGTGAAATCTAGTGGGTAGAAGAACAATACCAACCATTTTCCTTTATAATCTGCAAGTGATGCTGTACCGAAATCTTTACCGTCACCTGTTGCTGTTTCCATTGAAAAATCAGGGGCCTGACGGCCTACCAAACGCTCTGCCATAATAGAAAACCTCCTTGACCTATCCATAAATTTTATTGTTTATGTCACTTCGTCTGTGTGACTTACCTAGTAAATAGTATCACTAGTTTATAAACAAGTCAATATTATAATTAATATTTATTTATAATAATTATAATCTAGATGCTATTTTCTTAGAGCAGCTACGATCAAATCGCCCATTTCTGTTGTGCCAATTGCTGTGCTCTTATCAACAGCAATATCACCTGTACGGTGGCCTGCATCAAGAACTTCTTTCACCGCTGCTTCAATTGCTGCAGCAGCCTCGTGGTAACCAAATGTAAGGCGGAACATAAGCGCTACGGAAAGGATTGTTGCAATTGGGTTGGAGATGCCTTGACCCGCGATGTCAGGTGCTGAGCCGTGTACCGGCTCATACAAGCCGAAGCTGCCTTCGCCAAGCGATGCAGATGAGAGCATTCCGATTGATCCAGTCAGCATTGCAGCTTCATCACTAAGAATGTCGCCGAACATATTTTCTGTTACGATGACATCAAAGCTCGAAGGACGGCGAAGCAATTGCATTGCACAGTTGTCAACAAGCACGTGCTCTAGCTCTACCTCTGGATATTCAGGAGCGATCCGGTTTACCACTTCGCGCCATAGGCGGGATGTTTCTAGTACGTTTGCTTTATCAACAGAAGCAAGACGTTTGCCGCGAGTCATAGCGATATCGAATGCTTGACGAACGATGCGCTCGATTTCTTGCACGTTGTATACGCATGTATCAACCGCTTCTTCGCCGCCAGCGCCTTCACGACGGAATTTCTCGCCAAAGTAAATACCGCCAGTCAATTCACGAACAACGATGAGATCCGTGCCTTCAAGCACTTCTGGCTTCAAAGTTGAAGCTTCTTTCAAGCAATCGAATACGGTAGCTGGACGAATGTTTGAGAAAAGGCCAAGTGCTTTGCGAATACCTAGCAAGCCTGTTTCTGGACGAAGTTCCTTGGAGTTGTTGTCCCATTTTGGTCCGCCTACTGCGCCAAGCAATACTGCGTCTGCACCTTTGCAAAGGTCAAGTGTTTCTTGCGGCAATGGTGTGCCTTTCTCGTCGATTGCAATACCGCCGAACAAGCCGTGTTCTGTTTCGAATTTGTAGCCGTAAAGCTCTTCGGTTTTTTTGAGCACTTTAAGCGCTTCGCCAACTACCTCAGGGCCGATACCGTCGCCGGCAATAACTGCAATTTTTTTAACTTCTGACATAATAATGTAACACTCCTCGTTTTGAGTTAAACTTGTCCATTCAACGTTTTCAAAAATATAAGAATTTATAAGTTTGTTAGCTTATAAAGGGCTTATATTTCACCATCAAAGCTACTTCAGCATCCAAAGGACGCCAAAGGCGTTTTTGCTTGGCGAATCCTGTTGAAAAGTTCAAGTCTACACATTCATTCTCATTCTATTATCATTTGTACCATAAAAACGAGTTGATTACCAAGATATAAAATCTATTTACTCTATAGGCTGTAACTATAGAGTCGCTGATTATCCCTTTTTTGAAGCTATATCTATCAAAGAACAAAAAAACAGTCCGCCCAAAGGTTATACTCTGGCGAACTGCTTTCTTTTTAGATTAGACTCATCTTATCGCGGCGGCCTGGCGTCTTGCGCTTCTCGATCAGCCGATTAAGTGCATCGATGTATGCTCGCGCGCTAGCTTCAAGAATGTCCGTGCTAAGTCCACGTCCTTGAGCAGAAACATCATCCTGCTTTAGTACAACATGAACCTCACCTTGCGCATCCTTGCCTTGCGATACGGATTTGATCGAATAATCTTCAAGCTCCACGACTTCCTGTGTCACCTTGTCGATCGCGTTATAGATGGCGTCTACGGAACCGTTGCCGATTGCCGCTTCATCTATGACCTCACCCTCCGCTTTACGAATCCGAACGGATGCGCTTGGCGTAGATTGATTGCCATAACTGACTTGGATCATTTCTAATTTGAATACTTCCGGCGTATCAATGAGCTTCTCTTCAAGCAGAGCAAGAATATCCTCATCACTTACGGTTTTCTTGCGATCTGCCAAATCTTTAAATTTAGCAAATGCAGCATTAACCGCTTCGTCCTCAAGCTCATAACCTAGGTCGATCAGCTTCTCACGGAACGCATGGCGTCCTGAATGCTTGCCAAGCACCAGCTTGGATTCCTTCAGTCCGATCGTATCTGGTGAAATGATTTCATACGTCGTTTTTTCTTTCAGCATGCCATCCTGATGAATACCAGATTCATGCGCGAATGCGTTGGCACCAACAATTGCTTTGTTGCCTGGAACGACCATGCCCGTCAGCTTGCTGACAAGGCGGCTCGTCTTGGCAATTTCTTTCAGGTTCAGCGTCGTTTGAGCTCCGAAGTAGTCCGGACGCGTAGCAAGCGCCATTGCAATCTCTTCGATCGCTGTGTTACCTGCGCGCTCCCCGATACCATTGATCGTACCCTCAACTTGATCTGCACCATTCAAGATCGCTGCAAGCGAATTTGCAGTCGCCATGCCGAGATCATTGTGACAATGTGCGCTCAGCTGAATTTTTTCGATATTCGGCACATTTTCCTTCAATACCTTGAAGATGTTCCCAAATTCTTGCGGATTCATATAACCGACCGTGTCCGGAATGTTTACGACCGTTGCTCCCGCTTTTATGGCCATCTCGACGACCTGACACAGAAAGTCCAGCTCTGTACGTCCTGCATCCTCTGCTGAGAATTCAACTTTGTCAAAATATTGCTTTGCATACCGAATGGCACGCTCTGCCGTTTCAAGCACCTGCTCCTTCTCCATCCGCAGCTTGTGCTTGCGGTGAATCGGACTTGTAGCAAGAAATACGTGAATGCACGGATCCTGTGCGCCGATAAGCGCTTCACGAACAGCATCGATATCCTGCTCACGCGAGCGTGAGAGTCCGATAACTGTAGCATTTTTAACTGCTCGTGCTACCGCATTAACTGCAGCAAGGTCTCCCGGAGACGCAGCAGGGAAGCCAGCTTCCATGCGGTCCACTCCCAGCCTTTCAAGCTGAAGGGCAATCTCTACCTTTTCCTTCGTGTTCAGGTTAACCCCAGGAGATTGCTCTCCATCACGAAGCGTTGTATCGAAAACATATATTTTCCGCATTTGTGCAATGCACCTCCGTGAACAAAATGATCCCGGTGCGCTCGGACCACATGGCGATACTACGTGCTCATCGTCAAACGATCCGGCGAACCGGGATATTTTCCTACATTCTATCTTTTATTACTTCTTGATCCAGTGCATCAATTCACGAAGCTGTGCGCCTGTTTTTTCAATCGGGTGAGCAGCTTCATTACGGCGAGTAGCTGTAAGCATTGCACGGTTCGATTGGTTTTCCAAGATGAAGTCACGAGCAAAACGACCGGATTGGATATCTTCCAATACACGTTTCATTTCTTTTTTCGTTTCTTCAGTAACAATGCGAGGACCAGTTACATAATCGCCGTATTCAGCTGTGTTGGAGATAGAATCGCGCATGGACGCCATTCCGCCTTCATACATCATATCAACGATCAATTTAAGCTCGTGCAAGCACTCGAAGTAAGCCATTTCTGGAGCGTAGCCAGCTTCAACAAGCGTTTCAAAACCAGCTTTAACTAGTGCAGTAGCACCACCGCAAAGAACGGCTTGCTCACCGAACAAATCTGTTTCTGTTTCTTCTTTGAAAGAAGTTTCGATAACGCCTGCACGAGTACAGCCGATACCTTTAGCATATGCAAGACCGATAGCTTTAGCATTGCCAGTAGCATCTTGCTCAATAGCGATTAGTCCAGGAACGCCAAAGCCTTCTTGGTACGTACGGCGAACCATGTGACCAGGAGATTTTGGAGCTACCAAGAATACATCTGTATCTTTGTTCGGAACGATTTGTCCGTAGTGAATGTTGAAGCCGTGGGAGAACATAAGAGCCGCGCCTTTTTTCAAGTTAGGAGCGATTTCATCATTGTACACTTTCGCTTGTGTTTCATCAGGAAGCAAAATTTGAACAACGTCAGCCACTTTAGTTGCTTCAGCAACTGTAAGTACTTCGAAACCATCTTTTTTAGCAACGTCTGCGGATTTACCAGGACGAAGACCAATAACAACTTTCAAGCCGCTGTCGCGAAGATTTTGTGCTTGAGCGTGACCTTGGCTGCCGTAACCGATAACTGCAATTGTTTTACCTTGTAGTACGCCTTGATCAGCGTCTTTTTCATAGTACATTGTAACTGCCATATTAATAATTGCCTCCTTTAGTTTAACCCTTTTGAGCGGGTGTTTAAGCAGAGAATGACCCTTAAGCAGCGGTTCTCCCCTTAAACTCCCGCTCAAAGCGGGATGTTGAATGATGAACTCTTATTACTTGGAATTGCCTCTGTTTAATGCTGTTACTCCTGTGCGCGACAGTTCACGAATGCCATACGGTTTAAGCAGTTCAACCATAGCATCGATTTTTTCAGTGTCCCCTACTACTTGTACCATAAGCGAATGAGTGCCAATGTCAACAACCGCTGCGCGGAAAGTTTCAACAACACCTAAAATTTCCGGACGAGATGCTGGCTCTGCATTCACTTTAATGAGTGCAAGCTCGCGGCCAACCATCGGATTTGAGCTAAGATCAATGACCTTAATAACGTCAATCAGCTTATATAGCTGCTTCGTTACTTGCTCGAGCGTATGATCATCACCAGAAGTGACGATGACCATACGCGACAAGCCTGCTTCTTCGCTGGAACCAACCGTTATGCTTTCAATGTTGAAGCCGCGGCGTCCGAACAGACCAGATACGCGCTGTAGAACGCCGGGCTGATCGTTAACGATTACTGCGATCGTGTGTTTTTTCATTCCGCATCCCCCATGATCATTTCGTCGATGGTGCTTCCTTGCGCTACCATTGGGTATACGTTCTCTTCTTTGCGAACGACGAACTCAACAACAGCTGGACCAGGATGGCGTAATGCTTCTTCCCATGCGGCACGAGCTTCTTCTTTGTTCGTTGCACGGAAGCCTTTAACTCCGTAAGCTTCTGACAGCTTCACAAAGTCTGGGCTACCTGAGAGATCAATATGACTGTAGCGGTTGTCATAGATAAGCTCCTGCCACTGTCTTACCATACCGAGCACCTGATTATTGATAATTACTACCTTAACCGGAATGTTGTTAATTGCGCAAATTGCAAGCTCTTGCGCACACATTTGCATCCCGCCGTCACCATTAATGGAAACGACTACGCGATCCGGATTCGCCATTTGAGCGCCGATAGCAGAAGGGAATCCGAAGCCCATAGTGCCTAGCCCTCCGGAAGTAACCCATGAACGAGGCTTGTTGAACTTGTAATACTGAGCAGCCCACATTTGATGTTGACCAACGTCAGTTGTTACAATCGCATCGCCATTCGTTGTCTCATGGATCAGCTCTACAACCCACTGCGGCTTAAGCTCAACGTCAGAATCCGTATAGCTGAACGGATATTGCTCACATGAAGCTTTGAGCTTCGCACGCCAATCATCCGCTTTGTCTGCACGTTTCGCGAGCTTATTCACAATTTCAAGAACAGTCTTTACATCACCGACAATCGGGATGTCTGTTGGTACGTTTTTGCCGATTTCCGCTGGATCGATATCGATGTGTACGATTTTCGCCAGTGGAGCAAAGCCCGCAAGCTTGCCGGTTACGCGGTCATCGAAGCGAGCGCCAATATTAATTAGCAAGTCTGCGCTTTGAATCGATTTATTAGCCGTATATGTGCCATGCATGCCTGGCATGCCTAGGAATAAATCATTGCCGCTTGGGAAAGCTCCCAAACCAAGCAATGTTGTTGTAATTGGTATTTGCGTTTTAGTAACGAATTCGAACAGCTCTTCATGTCCGCCAGAGTAAACGACTCCGCCGCCTGCTAGTATTAACGGGCGCTCCGCTTGTTCAATCGCCTTAATCAGCTTATCCACTTGATTTTTGTTAGGCGTAACTGTCGGGTTGTAACCACGGATGTTAACTTCTGTTACTGGCTTGAACAATGTCTTAGCCGCTGAGATGTCCTTCGGAATATCGATCAATACTGGACCTTTGCGCCCCGTGTTGGCAATATGGAATGCTTCGTGAATAATACGAGGCAAATCCTCAACGTCGCGAACCAAGTAGCTGTGTTTAGTGATTGGCATTGTGATTCCCGTAATGTCTGCCTCTTGGAATGCATCGCTGCCAATCAGGCTGGAGATGACATTACCGGTAATAACAACTAGTGGTACGGAATCCATATATGCAGTTGCAATTCCCGTCACGAGGTTTGTTGCACCAGGACCTGATGTAGCGATACATACGCCTACTTTGCCGCTTGCGCGGGCGTAACCGTCTGCCGCGTGAATCGCGCCTTGCTCGTGCCGTGTTAGTAAATGATTGAAATCGGGGTTTCCGTGCATCGCGTCATAAATGTACAACACTGCTCCACCTGGATAGCCGAACACACAATCTACACCCTCAAGCAATAGACTTCTTAGCAAAATCTCCGAACCAGAAATAACCTCAGGTTTCGAAATTCTTTCCTTCATTTCCTCTTTTGACTTCAGTGTTGCACCTTGCGTTATCATCAGTCATCCTCCTCTCAGAAAAAACAAAAAAACCTCTCGTTCCTCATGCTCCAATACGAAGCAACGAGGGACGAAAGGTATATCTTCCGTGGTACCACCCAAATTCGTTACACATCTCCCGATGTATAACCTCTACAAGTAAGAACGTCATGCATATACGTTCTACCAATGGCACTGTAACGCTTGCCCTGCGATTCCCCCTAATAGGCAACACATGGTTGCTTTTCAAGGAAACAGCTCCGAGGTGAGCTCGTAGAAAAGGGATTTTGGCGATGGTTGCAGCTAATCCATCCGCTCTCTGTTCAAAAGGGCCCTAAGCACTTCGTCCTCATCAATGCTGATTTTGTATTTACCACATGGTACGAATACCAGTACGTGGTAGATAAGACTTTCCTTATTATATGCCGTGAATCTCCGTTCGTCAAGAACCATAAACAACTCTTGTTGTAAAATGTATTCGGCGCAATCCTTTAGCGCGCTACATATACTAGTTTAGCCCTAATGCGGCAAATTCATGCTGCGTCCCAGATCCATTTGGCGCGGTAGAAATGGAATGATGAGCATGATTCGTATTTATGAGCCTAGGTATGATCAAGCCGAAGTGGTTCGCCTCATTCGCAATGAGCTTATTCCCTTATCCCATACGGTACACCAACATGATGCGCAAACGATTCGAGAGCTCCCTAAGCGTTTCCGTCGCGGTGTTACTTTTGTAGCATCCTTATCTAAAAAAAGCCCTCCAGTCTCCTTCATCCATTTTGAAGTGATGGGTGAGGTGCTTTATTTAGATATGATGGTCACGCATCCTGATCATCGGAATAGACAATGGGGCAGAAAATTAATAGCTCATAGCGAAGCTTACGGCAAAACGCAGAATTGCAAAGTCGCCAGGCTGTTTGTCGATCAGGTTAATGGTAAAGCACATCAACTCTATAGTAAGCTTGGTTACTATACCGTCCAATACTATCCTGAGCTGCGCTGCTACGAATTACTTAAACCGCTCACCCCGCTATGATTACTTAATTGCCATTAAAAACCGTTGTAGCCCTGGTTTCCATAACCGCCGTAGCCAGCATTACCGTTATAACCAGCATTGCCACCATAGCCACCATAGTTGCCATTGCCGTATTGGTTAAAATTGTTGTTGCAGCAGTTGCCGCCGCCGCCGTAGCCACCGCCAAAACCACCACCAAAGCCGCCGCCCCATAAAGGAAGCGTGCCGATGGCAAGAAGGTCAAACAATACGAGAGGCAAAATTGCTTTCGTTTGCACGAGCTTGCCTTTGTCTTTTTCGAGTGGAGCGACGATCAGTTTATTTTGGTGTACCCGAACGAGCTTGCCAGTGACGACAGAGCCGTCAGGACGTACTGCATAAATGGATTTGCCGACCAGTTTCCGTACTTGCTGTTTGGAAACGTTACGCATGCGAAATCCCTCCCTTCCCGTTGTCCTACAGCATATTCGCGGAGGGTGGCATCCGTCTGTTTATTTGTCCTCTGCTCCAATAAATGTGCGCATGTCGGTTCATTTACGCAAAAAAAAACGCAAAAAAGGCTGTCCAAAAATCATCGATTAGATGACTTGGACAGCCCTTATATGCGGTCAACGCCTAAGCGTTAATTTTTTCTTTTGCAATGCCAGCAAGCGAGTTGAATGAAGTCATATCGTTAACTGCAAGGTCAGCAAGGATTTTGCGGTTTACTTCTACGCCCGCAAGTTTCAAGCCGTGCATGAATTTGTTGTACGAAAGTCCGTTAATACGAGCTGCCGCGTTAATACGAACGATCCACAGTCTGCGGATGTCACGTTTTTTGTTGCGACGGTCACGGTAAGCGTACATTAGGGACTTACCAACTTGCTCCTTCGCTGTTTTAAACAGACGATGTTTCGAACCGAAATAACCTTTAGCTAGCTTTAGAATTCTTTTGCGACGACGAGTGCGGACAAAACCGCCTTTAACTCTTGCCATGAGTGGAAACCTCCTGTAGGTTGAATTAGCTTATTTGGTGTAGCTTATTATTACAAGTTAGCAAGGCCTTGTTTCAAACGACGAACATCGCCAGCAGCCATAAGCGGTTGGCCAGCAAGTACGCGTTTTTGACGACCGGATTTGTGTGAAAGCAAGTGGTTACGGTAAGCTTTGTAACGTTTTACTTTACCAGTTCCAGTAATTTTAAAGCGGTCTTTCAGACTGCTGTGAGTTTTCATCTTAGGCATATCAGTTATCCTCCTTAAAGTTCTTCATCAGTTGTTAGCTGTTGGTTTTGGGTGCCAAAATCATAATCATGCTCCGGCCTTCCAGCTTAGGAGCGCGCTCAACGCTGCATAATTCGGCAACCTCTTTTGAAAGACGATCCAAAATCTTTTGGCCTAAAGATGCATGAGCAATCTCACGACCGCGGAATCTTACGGATGCTTTCACTTTATCGCCTTCATTGAGAAACTTAACAACGTTACGAAACTTCGTTTGGTAGTCATTTTCATCAATGTTCGCACGGAACCAAACTTCTTTAAGATCAACGATCTTTTGGTTTTTGCGTGCTTCTTTTTCTTTCTTCTGCTGCTCATAACGGAATTTTCCGTAGTCCATGATGCGGCATACCGGCGGTTTAGCCGTCGGTGCGACGTTCACCAGGTCCAAATTCAGCTCGATAGCAAGCTGCATAGCATCGCGAATGGATTTAATACCGATTTGCTCGCCTTCAGCGCCTACTAAACGCACTTCTCTGGCCCGGATTTCATCATTGATTTGATGTTCTCTGCTAATAACGTGCCACCTCCAAAAATGGTTTGTTCATGTCTCCACGCAATAAAAAAATGCGGGTTCGCTCGAACCCGCATCTCATAACCGTACATGTATGTCAGAGCATCACTTCAGTTGAAATGATGGAATGACTAATCGATTATCGCGAACCAGCCAGCCTGAGCCGAAAGGTGAGAAGCGGGTGCTTCTGCTTGTGCGTATTAAGTTAGTTGTAAATGTTACCGTGTTACTATACCATGGCCTACAAAGCCTTGTCAACAAGCGATTACACTTGTTTGCTTTGAACTTCTTCAAGACGGATGACGCGTGTATGCTGGGTATGACTCCACTTTTTGTTGTTTTGCGTGAAGAATGCATGCACCGTTATCGGCCACCATGACAAGGTGAACAATAGAAAGGTCGGAATCCGCAAATATAGCTTCCACGAAACTTTAGCCATATACATGGATAAAGGTATTTGCACAAAAATATATGCCATGTACGGAATGCTTAGCCAAATTGG
Organism: Paenibacillus sp. 2TAB26; assembly: GCF_052115145.1. NCBI lineage: Bacteria > Bacillati > Bacillota > Bacilli > Caryophanales > Paenibacillaceae > Paenibacillus > Paenibacillus sp. 2TAB26. The sequence continues at coordinate 259,262 of NZ_JBFRGC010000009.1, forward strand.
AAGCAGGTTGTACACGGAGGTGACGTTATCTCCGCCTGACAGCAGGATGTCTCCCCAAATGATCGCTGCAATAAAAAATCCAGCCAAATAATTATAAGCATTGAACACATAAAGGGCCGCATCAATCTTCGTCATGCTGCGATCCTTGATTCCCTGCCAAAGCAGAGGAAGCATATGTTTACGAGTAACATCAAAGTGTCCTTGCATCCAGCGAAGCCTTTGGCGAGCTGATGCTTGGAACGTAATCGGCTTCTCGTCGAACACCTTTGCCTCAAAGTTGAACTTCGGATAAATTCCGCGTTTAATGCAGCGGACTGTAAATTCTAAATCTTCAACCAAGCTTGTAGCTCCCCAGCCCATTTCCTGAAGCAGCTTTGAATCAAAGCACATGCCTGTTCCACCTAGAAAGTTGGCAAGGCCAAGATTTGTACGCGGAAGCTGCCAAAGCCGGTTGCAGAACCAGTAGTTAATTGCATTTGCTGAGCTGACCCAAGAATCATTTGGATTTTTTGTATCCAGGTAGCCTTGAATAACTCGGAATCCATTGCTCAAATCATTGTTCATGTACTGCAAGAAATCAGTCGCTACAAGGTTATCGGCATCAAAGATCGCTACGCCGTCGTAGCTCTTTGGCATAGCCCACAACTCTTTAAGCATCCACTCAACTGCAAAGCCCTTGCCGCGTTGATTTGGATTTTCACGAACACATGCATATACTCCATCATAACTATTTACAACATCGACTGTACCATCGGTGCAATTATCGCAAATTACAAAAATATCATAAAGCTCCCGTGGATATTTCATTTTTTGCAAGTTTTCAATCAGTGCCCCAACAACCTGCTCTTCGTTATGAGCTGCTATCAGCAGTGCGAATGTTTTTTTCGGTGCATGAGAAAGATCTTCTTTTTTACGCCGCCATCCGAAAAACGTTAAAAACAGCTGATACACACCTAGCAACGCAAATAGAATTTGAACCACAAACATAATCGTATTGAACATGCGGCATTACCCCTTTAGACCCCATTTTTTTTGCTTTTTTTCAGCATCCACCCGTGGCTGCCGTAAGCTTTTTATTATATATTTTCTCTTTGTATGAGTGTTTCTCTGCAAACACTCTCGGACCATAATTGATTCTCCACAGAAACAACTTCTTTGTCAAAAGTTGAATTAGTCTTCATTGCGCTTAATCTCGGCAGAAAAACGCTTGCATTGCTCACGGATGAATACATTACCTCCTTTTACGACGACTCAGCCTTATTTTCAACCAATTGCTAAGTTTTTAGCACTAACGTCCTTATTTACGTTAAAATGTGTGAAAATGTTTCTTAAATCGAAATAGGTCTATGTGACGAACAAGTGAACGAGAAAGTTCCGTTCCGACATCTTTTGCGGTTTCGACAGACCCTGTCACAACCGCGTGGAATTTGTCCATTACAGTTTTACCATCAAATGCACATTATTAAACAGTAATTTGAAATCAATATTTATTCCCTGTATTTGGAGCGAAAACAGGATACCGATAGACGCATGACAGCGCATTCTCATCAGGCAGCACCCATGGAAAGCAAGTTAGTGCTATAATACTTACTTATCCTTAATATAGGGACAAGAAATAGTTTACGCTCAGCGAACAAAAACATGCTAAAATTAAGTCTGGAATTGATAAATGTTATAGAAGTAAGCCACCGTTAGGAGGATGACAGCGATGGAACGAATGATAGGCTGGCTGAAAACGAGTGAGCAAAGATTATTGATTTGGGCAAACCGGAGACCTTCAGGGAGAAAAAGACATCGAATTCTGGGGAAATGGTTAAGCACGGTCACACATATGGGCGGCGCAACCTTTACGCTCGCAACCGCCCTTCTATATGCACTACTTGCACCTGCTCCTTGGAGCCTTACTGGGTGGCAATGCTTAACTGCGGTCGTCATAAGCCATTTGCCAGTAGCAATTGTAAAGCGTAAATTCAAACGACTTCGACCTTATCAAGCGCTGCCTGATGTAAATACATGTCATAAGCCGCTTGTCGATTCTTCATTTCCATCCGGACACACAACAGCGATCTTCGCATGGCTAGTCCCTATATTGCTGACTAGCGGGATATGGATGACTCTGCTGGTGCCGCTTGCGTTAATAATTGGACTATCCGTTGGATGGTCAAGAATGTATCTAGGGCTGCATTACCCATCTGATGTTGCAGCTGGCGCACTGATCGGAACGATAACAGCTTTGGCAGTCAATTATTCCTGGGTATCGTCTGCAGTAGGACTAAATTAATTATCCTCATCATCCGAATCATTCGATACGGATTCTGATGCCTCAGCTTCCTCTTTAAGCGACTTCTCATGTTTCGCTTCACGATGCTTCCGAATAGCCTCGGAGCCGATAACGGCTTCAACACGATAAATATTTTGTCCTTTTTCCATAAATTTCATCTCATATTCCGTAAACACAAGGTCCTCTCGAGGGCCTTCTTTGTGTAAATGAAGCGAAATATTGCGCATGATAAGTTCCATTTCCGCGAAGCTGTTCAATGAAAACTCAAACAGAGATTGTGAATCCGTCTTAAAATGGATTTCGCCGCGCTCGTTAAGCAGTTCAATATACTTGGCAACAAGTCTTGGATGCGTTAGTCTTCTGCGCGCATGCTTAGCCTTTGGCCAAGGATCGCTAAAATTCAGATGGACACGTTCAAGCTCACCCGGAGCAAACATCGTCTCGATTCCTTCAATATTAGCGCGAAGCAGCGCAAGATTGGGCGGATGAGACTCCCCTTTTTGCTCCCATACGATGCGTGCCTTCTCGCTTGCGCGGCGAAGAAGCTCATCATACATGTCGACACCAATAAAATTGATGTGCGGGTAGCGAGCACTCATTTGACTAATAAAACGACCCTTGCCCATGCCAAGCTCTACATATATAGGCTGGTCGTTGCCAAAAAACTCACGCCACTTGCCTTTGTGCGGCGCAGCATCGAGCACGACTAGCTCCGGCTGACCCTCTAAACTTTCACGAATACCTTTTCTTCCTCTTAAACGCATATGCAGTGATTCCTCCATTTATCGTAGACGATGCAACGAATAGACTAGTCCTTATTGTGCCCAAGAAATTGAGCAATGTAAAGAGGATAGAAAAAAGCCGCAGCCAATTATTGGCGATGCGGCTTGCTTATCATGTCATTGGATGTATAGTCGTTACAGCAAAAGCTGATACGGAATCGGAGCGTTCTCTTTCTGCTCACGCTCGTATGTTCCCACTAATACTTCATTCAACTTCTTGCGAGCGGAAATTTCTACACCATGATTATTGTGAAAGCGGACGCCTGTAAGCGCCATCAATTCTTTTACAGTTAGCTCAACAGTTACAGTATCGTCGCCGTGCGGGATTTTGGTTACATTATTCATCTCTAATCACCTCATCGATTTATTAGTAAGAGTATTTCCATTTAATCGACGTTTCATGAATGCAGGTGCATATGGGCTATGTTAGGTTTATTTGTTGTTTTGTCGCACTTTTAATATAACACTTCATGTAAGGTTACGCAAGTCTAAAAACACCCATTTCAAAAAATATTTCCAATTAAAGCGTTTTCCGAACATTCAATATCTATTCGCATGACAAACGTGGCTTTTCCACTCGTTTTTCGCTAAAATATAGGGTGTAGGTCTTAAATGAAGGGGAAAACGATGATTAAATTATCAACATCGCAACAGCAGCAGCCACTGCTTTGGGGCGATAAACGATTTCATACATGGAATTACGAAATGCATGAGCAGTTGGGAGGCAAGGTATTCAAGGTTACGCTTGATGCCGGCTTCACTTGCCCAAACCGTGACGGGTCCATTGCAAAGGGCGGCTGTACATTTTGCAGCGCTCGCGGCTCTGGTGATTTCGCGGGCAGCAGGCGGGACGACCTCGTTACACAATTCAATAAAATACGGGACCGTCAGCATCAGAAATGGCAAAATGCGCAGTATATTGGATATTTCCAAGCTTATACAAATACGTATGCGCCCGTTGAAGAGCTAAGGGAATATTATGAAGTCATTTTGCAGCAGCCTGGCGTTGTTGGTTTGTCCATTGCAACACGACCTGATTGCTTGCCCGATGATGTAGTCGATTATTTGGCTGAGCTGAATGAACGAACCTATCTTTGGGTGGAGATGGGACTTCAAACCGTGCACGAATCTACTTCAGAGCTCATTAACCGTGCACATGATACAGCCTGCTATCTCGATGCCGTAAAGCGTCTTCGGGAACGCGGCATTCGTGTATGTGCGCATATCATTTACGGTCTTCCTCAGGAAACGCATGAAATGATGCTTGATACAGGTCGCGCCGTCGCCAAGATGGACGTGCAAGGCATTAAAATTCATTTGCTTCATCTCATGCGCAAGACGCCGATGGTACGTCAGTACGAGGCTGGTCTGCTTCAATTTCTTGAGCAGGATGAATATGTGAAATTGATTGTTGATACACTTGAGTTTCTGCCGCCAGAAATGATCGTGCATCGCCTTACGGGAGATGCGCCGCGTGACCTGTTGATTGGTCCGATGTGGAGCATGAATAAATGGTCAGTGCTGAATGCCTTCGACGACGAGCTTACGCGCCGCAATACGTGGCAAGGCAAGTTATGGCAGCAGGAGGTTTAGCGAAATATGGGGTTTCTATCAGTCCTAAGCATGGCTCACAAATGGATCAACGAGCGTACCTCGCCGGGTGACATCGTCATTGATGCTACTGCCGGCGGTGGTGTAGATACACTTGCGCTTGCCGAGCTTGTTGGACCTAACGGCACAGTATATGCCTTTGATATCCAGCAGGAGGCGCTTGATCGCACGCAAGAGCGCCTTTCTTCCCTTCAAAATAACAATAAGCTTCCCGATATTAAACTTGTGCTGAGCAATCACGCAAGTATGGCTGAGACTGTTGATCCTTCTATTATCGGACAAGTCTCAGCCGTAATGTTCAATCTCGGTTATTTGCCGGGAAGCGATGATCTCACGATCATAACCGAGCCTGCAACAACACTGGCTGCGCTCGATGCAGCTATAATGCTGCTGCGTCCTGGAGGTATCGTGACCTGCGTTTTGTATCCAGGGCATCCTGGCGGTGCTGAGGAAGCCGCCTCCGTGGAATCATGGGCAGAGCAGCTGCCTCAAAGCCTAGCGCAGACCGTTATTTACAGGCAGACCCAGCGCAAGGCTGCCCCTTACCTTATTGCGGCAGAGAAGCGTCCAACTGCTCGTTAATCTTTTGCAACGCGTTGACCTTACAGCTCTTTAAAGCCAATTGCTCTGAATGTTATTTTTTAGCTGAAGTAGAACGACATACTACCGATATGGGAGAGATAAATAATGACAGTAAAACCTTATCCATTACAATTTAAAGCAGAAATGAAAGAACGTATTTGGGGAGGACGCGCACTAGAAGGTTTTGGCCTTGAAATGCCTGAAGGCTCAATTGGCGAAGGCTGGATGATCAGTGATCACCCTAACGGCATTACAAAAGTAATGAACGGCGAGCTTGCTGGCGTTGGACTTGACCAAATTCGTGAAACTTACGGACCTGTATGGTTTGGCTCACAAGGCTTTTCCGAGAAAAACGGACGTTTCCCGCTCCTTATCAAGCTGCTCGATTGCAATGATGACCTATCCATTCAAGTCCATCCAACGGATGCATACGAAGGGCTGCCTGAAGGCGAGCTTGGCAAAACAGAAATGTGGTACATCCTCGACGCTAAGCCAGGCGCAAAAATCATCTATGGCCTAAAAGACGGCATTGACCGTGCGGCGATGGAAGCAGCAATCACTGAAGGCCGCATTATGGACGCGCTTCAAGAAGTGACTGTTGAAGCCGGTGATGCATTTTACATTCCCGCAGGAACCGTTCATGCTCTCTGCTCTGGCGTTGTTGTAGCTGAGATTCAACAAAACTCCGACACTACTTATCGCTTGCATGACTACAATCGCCTTGGGCTTGATGGTCAGCTGCGCGAGCTTCATATCGAAGATTCTCTTAATGTCATTGCCTATGAAGGCGCAGGCGCTGAGCGGATGAAAACAGACAGCGCAGTAGCTGGCCAGTGGCTGACCATCGCTTCTTCTCCTTACTTCATCGTTGAGAAAGGTATCGTAGCCGCTCCTTGGAAGCTGTCCACATCGCTTGATAGCTTCGTTATCCTTGTAGTTGCCGATGGTGAGGGACAAGTGAAATGGGCGGATGGCGAGCAATCCGTTAAAGCAGGCGAGTGCTTCCTCCTTCCCGCTAATCTTGGCGACTATGAGCTTTCCGGCAGCATGACTGTACTTCGCAGCATTGTACCTGCTTCTGTTTAATTTCATATTTTCAAACCAATAACAAAGAACCTCCAAACCCGTTTGCTTCATGGGTTTGGAGGTTCTTTTCATTTCAATCTGGACTACTTAATCATCGCTTCTTGACCAGCTTTAATCTTTAAAGTGAAAGGACGCGGCTTCGGTTTGCTACTACCTGCCTCAAGTGCATACAGAACAACGAGCAGCGTATGATGTTCGCGATCAACCTCTCCTGTAGCAAGGAACGTTGCAAGATCAAACGGCAGCTTCTCAATAACCGCATGTTTGTGAAGCTCCTTCTCGCCAAATCGCAGTGCTGCGAATTCAGGAGATACATCCTCTGGGCGATCCGCTAAGTGGCGCATCCAGCCGCTCCACAGCGACTTGTCCATCGTAAACTCCCACCAAATTTTGCGAGGCTTATAATTATGATTAAGGAAATAATCGTATTTCATTAGCCCCAGCACGACGTCCTTATCTAAGCGTTCGCCTGCAATTGCGAGTATTTCTTCTGGTGAAGCAGAAACTCTCTTCGTATCCTCTTGCAGTGCTGGCACCTGTTCGAAGTTCTTCTCTGCTGAGATAGGCAGCGATCCAAGAAACGCCGAGAGCCGCGAGAACAGATCCTCCAGCTGATGGCCGATCTTTTGCCAGCCGCTTCGTTCCCAGAAATCGCCGAACGCCTGGAAGAAGTCGAATGGCGATGGAAACACACGATCAACCAAATAAAGCAGCGTATGATCCATTCGGTGCGCATTCCAATATTTCTCCAATACATCCTCTACCCGTTTAATGCGAACGATATCGCCAAATGGCATCAGATCGTTGCCCAGCATTTCATAAGGCGATCTGTCCATATAGATATAGCCCCATTTATCTGCTTCACGGCGGAGACCCGTACCGCGCAGCATTTTGAGAAAGCCTAACTGCAGCTCCTCGGGACGCAGCTCGAATACATCATTAAACGTTCCGCGGAACGTATCATAGTTCTCAAGCGGCAGACCGGCAATCAAATCAAGATGCTGATCGATTTTTTGAGAATTTTTCACTTTCATAACGGTACGCACCAGCTTCATCCAGTTCTGACGACGCTGAACCGCTTCATTTGTTGGATCATTCGTAGATTGTACGCCAATTTCAAAGCGGAATATGCCTGGAGGCGCATTCTCAGCCAAATAATCAAGCACCTCAGGTCTCATGATATCTGCTGTTATTTCAAATTGAAAAACACAGCCCTGGTGGTTTTTGATCAAAAACTCAAAAATTTCAAGCGCGTAATCCCGTTTAATATTAAATGTTCGATCGACGAATTTAATAAGCTTGGCGCCTTTTTCGATCAAATACAAAATATCTGCTTTCGTCCGCTCCATATCATAATAACGAACGCCAACCTCGATACTGGATAGGCAAAACTGGCAGCTGAACGGGCAGCCTCGGCTTGTCTCAAAATAAACGACACGGCTTCCCAAATGAGGAATATCCTCCTCAAAGCGATGCGGGGATGGCAGCTCATTCAGATTCAGCTTGGGACGCGGCGGATTAATCAGCACCTCGACGCGATCCTCGCGCTGCTTCCGATAGGTAATTCCAAATACCATATGGTATTTGCCATCGCCTTCAATCTCAGTAAGCAAATGATGGAAGGTCTCTTCGCCTTCGCCCACCACGATAAAATCAACCTCTTGCACACGCTCCATCCAATAGTCCATATCATAGCTGACTTCTGGACCGCCTAAAATAATTTTGATTTCAGGCATGATTTTGCGCAGCATATTAATAACCGTAATCGTTTCCTCGATGTTCCAAATGTAGCAGGAGAATCCGACTACATCAGGTTTTCTCGAAAAAATATCGGACACGATGTTCATCACTGGATCTTTGATGGTGTACTCTGCAATTTCAATATCGAATCGATCGCCGCTAAACGCCTTCAAACAGCGCAGCGCCAGTGATGTGTGTATAAACTTGGCATTTAATGTGGACAGTACCACTTTCATAAGTAATAACCTCTCTAACTTAAGCATTTGCCTATAAAGCACGCTTGCGAAAGCCTTCAGCGCTTATAGCAAGATGCCTTCTATTGTACAGAAAAAAATCAAAAAAAAGAAGAGGCATCCCTTGCCGCAGATCGCAGCAGCAGATGCCTCCATTTTTTTACACTCTTACTTTAATATAAAGTTCATTTTTGAGCTGCATATCGATAATTGGATAGCGAACACGCCATTTGTCGCCGCCAAGTGCTGTGACCTCGCCCGATTCAAAGCCGCGCGGCTCGAAACCATAATCGCGCTCGAAGGAAATAAGCACTTGAATTTTCTCATCCGGCAGCATCTTATGGAACTCATTCCCTAGATTAATTGCCCAAAGCCTGAGCTCCTGAGACATCGACGCTCCGTATAACATATAAAACCTAGGATCAATATCTGCTGTCAGTACGAGCCAGCCAGCGGAATCACGTTTGGCTTCCCACTTCGTAAACTTAGCCTCGCCTTCAGTAGTAGATACAGAAGAGAATTGATCTTTCAGCACCTTCTCGATATCAGCCAAAGGAGCGCCAACGAGCGTATCCGGCAAGCTTGAAGGTAAAAACTTAGCGTTCTTTATTTTCTCCTCTGTTACTTCGCTATTCAAACTAGCAGCATGAATAACGGATACAGCAAAATTCAAATCCGCGCTCGTCCCAGAGTATCCAAGCGTGGTGATACCAATAAGATCTCCGAACTCATTAAACAATGCCCCGCCTGAGCTGCCGTGATCGATCGGAGCACTTGTCTGAATGTATCGGATACCGTCTTCATAGGTGATGTTGCTAATCAGACCGTCTGAAACTGTATTTTGCAGTCCAAGCGGACTTCCAATGGCAACGACTTTGCCGCCTTTATACGAGTTTAACCCGTAACCTAGAACGACCGGCGGAATATCAATTGATTTTTCTGTTTTAACAATAGCTAGATCTGCTGACTTATCATAATGAACTACGCCTGTAATCTTCAGCTCATCACCATAAACATCCAGCATAGTAGCAGAGGCTGCATCTCCGATAACATGATAATTAGTAAGAATCAGATTATCACCAATAACAACGCCGCTGCCTTGAGCGCGATTGGTCATAATGAGAACAACGCTCTCATCATATTTATCTACGATTTCTTTAGGAGTAAGTCTAGGAATGTTTTTCTGCTGCTCAAGCCACTCGTTGTATTCTGCTTGCTCGGCAGCCTCTTGCGATGTGATTCGAACCGCGTTAGCGGCTTTATCCCATTTCACATTTGCGTTAAGAGCTTCCGAGATGAACCGAACGGGTACAAACGTGACGCCTTTGCGAACGACAGCAGGTGAATCGAGCTTCACTGTTTTACCGTTAATGACCGCTTGCTTCATGCCTACTTTAAGAGAAATAGAACGATTGCCTTTACGTCCAATAATCGTCTCCGTCTTGCCTTCCCAAGTTACGGTAGCGCCCAGTGCTGTAAAAATATCGCGCATCGGAACAAATGTGACGCCTTTCTCTGCATACGCGCCGGCTGATAGAGATAATTTCTTGCCATCTACAATCACCTGCAGTTGTTGCGTCGATACGGCAACCGTCTTGCTTGCAGCGCTGGCTGCCGCTACAGAATCTACGCTAAGTGTTGACAATGGGGCAAGCAATAACCCGGCAATGAGCATAGGACTTAGCATAGTCTTTAAAATTTTTGTTTTCACGCGATCATTTCCTCCAAACTTTTCCTTTTTCACCATTTGGTAAATCTATCATTAATCCTACCACTCCTCTTAACTCTTTGTCTATTAGATCGAGATTCATAGAGCGTTGTTAAACTGCTAAACAGAAGATTAGAACTGAAGCCCATACTCATGGTATAGTAGGAGCATTGAATCTAGGAGGTTTTTTGGCATGCACAGGGGAAAAAAGCGCGGAGCTCCTCAATCACAAGCAGATAAGAGCAAGTCCTACCCGGTTAACGAACCGATGGAACTGCTTCCCTTTCTCATAAAAAATATTTCAGGTGCTGGACGCAATGTAGTGAAATCCATATTAGCGAATGGACAAGTATCTGTAGGCGGAAAATCAACGACCGCTTACAACTATCCGCTTCAGCCCGGTCAAACCGTTACGGTAGGCAGAGACCGGCCGCAGGATAAAATACCGCTGGAAGGGCTCGCGATCCTTTTTGAGGATGAGCATATTATCGTTATAAAGAAGGAATCGGGACTTCTGTCCATATCATCTGATTCTGCGCCAGAAAATGAAGTGACCGCCTATCGCCAGCTTATGGCGCATGTACGTGTCGAGAATACGAAAAACCGGATTTACGTTGTGCATCGTCTGGATCGTGATACTTCAGGTGTCATGATGTTTGCAAAGAGCGAGGCGGTTCAGCAGCAGTTGCAAAACAGCTGGCAGGATTCGGTTCAAGAACGCAGCTATATCGCGCTCGTAGAAGGATTGGTTAAGAAGGAGCAAGGTACAATCAGTTCGTGGCTGAAGGAAAGCAAAACGCTCAAAATGTATTCCAGCTCCTATCCGAACGATGGTCTGCACGCCGTTACCCATTACAAGGTGCTTCGTTCCAATAAAAACTTCTCGCTTCTCGAAGTGAATCTCGAGACAGGCCGAAAAAACCAAATTCGCGTTCATATGGAGGACATTGGCCATCCCGTTGTTGGCGACAAAAAATACGGCGCACGCACACGCATCATTGGCCGCCTTGGCTTGCATGCCCGCGTATTGTCCTTCACGCATCCGGTAACCGGCAAACTCGTCAAGTTTGAAACTGAAATTCCTAAGCTGTTTCTTAAGCCGTTTCATGTGACGGAGTAAGCAGCAAACAAACAAGCATCAGTCGTTATACAGGAATGCCAATGATTGTGAATCAGACGGCATTCCCTGGTATAAGCGGCTGATGCTTTTTTTTGATATACTACTATGGATATTTAATCTATCTATGCAGGAGGAACAGTGCAATGCCACATTTATTATTCCGCGGAGTACCGTCCGAGCAGTTAAAGTCTGTTTCGACACCGCTTGCCGCTGAGCTTGCCGCTATTTGCGAGTGCGGTACCGATAATTTTACAATGGCTTGTCTAAATACGACCAGCGTTTTTGGCAGTGAGGCAGATGATCAAGGGTTTGCATTTATCGAGGTCGGCTGGTTCGAGCGGGGACAGCAAGTAAGAAATCGATTTGCACAGGCAGTTACCAAATATGTCAGCCAAATTGACTTATCTGAAATTGAGATCGTGTTTCATGCATATCGTGAGGACAGCTATTATATTAACGGTGAAGCCGTATCGGATTAATTTCATTCCATGTTTCGTGTGATGGACGTTATTTTCCAGTTATCGTTGGAATCTGTATGTAACTCTAACGTGTTGATTTCAATTCGATTTTTATCAGCTTTATCCTTATAAGTAATTTTAACTACAGCTTCTCCTGAAGCATCATCATTCTTGGATGAACTAATTTCAAAAGTTTCTAACGAAACCAAACCATAGTCTTTATTCATGAGAGGCATCGTAACGTAATAATCAACAATGTCCCACTCCCCGGAGTCCCAATCCAAAAGGTTTTGAGACTCCTCCATCTTTCCATTATGCATGTGGTCGTAATATGCGGTGATTGTTTCCTTCATTCCCATCTGCTTATTTGAGCAGCCTATTAAGACAATAACAAATAGAAGAATCAAAATAATCAACATTACTCTAGCACGCAAAATAATACGGTCACTATTTCTTGCTCCACGCCACATCATCGACATTTAACCAGCCCGCCCCTCCAGTAAAATAGATAGAAACGGTATCCCCCATGTTCACGGATACTGCAGGCAGCTTAACTTCTACATATTGCTCTTGTGCGTTAATCGCAAGATCTTCAACTTTTACTCCATTGATGGAAAGCCCGATCATTCCACCAGCAGCGCTCGTACTCACTTTAGCAGAAAGGATATAGTCACCGTCATCAGCAGCCGAGAAGGTCTGGGAAACGACACGACCGTTGCCTGGGTCAACATACATTAAGTTGGAACCGCTGTAAGGACGGTTTGAGCCTATCCCCGTACCGGAAGTAAATGACCAATACTGCTGCCCTTCCTCAAAGCCGCCGTTCTGAAATGATTCATGAACCTTCTGAGCCACCACTGTTCCTGTACCGCTCACGACCGTATAATGTTTAAATTTTTTAATCTTATAGCCTGAATCCTCACCCGGAATAGAGTCGCTATTTTTGAAAATATAAGCCGCTTCCTCATTTGGCCTTGGCTCAGGCTGCCCAAAATGGTATCTGCCGAATGCGCGAACAAACTGAAAGGGCTCACCCGGATTGATATAGTCGACTGTGCTTATAAACTGCTTCGGATCCATTTTTTCATAAAACAATACATAAATATAAGGCATCATCACTTGATCCGTCACATAAATATTGCCTTCCGTTTCATCCGATGCGTACTGTACAGCTTCTCCAAAGGATTCATAGAAAAGCGGGCTTATTTGCTTCGCATAAGTAGTGAAATAGTTAGCACAGAAGAAAACAAAGAAAATGGAGAACGCCGCTATAATTATTGGGAATGAGTATTTAATCCGCTTGTGCAGCCACATAAGGCCTGCAACTGCCAAGTATACCGTCGGATAAAAAATAATATTAATACGATTGATATTCACATCTGTAATCAATGTCATTAGAATTGCCGTTCCGAACCAGATAGCAATGACTGCTGTCTCTATGCGGAAATTATTAATCAGTTTCATCACACCATACAAGATGCCAATTCCGATCAGCGGTAATGCTAACGGATACATATACCCAAATTTAGGCATGGCATTCCACAGCAAACCATCATTTTGAGTCAAATACATTTGCAAAAATGATTTGAAATTGTCCGCAAACGTTGAGAAAAAATGACCGCCAAATGCGGTAGAGATTTGCTCTACACGAGGAACAGTTAGCTTAGGAATAGAAAACAGAAATTGTATGGTCGCCATGCCATATCGATTAATAAGAAGAAACAGTCCGATAGGTGCTGCTAATATAATGAGAACCGCGCAATTCCAAAGCAGAACTCGAAGCTTGAACGTCTTTTTAACAACGAGCAGAGCCAATATGCCTACTCCAAAAACAGGTACAAAAAAATAAGCCGTTCCATAAGCATAAAGCGAAGCGGCTAGTGTTAATGTAAAGCCAATCAGCCATTTCGGCTGCTGCAGCGCTTTGAACAAAAAAAACACTGCGATCAGCACTAGAGTAGGAAAAATATTCGACTCCAGCGCCCATCGTGACATCATAATATGCCAAGGACATATGACGATAAAAAAAGCTGCAGCCGCAGCTGCATGCTTTCTTTTAAATAGCTGATTTGCAATCCGATAAAATAGCACCATGCTCAGTAGGCCAAATAAGATGCTAACCATTCGAACTGACAGTTCATTTAAACCAAATAAATAGATAAAAGGCATAGACAGGTAAGCATAAAGCGCGTTCTGACCGCTTCCCCATGCAATAAGATGAACCGGCAGCGAAATGCCATTGCGATCAATGCCATAATGCAGAATAGAATAAGCCTCATAGCCGATCGATGCCTCATCCTGATTCAAGCCGCCTGGTATGGATCCCGCATATACCACTCTCACCGCAGCCCCGACGAGAAACAGAAGCAGCAATAATGGGTTCTTTTTTACCCAATCTATAAAACTAGTCATTACTATGGGTCACCGCTCCGCTTTTTGTAATCGTATTCGTAGGACGAATAGGGTATAAATAAAAAAATAGAAGAGCCACAAGCAGAGCTATGAACGGGATGAAGCTGAGCATTGAACGAATGCCCCACACAGCCGCATCCGCTTGAACCGCGTCTTTCACATAGCCTGTAGCCTCCAGCACAACACCCAGAACAACAGCCTGCAATGAAATTCCCCATTTGACGATAAAGCCGTTCATCCCAAAGTACATGCCCTCTCTGCGTACGTTTGTCTGCTTCTCATCCTCATCAATAATCTCGGACAACAGAACATCCAGCAAAACGAGCAAACCCGCTAAACCGATGCCGATCACGACCGCCGCCATGGCCGCAGTTGCAACGCTGGATACGAATAAAAATGGAATCGTTGCAAATGCGTAAATACTAACGGCAATCATAACGGTCTTGCGCGGGCCCCATCTCTGCAGCAATTTCCCCCATATGTAGACGCACGGGATGGCAGCGACAAAAATAGCGCCAAGCAAAATCGTATTGCTGCTATCTTCAGCTCCGAGCACGTATTTGGTGAAGAAAGGGATAGCCGCGGGCAGCATGGCAAAGGTAAACTGGACGAAAAAGCTGCCGATAACGAATAAAACAAACGCCTTATTCGAGAATGTGAATTTCAAGGATTGAACGAAACCAACCTCTTCACGCGAAACAACCATTTTTTCCTTGCTTGCCGATACCATAACAATAAAGAAAATAAGCGCGATCCCCGCAAAAATCGCTCCCATCGGCCCCCAGCCCATATTCGCATAAACGAGGGGAGGAAGAGCCACACCAATAATCATCCCCAAGATGCCGAACATTTGACGCCATGAGGACACCGTTGCCCGTTCTTTCATCGTTGTAAACATTTCAGGGAACAGTGCAGAATAGTTCAATACAACCATCACGAACATAATGTCATAGAGCAGCACGATCGTTAAGAAGTACCAGAACAGCGCTGATCCGGTACCAACTGGAAACCAAATCGCAGTAAACAAGGCCACCAGCGGCACCATGCCAAACAGCATGTACGGAATGCGCCTGCCAAAACGGGAGCTCGTACGGTCGGAAATGTGTCCGAACAACGGGTTTAGCACCGCATTGACGATGCCGTGAATCACCATGGCCAAACTGATTAAAGTCGGTTTTACACCAAGCACATCCACATAATAAAAAACGATGTAGGATGCGAAGGCCTGTGCAATTAAGTTGACTGATAAATTTCCCGAGCTGTAAGCTAATTTCGATTTGAAGCTTGCCATAGCCATAAATAAAACGCCCCCGGTTACGATGAAAGTCTATTATAAATTACATATAACTCTCTCATCTTACCGCACAAACCCTTTTTATTCCATAATTAACTTATTGAACAATTACTTGATTTTTACCATTCGGATATAAGGACTTCCGCTCACTAAAATCGTACCATCCTCAGTAAAACCAAGCTTTTTGTAAATCGCATAAGCTCTCGTATTTTCTGGCTCTACAATCAGCGACAGCCTGCTGCATCCAGCCTCTTCACCCTTCTGTTCAAAAGCGCTAATTAGCGCTTTAGCTATGCCCTGCCCCTGATAACGTTCGGCGACTGCGATGGAATCCAAGTAAAAGTCGCCTTCTTGTGCCTCAACAGCAATCGTCTCATCCGCACGCACACCTTTATCTCGCCCAGGACGTGTAACAAATGGCACATCCAGCTCTGCAGCCCCATCGCCTGAATAGCTAAGAAGCATACCTGCAATGCCATCTTCTCTCCTATCGACAAGGACATGCTTATAGCTAATCCGATTGTCCTCGCGAACATAAAAATCGCCAAGGATGCGCTCTACTTCAGAATCATCCTCAGTTCCTGCCAAGGTGTAGGCAATGTGGCCAATCGCAGATAGCAGCAGCGGCATTACTTCTTTTAAGTCTTCTTTCACAGCTTGTTCAATCATGATGTCATCCCTCATTCTTTTAATGTTCTGTTATAATAAGTGAATATTATTCTTAAAGGTGATGAAGTTGTGAGTCATGTCTATTATACATTTCCCATAGGCATTCGGAACAGTCAGGTTCCTTTTGCCGAGCAAGCAGAAGCCGAAACGAGCCTTCAGCTTGTTGATGCAAGCCAGAAGGATGCCGGCTTCTTCCGGTCTTTAGAGCAATTCGGCATATCACTCAATAGGCCTCAAATTGCCGCTGTTCGCCATAACAAAGGAGCCGCACTAACGCTGGCAGGAGCAGGATCGGGCAAGACGTCTGTACTCGTATGCCGAACTGCTTATCTGCTGGCTGTGCAAGGCGCCTTGCCGCAGCATATTTTATTAATGACTTTTTCCAAAAAAGCAGCCGATGAAATGCGAAGCCGCATTCGCGCTCTTCCTGTGCTTAATCCGCAAGCAGCAAGCGGCGTAGAGGCTCGTACCTTTCATTCCTTCTGCCTCCAACTGCTGCGAGGGCGCGGCTATCGCCAAGGCATTTTGGGTGAAACCGGACAAAAGCATATTTTTTTCAAACGTCTGATGCGAGAGCTTTTGCTGCAAAACGAATATGAGCCCGAAACCATTCTTGCACAGCTCTCCGCCATTAAGTTGCAGATGATCAACATCGAAGACCTTCCTGCTTCTACAACGGAGGAAAGAGAGCTAAAGCTGCTTTTCACTCGTTATGAGCAGTGGAAGAAAGAGATGGATAAATTCGATTACGATGATTTGCTGCTTGAAGCGTACAAGCTTCTGAGGGACGACAAGGCGCTGCTTGCTACCCTTCAGCAGCGCTTTCAGTACATCATGATCGATGAATTTCAAGATACGAATCAGGTGCAATACGTGCTCGTCCAAATGCTTGCCGACAAGCATCGCAATCTTATGGTCGTCGGCGATGACGATCAGACGATCTATTCCTTCAACGGTGCAAAAAACGATTATATATTGAACTTCGAGCATCAATATCCAGGTGCAGCAACTTATGTACTGGATATTAACTACCGCTCAACGAGCACAATCGTCGGACTTGGCAATGCTATCATTCAATATAATAAGCTCCGCAAAGAGAAATCGCTCTTTGCTGTCAAGCCCAAAGGAGTTAGCCCCTCCTATGCACGGCTCAAGACGACGCAAGACGAGGCAAAGCTCATTACGGACACGATTAGCATGCAAATTGCTCAAGGCAATCGCTCCTTTGGCGATTTTGCTGTTTTATTCCGTACTGCGAGCAGCAGCAGGGCGCTCGTCGAGCTGCTTCTTACAAAGGAGCTTCCGTTTATCGACTTCGGCGACGGCCAGCTCTTTTATGACCAGTGGGCGATAAAGCCGCTAGTTGCCCATCTGAGGCTTGCAATGGATCGCCGCAATTTCGATGCAATGGAAATTTTGCTGCCCTCGCTTTATGTCAATCGGGAACAGGCTATGGCTTTCATATGGAACCAAGACAAGCAGCGTGCTAAGAAATGGCCGCTCATACATCTGCTTGAATTTCCGCAGATCAAACAATTTCAGAAAGACAAAATCAAAGAACGCATCAAGCTTATTAAAGCGCTGGCCGAATTAAAACCTGCTGAAGCTATTATGCAGCTTCGCCAATCCTTTTATGACCAATTTCTTGAAACGAGCAAGCGTCATGAAATGACGGAGCATAAGGAAGGTTTAAAGGAAGTGCTTGATGAGTTCGAGTCTGCGGCGAGCACGTATGATACCATCGAAGCTTTTCTAGCCTATATTGATGATATTACGGACAAGCATGCTGCCGTACAGCAGCTTCAGAAGCATAATCATAACCGCAGTGCGATATCTTTGATGTCCATTCATAGATCCAAAGGACTTGAATTTCCTGTTGTATTCGTCATCGGTGCCTCAGAAGGCATTTTACCGCATAGCTCTGCATTAGCTGCGGATAAGCATAGTGACCGGAGCTCCATTCAAACGGGCGACAACGCACTGGCAGAAGCGCTGGAGGAAGAACGAAGACTCGCCTATGTTGCTGTCACTAGAGCCCAAGAGGAGTTGTATATCAGCTCCCCTGCTCTGTACCGGGGAAAACCGGCTGAACTATCAAGGTTCATCCGCTCAGCCTTTATGTCAGGTGAAGAAGAGGACGGTGATACTGAATCTGCTCTTGCATGGTTATGTACTAGCGATTCCTGCGAGGTATGGCAGCGTATTATTACGTACGAGGATTCACAATCAGAGACTCGTGCATGCCCATTATGCCAGTCTCCAATGGAGCAAGGCACAAAGATATTGCCGAAGAAAAAGAAGTGAGGAGAAACGATTTGCAACATGAATGAACACCTCGTCCATTACCTTAAACTAGCTGATGCTGTGATCATCACAGATATAGAACATCATATTCTTGCAGTCAATCCGTCCTACGAGAAAATTACGGGCTACTCATCACAAGAAATAGCTGGAAAAAAAGCTGGCATCCTGCGAACATCCTATACGCCAAAGGAAACGCATGATCAGATGAAGCAAGCTCTTAAACAAGTCTTGCCATGGTCAGGCGTACTAACTAATCGGCGAAGAGACAGCAGTATTTGGCATTCCTCCATTACTATAACACCTCTGCAAATCGAAGGGGTAACCTATTATATCGGTATTTTTCGTGAGCTGGAGAAGTTAAAGAGCGGCTTCTATTTACCAGAGGAGCGCATCGGTTCCATTCAAAGCTCGATGCTTAAGGTGCTCGCCATTTCTTGCGAAATTCGTGATCCGGGCATCGAGCAGCATCTCGTCCGTGTGCGGGATTTAACGGAACGGCTCACTCACTTCCATAATGAACGCATGCAATTATGCTGGACGGAGGAAGCCGTGAACCGCATTTCGCATGCGAGCATTTTACACGATATCGGCAAATCAGGAATTCCGGAGGGTATTCTATATAAACCTGGTCCTCTCGCTTATTACGAACGAAATATTGTTGAGATGCACACCCAAATCGGCGTTGATATCATTGATAAAATTTATGCTGAGCTTACAGATGATTTATTTAAGCTTGAGCTCGAAATGGGTAAAAATATTATTTTATACCATCATGAAAAATGGGACGGTACCGGCTACCCGCATCAGCTTGCCGGAGAAAACATTCCAATTGAAGCACGTATCGTCAGCGTCGTTGATGTTTATGATGCATTGACCAGCACCCGTCCCTACAAAGAAAAATGGTCCGAAGAACGTGCGCTGGAATATATTAGTGAACAGCGCGGGCTGCATTTTGACCCTGAGCTGGTTGACTCCTTCCTTGCGCTCCATTCTAACGAAATGTAGTTGCAAAAAAAGCGCCAAACCCGAACATGGAATGAACCGTGTCCTCGATTGGCGCTTTATTTGTTTGTTTTTATGCTCCATATAGCGCGTCGAACTCATCCTCTAATATAGACATCGTAATGAGATCATGAAACTTCCCATCCATAAACAAAGCGTCCCTCTCTACTCCCTCGCGATGAAATCCGATCTTCTCATACACATGGATGGCGCGCGGATTAAAAGCGTAAACGCCGAGATGGATTCGGTGCAAATTCAATTGTTCAAATCCGTATCTAAGCATGAGAACCAGCGCTTCTGTACCATAACCTTTGCCGCGATGCTGCGTCCCTTGAATACCGATACGTATATTCGCGCTGCGATTGATCGTATCCATATCATTTAGTACAACCTCGCCGAGCAGCTCCCCTGTTTCCTTCAATATAATCATGGAATCAAATCGGTCTTCGTTTATGACGCTAATTTTGCGAATCCAAGCTTCGATTTCCTCACCTGTAAAAGCTTTTTGTGACCCTGTCAGCAGGTTCATCTCCGAATCTTGTAAAAAAGCTAAATAAGCCTCTATATCGGACTCCTTTGCTGGACGCAATAATACCGAATTTCCCTCAATGATGTGTTTTGCAAGTTGTGTCATCACAATAATCTCTCCTATTTTTACTCTCAGCATTAATAAATCAACTCATGATTTTCATGTATATTATTTTGTGCGCAAAAATCCTTATACTTCTGAAGTATAGTGAAAATATCATCTTGTCCGGTAATCTCATCGTTGTCATTGAAGTATTGCAGCGCTCCCCCTAATATAAAGAGCGTCAGCACTTCCTCGTCTTCCGTTATGAGGGTATGAATATCTCCGGGCGGCTCATAAATAAATGTTCCCGTGCTCAGATCAAAGCGTAAAGGTTTGAAATAACAGGTATGATTTTTATCAAAAGGAACCCATGGCAAATTATCTATTTTAAATATGCGTTCAGGCAGTTGAAAGGCTTCTGCTAATTTTACAACGGTCTCGTCAATTAACTTCAAATGAAGACACCTCCCTCATGATGATCCGCCAGTATTCAATTCCAACAGTTTCAGCTTATCTGGATTTCTTACAATGTACAGATGAAGTGCGCCCCCCTGCACCACATGGAAAAGAGTAACCCCCTCGATTCCTTTATCTGATCGTAAAACAAGTCCCGTCTGACCGTTCAGAATTCTAAGCTCGGCTTTCACACTGCCATCAGCAAGTGGTCCTTTTTGAACCAAACCGAATAGAAACCGAGAAACGTTTTCGCGTGTTTTAATAGGATGAATAGCAGCAGACACTTTGCCTCCGCCATCTGAAAGGAGAACAACCTCCTCTGCAAGCAGAGAAAGGACCTCCTTCACATTGCCCTCCGCAAGCTCCAATACAAAACGACGAACCCATTCTTCACCTGCAGGCTGCGCATAAACAGGCTCAGCCTCGGAAATCCCCATTTTGTCTCGCGCACGGCTCAGCAGCTTTCGACAATTGACTTCGCTTTTTTCTATTAGCTTTGCAATATCCGAATATTCGAAGCCCAGCGCTTCACGAAGCACAAATACGGCACGCTCCGAGGGGGTTAACCTTTCAAGCAAAACCAGCATTGCATAAGACAACAAATCGTGGTGAATAACGGCATCCAGTGCATCCGTCTCTTCTGTGATAATGGGTTCTGGGAGCCACGGCCCAACGTACCGCTCTCGCTGCTTTCGGGCAGACTTTAGCAAATCCAAGCTGCGGTTTGTCGCCATTTTGCACAAATAAGCCTTCGGCTCGGCTATGCTTTCTGGATCTATATCATATGCCTTCACGAAAACATCCTGTACGATATCTTCAGCGTCAGCAGCCGAACCCGTAAGCTGGTATGCAATTTTGAACAAAAGCGCTTTATATTGCAGGTAAAGCTCTTTCATTTCACCATCCCTCGTTTCATAACAAATGCTGCTTTTATCATTTTATGAGACTCGCATAATCCCAAGTCATTTTCCGTACCTTCCATCCAAGCTTCCCCGTTATGACAATGTCGAGCCCCCATTGCCTTGTCCATACCATTCCCCGCTCTGGCCCGAGACCAAAACAGAAAAAATCAATATAGCTCTTGTGAACAGGTGCAGAATGACCCATTACATCAGCCGTTATGACCTTCCCCAGCCTATCTGCTTGTGCAGTCGCTTCCTTGCATGTCATCCCATCCGTTAGCCCGCTCACAGGGTCAACAATTTGAGCACAGTCGCCAATGCTGTATATCCCAGGTGCTTCTTTCACACGGTAATTAGCGTCCACAATGACTCGACCATCTGCGGTAAGCGGCAGCCCCATGCTTCTGAGCATCGGATTAGGCAGCAATCCAAGCGTCCAAATACATAAGCCGACCTTTAAAATCTCACCATCCGATAAGAGAAGTTCCCCTTCCCTCTCACGAATAGCTTTGCGTCCATGCAGAACGGTCACTCCGCTGCCCTTAAGCAAGCGCTCCAGCTTCATGCCAACCTTTGCCGGTCCCTCCTGAAATAATCTATCCTGCGCATTTAGCAAGTAGAGAATCACCTCTGACGGATCAAGTCCGAGTGCACTTGCTTCCTTACGCAAAGCATAGACAAGCTCAGCAGATGATTCGATTCCGCTAATCCCCGCCCCTGCAACGGCAACAGTCATCCATCTTTGACGCTCAGCACGGCTTGTTTCCTTTACCGCTTTTCTCAAGTTTTCATGCCAAAGCTCTCGAATATGAGCTGCGCTTGCGAGTCCAGTCAAGGCAATACCGCCCTGATCGGCATCGGGCTGACGAATAACGCTTCCAGCTGCCAAAATGAGAATATCGTATTTTAAATGCTGCTCCTGCCCGCTCTCATCTTTATACAATAACCGCTTATCCCTTTTTTCTATGGTCATTACCATTCCTTGAATAAATTCCACGCCATCCGGAAACATGCTGCCAAAAGGAACAACAATATTATCATCATTGACAGCCGGCTTGAACAGCAATACCTTCCGAAGATGGTATGGCTGCTTATCAATCAGAATTACACGGAGCTTCCCAGCTCCTAATTCCGGCTGCAATGTTTTTCGTATTGCCTTGAGGGCGTTAATGCCTGCATAACCGCCGCCAATAATGATACATGTTATTTCCTTTTTCTCTTTCATCTCCATCAGCTCCTGTGCATGTTTGCACATATAACGATAAGATGAGTTTTTTTGTGACATCTACTCTAAATTTCTAAAATACTCCATCTTGCTGTCGATAAATCCGTCATCAAAATCAGCTGCTCCGATTAACTCAGATTCACTGAAGCATAAGCTAAAGAGCCAAAGCTGTCTAAGCGCTACGAATATCGGAACCGCTTGAATATCATTTTCGCCTATAGATCTGATTTCTCTGTATCCGCAAATAAATGCATCCCAAAGACGTTCAACCTCTTCTTTATCGTGCCTGCTATGAATTTCTCTTGCCAGTCTAAACTCCGCAATGTCATAAGCTCGCCAGCCATAACCGCAAATATCAAAATCATAATGCGTCAATGTCCCATTTTCCGTAAAAGCGACATTCGTATTGCCATGCAAATCCCCATGACAAATTCCAAAGTCCAGTCCTGCTTTCAGATGGATGTTAAGCTGATCTTTTAAGCGCATAACCAGCTCATATAGAAATTGATAATCCTCTTTCCGATTTTCCATATGTTGCTTAATTATGCGAAGCGGATTGTCTATCAAATGCTCCAAATCGAGCTCTCCCCTTGTGTGTTCAGAGGTGAAATCGTCGGCAGCTTGATGAATTTGAGCAACGGATGCGCCAAATAGACGACTGTCTTCTGGATGCTGCATTCGCTTTTCTTGACCATCAGCAAAACTAAACATTACTCCAAACTTTACACCCTCAGGGACCAAAAACTCATTAATAAATGTGCCGTCATTTTTCTCAATCGGTACGGACACGCTTATCCCTTTTGCATGAAGATCGTTTAATAAATCTAACTCAAAAGCAATCTCTGATTGGTTTCTCCGGTCCGCTCGGTACACTCTAAATATGTATTTGCCTTGCTCCGTCTCTAAAATATAAGTATCGTTCATCCCTCTCAGAAAATAGTGCAGACGAGCGGGTTCATGAATGCCATAGTGGACTTTAATATGCGACAATAACGCTTCGGTTGATAATAGCGAGTATGCTACAGGAAATAAATGCAAGGGTACCTCATCCTTTTTCATTATCTATTTTATATCGTGAATTCATCCTAGCTGTTTGCAAATGATGAATCTATTCCATTCCACTATAACAAATTATTTGTGCCCGATCTGGTAGAGAATTACTATGATTAATTTTGCCCGCTTTATTGATGCGGCTGGGACACATGAAGTAGCTCATAATAGCAGCAATGAATACACTACATACAAGAAGCGCGACAGGCAGACCTCAAAGGAGGAATCCACTTGGATGTATGGAATCAAAGCTATGAGCAGCTCATCTTCCTCCAGGATCGTTCTATTGGTTTAAAGGCAATTATTGCAATAGACAGCACAAAGCTTGGTCCTTCCCTCGGCGGTTGCCGGTTTTGGCAATATGCCAGCGATGAAGCTGCTGTCCTCGATGCGCTGCGGCTAGCGCAGGGAATGACCTATAAATCAGCGATCTCAGGTTTGCCATTTGGCGGCGGCAAAGCTGTCATTCTAAGCCAACCCGGTCAAAGCTCGCGGGAAATATTGTTTCGGGCGCTAGGCCAGCATATTCAAAACCTGCAAGGAAGCTATATTACCGGTATGGATCTGGGTACAGATGTATCGGATATGGACTGGGTTCGCCTCGAGACACCCTATGTGACTGATGTATCAGGTTCGCTCGGAGCAGTAAATGATTTTACAGCTAAAATGACCGCATACGGCGTTTTCCTTGGCATTCAGGCCTCTCTCAAAACGGTTTACGGTTCCGAAAATATGCAGCAAAAAATCATTGCCGTTCAAGGATTAGGCAAAGTAGGTTATCAGCTATGCCGCTATTTAAAGCATGCGGGCGCAGAGCTCGTTGTAACGGACGTTGATTCAAAACGAGTGAAGAAGGTTGTCGAGGAGTTTGGGGCAATGCCTTGCAAGCCAAACGTCATTATGCGCATACCTTGTGATGTCTTCTCGCCATGTGCCTTAGGTGGCATCCTAAATGATTTTACATTAGGCCAGCTAGACTGCAGCATTGTTGCTGGGGCAGCGAACAATCAATTAGCCGAAAGCTGCCATGGCGAGAAGCTTCATGAGCTTGGCATTTTGTATGCACCGGATTATGTGATTAACGCAGGCGGCATCATCGTAACCTCTGTTGAGCTTATTGGCGGGGATGCTGCGACAGCACAGCAAAAGGTTGAGAAAATAAATGGTATACTGATGAACGTATTTCAAGCAGCTGACGAACATGGAATTTCAACCGCAGCAGCAGCCAATCGAATTGTGGAGCAATTGCTTAAGGGCTGAATAACCACTCGATCGAAAAAAGGGGATGTATCGAAAGTAGATTTCTCTACTTCCGGCACATCCCCTTATTATTCATTATTGCGGTGTCCAGCTTAAACTGCTGGAGGAGTGAAGGAACGTCCAGCGAACTCAGCATCAAGCATATAGAATGCATTGCTATCCTTGTCGATGCGTTTCAGCTTATGGATAATGTTATCAAACAACGCCTCTTCTTCAACCTGCTCATCGATAAACCATTTGAGGAAGTTGATCGTTGCATGCTCGCGATCGTTGATCGCAAGGTCAGATAAATTATAGAAACGTTTTGTATTTTGCTGCTCATGTCCGTAGCCTTGCTCGAAAGTGTCCAAAATGGAAGAGTATTCGTTATTCGGCTCTCCAAGAGCAGACAGCGTAGCACGACGACCACGGTCATTCAGAAACTTGTATATTTTCATTGCATGAAACCGTTCTTCCTCAGCCTGTACAATGAAGAAGTTAGCGAAACCATCAAGACTTTCACCTGAACAGTAAGCCGCCATTGCCAGATACACATGCGCTGAATAAAATTCAAAATTCATCTGTTCATTTAATGCTTCTGCTAATCCATCATTCATGCTTATGCACCTCAGCTTTCCTAGATTGTACTTATTCTAACATAAAAATAAAGAACGGCAAATGCCGTTCTTGTTAATTTATTGAAATTTAAGCTACCCGATCATTTTTTTCAATCGCTTATAGAGCTTCTCTGCGGACGGCGCGCTAACCGTCTTCGACTTGACCACGACGAAGCACTCTAGCTTGCAGGTTTTGCAATCGCCAAGGCAATCACTTTTTTTCTGCTTAATATCCGGATATCGATTTTTCATCGCCTTATAAACCGGCTCCAAACCGTTCTTGAGATTCCGTTTGCAATACTTAATCTTCTTCATAAGATACACCCCGCAGCGCAACGAAGGATTTGCTTCCTATTTGATGATAATGATTATCATCCCCGTTGTCAACTGCCGTTTTTGAGAACCTCTAACCCTTTAATCAGCTGACTGTCCTCGCGTCCAAGCTTCTCGCGTAGACGCTCCAGCAGCTTATACCCCGTTTTGTCATTGAAACTGCCCGTAGCCTCCAGCTTCTCGGCTTTTTGGAACTTAGTTAATGCTGCTGCTGTTTGTTTATCGAACATGCCTTCTTGTCCTGTAGGAGAATAACCGAGCTCCTTCAGCATCATCTGCAGCGTCTTTACATCCTCGCCATAGCTGCCTATCTTCATATGTGTACCAATCGCAAGCGGTCTTAGTTTCGTATATTCGGGAAGGGCTACTGCAAAATCCGGTGAAACGCCTGTTTTGTTAATCCAAGTGCCGCCCGGCGTCTTCCACTGCGCTTCCGTTAAGCTTAAGACAGAACCGTCCTTAAACTGATTAAAAGCTTGTACAACACCTTTGCCATACGTTTTTTCACCGACAACTGTTGCTCCCGCTGATTCCTTTAACGCAGCCGTCAGCACCTCGCTCGCGCTTGCAGATTGTCCATTCACGAGTACTACAATCGGCACTTTCCATTCCTTCTTCTGATCAGACTTATACGAAATCGTTTGCCGCTCATTTTTGTACACGACATTCAAAATAACCTTGTTTTTCGGTATAAGCTTGCTCGCAATCTTAATGGTTGGCTGCAGCAATCCCCCTGGATTGGATCGCATATCCAGCAACAATCCCTTAAGAGGCTGCTTCGCCTGCAGCTCCGTAATTGCAGCTTCGAATTCATCCGCAGTTTTCTCAGCGAAACGGCTAATCGTAACATGCCCGATACCGCCTTCAAGAAGCTCAGACGTTACCGTATGTACTGGAATAGCTTCCCGCTTCAGCTTTAATGTTATCGGCTCAACTTGATTCGGGCGCTGAATCTGCAGCGAGACTGATGTTCCTTCCTTGCCTCTAACAAGGCCAAGCAGCTCCTCAAACGTCTTTCCAGCCAGCTTCTGATTATCTACCGAGAGAATGATATCGCCCGTCAGTAAGCCGCCTCGCTCGGCTGGAGCTCCCTTCGTGAGCCCGGTAATGATGAACATGCCTTCCTCTTCGCGCAATTCAGCACCAATTCCATATATTTCTCCCTCATAGGACTGGGTATAGGCACTGCCCTTTTCCTCAGCCAAATACCGGGAATACGGGTCCTCAAGCGAGCCAACCATGCCTGCAATTGCGCCATTAATCAGCTTCTTCGGCTCAGCACCGTTTAAGTAGTCATTCATAATTTTGTTGTATGAAACCGTAAATTGCTTAAAGGTCGGCTCCTTGATCATCGGATACTGATTCCCCATCCAGAAAAACCCTATTGCAAAGCCAAGAGCAGTAAATAATACAGCTCCCATGACGCAGAGAGTCAGAAATCTTTGTTTTGCTGCCGCTGATGTAAAATAGTTCATCTGTTCATCTCCTCAAAAGTTTTACGAAGTAAAACTTACTTCGTAAGCATAAGCCTAGTCTTGAATGTCTGGATCATTTTAGCTACAATCAACCTAATCAAAGCGTAAACGGCTATCGCCGACCTTGGCGGCGTATGCAATCGTTTCGCTGCGAAATATAAGCCTAGTTATACATTTGAAACTTATAACTTCTTATATTTTTAAATATAGAGAGCTGGAGAGGAGCTTCACCGCTAGTATGTATAAACTTATCGCGATTGATGTTGACGACACGTTATTAACGGATGACCTAACCGTAACGGAAGGCACGAAGCGTGCCATGGAAGCTGCTATTGCCCAAGGTGTAACGGTTACACTGGCAACAGGCCGCATGTTTGCTTCCGCTCAAAAAATTGCTAAGCAAATTGAACTCAATGTTCCTATTATTACCTATCAAGGGGCACTCGTCAAAACACTGCTTGATGGACAAGTCCTGTATGAAAGAAACGTACCGATTGATGCGGCTAAAGAGCTTCACGCTTTCGCTGAAGAGAACGGCTTGCACCTGCAGCTTTACGTTGACGATGAGCTTTACAGCACTCATGACAATGACAAAATCAAAGCTTATTCTAAGCTTGCCAATATCCCTTACAAAATAGAGCCTGACTTCAACAAATTGCTCGACTTTCCGATGAACAAAATGCTTATTATCGATGATCCGGCTCGCCTCGATGAAATCGCTGAGCAGCTTAAGCCTCTAATCGGTGATCGCGTGCATATTACTAAATCCAAAGCGCACTATTTAGAGTTCATGCATAAGGAAGGCACTAAAGGACATGCACTGAAATTTATGGCCGAGCATCTTGGCTGTACAATGGACCAAACAATCGCCCTTGGCGATGCATGGAATGATAATGAAATGATTATCGCTGCCGGACTTGGTGTAGCAATGGGCAACGCCATTCAATCTCTGAAGGACATTGCAGACTATGTAACGTTGTCGAATAACGAGGAAGGCGTTCGCCACGTTATTGAGAAATTTGTGCTTAACGTCACTGAATAACAAGCAAGGAGGCGACTGCATTTATGAATTGTCCCCTTTGCAATGGGCCAAACGATTGTGCTATGGAAGAAAACAATGCAGCGAAAGATTGCTGGTGCTTCCAGAAATCATTTCCCAGCACGCTTTTAGAGGCCGTTCCTGAGGAGCTCAAAAACAAAGCCTGCATCTGCCGAAATTGCTTAAGCAAAGCAGCGGAAGAACAAAATTAAGAAGCTGTCTCTGGAAGGTAATCACCTTTTAGAAACAGCTTCTTTTTTTAAAGCTTGCTTATCGCGCTGGCACAAAAAAACGTTCTTCCACAGCACTTGCAGACAACGGCTTGCTAAAATAATAGCCCTGAATCTTTCTGCACGAATTGTCTGTTAAAATATCCAGCTGATCCTTCGTTTCAATTCCCTCCGCAATAACTTCCATATTCAAATGCATAGCCATCGCAATGATCGTTGAAACGATGGCTCTATCATCGCTGTTATTTGTAATATCACGGATGAAGGAGCGATCTATTTTAACTTTTTGAATCGGGAACATTTTCAAATAACTGAGCGAGCTGTAGCCTGTCCCAAAATCATCTAAGCTAATGCGAATACCATATTCATTCAACTGATTCAAAATACTGCTGGACAATGCAGCGTCCATCATCATGCTCTCTGTTATTTCCAGCTCTAAATATTTCGGCTCCAATCCCGTTTCCTGCAGTATAGCCATAATATAATCCGCAAGTTTAGGCTGATGGAATTGTTGCGAAGATAAGTTGACGGATATAGGGATAAGCGGCCCTCCCTGTACATGCCACATCCGCATTTGTTTGCAGGCTTCGCGCAGTACCCATGTTCCCATTTCATAAATGAGACCGGTCTCCTCGGCAAGCGGTATAAAGACGCCTGGACTTAGTAGCCCCCTAGTTGGATGCTGCCAGCGTACAAGCGCCTCCATACCAATCATCGCACGATCCTCTGTTCGGATTTGCGGCTGGTAATGGAGCAGCAGTTCCCCTCGTTCGATCGCTTTTCGAAGATCGCCCTCTAATTCGATTTTTTCTTGCAGCACTCGGTCGAGCTCGCCAGTGAAAAATTGATAATCGTTTTTACCTTTTTTCTTCACCTCATACATCGCTGTATCGGCATTTTTGAGCAGCTGTACAGCATCCAGTCCATGGCTAGGGAACAGGGCAATTCCGATACTTGCGGACACATAAAAATCACTGTCCTTTAATCGATACGGTGCTTGGATGCAGCTGATGATCTGTTCCGCTAACCGCTTAATCGTGTCTTGCGTTTCATAATTGCGGCACAGCAGCGTAAACTCGTCTCCGCCCATGCGAGCAAGCATAACGTCTTGCCCTGCGATAGCTTGTTGAATGCGTCCGCTAACTTCCTGCAAAAACTGATCGCCGACCATATGCCCGAGTGAATCATTTATGATTTTAAAACGGTCGATATCAAGCACCATTACAGCAAAATGTGAATCGCTTGTACTGCTCAGTTCTATGGTCTCTGCAATCGCTTGATTAAATTTGCGACGATTCGGCAAACCTGTCAATTCATCATGAAAGGCTAAATGATTGACTTTCAGCTGTGCCCGCTTCTCAGCGGTTATATCTTTAAAAATAATATAGCTGCCTACGACTTCACCATCCACAACAACCGGTACATTAGCTACGTTGAGCTCAATTCTCATACCGTCAGCACGGATGATGGCGGTTTCGTGATTCAAAGTCTCCCCCTTAAAGGATCTTTGAAACATCTGTTTCACACGTTCTTGATCTTCATGCACAATAATCCCGCTTAACGAGGATATCGATTGATGCATAACCTGCTTGCTGCTGAAACCTGTTATCTTCAAAGCATTCGTATTATGGCTAGTCACACGGTACTGCAAATCAACAGACACGATGCCATCCTGGCTATTTTCGTATAAGGACTTGTACCATTTTTCATTTTGTTCAATTTCTGAGTCCTTATGGGCAAATCGCTTCGATATATAGATCCCAAACAAAGATAATCCAAGTGTAAAAAATATACCTAACGCAATAATGTAGGCCAGCCACGTTTGGTCCAAAATAACGCCAAGAAACAAAGCAGTCTTATTGCTGGTATGAAAATTAGCTGCGATCATTCCCGTATAATGCATGCCAACTATCGCAGCCCCCATAATAGCGCCGCTTCCAAGCTTTTTCCACCATTGTCCTTTCTGTCTATCCTTACGGAAATAAAACGATAGCCAAAGAGCTGTAATGGATGCGACAAACGCAATAAAAATAGAGAGCATAACGATAATCGGATTATAGGTTATATGTATAAGCATTGCAGACATGCCAACATAGTGCATGATCGTAATGCCTGTGGCAAGCAATAATCCGCCAGCTAGCAATTGCGATCTCGAAAGTTCACTACGGCCGACAACATACAGCGCAGTAAAAGCCGCTCCAATCGCTGCAATTACCGAAATAAGCACGATAACCAAATCATATTTTATAGGGAAAGGAAGCTTTAACGCGAGCATGCCGACAAAATGCATCGACCAGATTCCCATCCCCATAGAAGCCGCTCCAAACATCAGCCAGCTTAGCTTTGTGCTTCCTTTGGAGGTGCTCACTCTTCCTGCAAGATCCAGTGCTGTATATGAAGCCATGACTGCTATAATATAAGAGAAAATAACTAATAAACTATCATAGGTTCCATGAACATGCTCCATTAAATCCCCTCTATTCTATGTAAGATGTTTATCTGCGAGAGCATTCTTATATTATACAATAATGTTTTGAAACATTTTTGAAAATTTCGATGACGGCTAGACATGCAACGACCGCATAACTAAACAAAAAAGAGCCTCTCCCACATAGTGGAGAAGCCCTTCTTATAACCTTTATGAAGTTAAGATACAGCTTTATTTCTCCGTTTGCATTGGCCCTTGCTGCATGACTTATAGTTGCCTGTAAAATCAAGCCGATGATCCGTCACTTTAAAGCCATACTCCCGTTCAATTCGCTGCTCAAGCTCGAGCAGCCAATCCTCTTTAATTTCTGTCAGCGAGCCGCATTCATCGCATATTAGATGATGGTGCATATGCTCATGATCCTCACCGCGAAGGTCATAGCGGGCTACACCATCCCCGAAATTCATTTTTTCAACAACATGAAGCTCAGCGAGCAGTTCGAGTGTCCGATATACAGTCGCTAGACCGATATCAGAGTTTTTCTGCTTTACGAGCATGAAGACACCTTCTGCACTCAAGTGATCCATTTCGTTCTCAAGCAGCACTCGCAATATAATCTCACGCTGAGTTGTCAGTTTATATCCGTTCGCCATCAAATGTCGATTTATTCGATCCGTTTCTGCTGTGATGTTTAACATGCAAAGCTACCTCCTTTTATTGAAAAGCCAGTACATGAATGCATTCCACTTTATGTAAAGGCTTACTTTTAGAATGATTATAATTTAATGGTAGTATACTTTTGCGAAATTAGCAAATACCATATATTAATAAGTGTTTAACCATACTCCTTGACACAAAAATCGTATTTCGAGTATGATACAAAAATAGTTATTCGTAACAATTACAAATAAAAGGAGAGAACAAAATGAAAAGTGGCATACATCCCGTTTACCATCAAGTATTGTTTTTTGATGTGAGCAGCGGCTACAAATTTTTGACGGGCTCAACCAAATCGTCCAATGAAAAAATGGAATGGGAAGACGGGAATAGCTACCCGGTCATTCGCGTAGATACAAGCTCCGCTTCGCATCCTTTTTATACAGGTAAACAACGCAATACCGATAAAGGCGGACGAGTTGACCGCTTCAACCAACGATTCCAACAAAAGAAATAAAAAAATAGTAATAATAATAGCTCCAAACAGAACCGTTCAATGCGGCAATCTGTAAGGAGCTTCTTTCGTTTCTTATTTCAGCAGACAGACTACAGCACCGTAGAAATGCCACCATCAATATTTACAGACGTACCCGTTACGAAAGATGCGGCTTCCGAAACGAGAAAACCGATAACATTTGCTGCTTCCGACGCCCTGCCAATTCGACCCAAAGGTATCCCATGGCGCTTGTCCGCTGAGAATTCATCCCAGCTAAGCTCAGGGCTCGCAGCTTGCCACATCCGCTCGATTTGTGCGCTGCGAATCAGCCCGATGCAAACTGCATTTACACGAATTTGATCCACAGCCAGATCCTTGCTCATCGCTTTGGTCAGTGCAAGGCCTGCGGCGCGGCTAACGGAGGTTGGGAGAGAGGAAGCACCCGGCGTTTTCCCGCCTATAGCTGTCACGTTGACGATAGCTCCTCCACCTGCTTTACGCATATATGGAAGTACCGCACGCGCAAAATGAACTGCTCCGAGCAGCTTCAAATCGAGGTCCGCTGTCCATGCATCAGTCTCCACCTTCTCAAAAGGCTGCGCCGCAGAAACTCCTGCGTTATTCACAAGAATGTTGACACCGCCAAAGTGTGCTGCCGTTTGCTCAACCGCTCTTGCGGCATCTTCCGGCCGACTTACATCCGCGCTGATTGCCAACGCTTCTTTGCCTGTTCGTTCCTTTATAAGTGCTGCCGCGCTGCGCAGAGACTCCTCCTCCCGTGCAACAATGGCTACCTCAGCACCTTCCTCTGCCAGCAGCAATGCTGTTGCTAGTCCAATTCCTTTGCTCCCGCCTGTAATGAGTGCGATTTTTCCTTTTAGCCCAAGCTCCATCTATAACTCCTCCTTCTATGCTGCTTGATCGTTTAAACTTTACTTCCCAACTGCTTTGATTACCTTTTGTACCTCATGGTTTATATCAATTTCTGAATGAGCAGGTAAATTTACAATAAAAATACCGCCAAACACTTGCTGCGACTTGCCTTGGCACTCTCGAATTTTATTTTTTAATAGTTTAAGCTCTAATGAATAGATAACTTCTTTGCTTAGCAGCCAATTATGCCTGGTGAACGTTGATTTCTCTATCGTTTCTATGTACATGGATACATCCTTGAATGCTCTTACGCGAATAACGTCTCCAAAAGCAACATTTTCAGTAAATACAGGATTCTCCTCAATGCGATACAGGTCATCACCCAGTTGTACAACGTCCAGTATCTCGACCTCTTGACCTACACCATCGAAGCAAAGATGTAACGGAATAAAATCTTGAATGCTTCTCACCTCTATGTTTATTTTCAGTGATGGCTCTTACCATTCACTCTAGCTAATATCCACATTCGTATAATGCTCCACCGATGGAAATGGATCATAGAAATGATGCAGCAGACTTTTCCACTCCAAATATTCCGCCGATCCGCGAAAGCCAACGGTATGATCCTCCAGCGTTTCCCATCTTACAAGCAATATATATTTATTATTCTCTTCTAAGCATTTCTGAAGTTCATGACTGACATAACCGTTCATGCTAGAGATAATTTTTGATGCGGCTTTGAAATTGCTTTCAAATTGTTCGGACAGCCCTGCCTTAACCTGCAATGAAGCAACCTCTAATATCATGACAGCAACTCCTTGTTTTATATCTAGTTTTAGCAATAGCCTTGCAATCCTAATTATGATGTTATGTATATATTATAAGTGGTACTGCAAATAAGGCAAAGAGTAAATCAAATGATAGAATATCTTGTTTTCCAAACTGTCTAATCGCTCCATGTGTCCATAATTTTCAGAGCGAGTTCAATTTAATCGATTCTTCCCCTACAAATTGCGGCATCATTTACCGAAATCACCTGCGACCTTTACTCTTAATCCGTATTTTCCGTCATGATCCGACATTTGTATTTGACTATTATTTCATAAAAAAAAGCCCCAGAGAGTGGTCTCTGAGACTTCAATCGTATCCCTAAGTAGCTGGCTCCTCTTTAGGAGCGCATTTTTGAATAAGCGAGATTTGGCCTGCATGGATGCCGGTATGGTACATTAAACGGCCAACAGCCTCAAGCGGCGTTGAGGGGCCGATCGGACAGTCCACGATTTGATGCCATTTCTCCTCTGGAAGCTCTTTCATTGCATCCATAAGATGATTGTTGGAGGATTCAAGCAGCTCAATAAGCTCCTGTAAATTATCGTAGGTTGCTTTGCTCCCAGCAGCACCTCTGCTTGTAGAGATCTGCAATCCCTCCGGCATGCCTTTCCCGAAGAACCAGTCTGCGAACATATATTCAACCTCAGCGTTATGTCGAAGCATATAGCCAATGGAGGATGCTCCAAGCTGTAAAGACAAATCCTGCTCCGGCAATGCTTTGACCGTTTTGTGGAATCTTTCTTGAATAGCACGCCAAATAGGCAGTACTGTTGTGATCGTCATAATAGCGTCCGCTCCTCTGCTCTTATTAAGCTTTCTTCGCTTGTGCATGCCCATCTCTTGCAACATGCTCAAATTTCTCGCCTGACAAGTCGATATCGTAAGCCTGACCGAAGCCTGCTACATAACGACCTTCCGAAGCCGTCAGCTCAAACAAAGAGAAATCGAGGCCGCGAAGCATGCCTATCATGTTTTTGCCGAAGGTTTGCTCAAACCGTTCAAATATCTCAATATGCCCTTCATTGCCGATATTAACCGCATTACAAACGAAGCGAGCACGCTGCCTAGCAAATAAATTTGTAGTCTGCGACTCATCCTCCAGCAGCATAACGTCCACTGATGGATTGGCTTCCATGTACCGGAAATGATGAGCGATTCTGCTAATATAAATGTAGAGCTTTCCGTTGAACTTCACAAAGGGAGCATAGGAAACAAAAGGTTTTCCCTCATCGTCGATTGTACCGAGCACGACAGATTTCAAGCTTTCCGTAAAATTCAAATAATTCACCTTAATCATTTCAATATCCATCGCCTTCATTCGTCATCCCTCGCTTTTTTTATAAAACTTTTTTTAATACGTGAATTCGTGGACTAGCGCTTTCCGGCATTTGCTGAATTTCTGTTTCCACACCGTAGACACTGCGAATCAGCTCCATCGTAAAAACATCCTTCGGCTTGCCAAATACATGTTTATCCCCATTCTTAATCACACAAACTCTATCGCTATAAGCGGATGCATGGTTCAAATCATGCAGCACCATTATAACCGTCAGCTTCAATTCACGATTTAGTCTTCGCACAAGTTCGAGCACTTCCAGTTGATGTGCGATGTCCAAATAAGTAGTGGGCTCATCGAGTAGAAGCACCTTAGGTCTTTGAGCGAGCGCCATAGCAAGCCATGCCTTCTGTGCTTCTCCACCAGAGAGGGATACGATGAGTCTGTCTTTAAACTCCAGCATGCCCGTCTGTTCAAGCGCCCAATGTACGACCTTATAATCTTCGGCATCCAGACGCTCATACCATTTCTTATGAGGAATTCGCCCATAACCAACCAATTCCTCTACTGTCATGTCAGACGGACTGACGTTCTTCTGACAAAGCATGCACAGCATTTGCGATACTTGCTTCGTACTAAGCGAGCGAATCTCTTGATCGGCAATACAGACGCGTCCGCTTTCGCAAGGAATCATTCGAGATACAGCCTTCAAAATAGTCGACTTTCCCGAGCCGTTTGGTCCAATAATGGATACCACTTCTCCCTCATTCACATCGAGAGAAAAGTCGCTCACTATTGTACGATCCGCGTAACGAATATTCAACGATTGGACCTTTAACAACTTAGACCCCTCCTTTTCGCATCAAATAGAGGAAGTACGGACCTCCTGCCAATGCCATGACGATACCTGCAGGCACTCCTACAGAGCCGAAGGCAGTCCGCCCAATTGTATCTGCCACTAAGAGAAGCAGCGCCCCAAGTATTAAGCTAAGCGGCAACGTGTGGCGATAATTTGTGCCAATTAATAAACGAGCCATATGTGGCACAATTAAGCCAATAAACCCAACAAGACCTACTGTCGACACTGAAACAGCGGCTAAGTACACCGCCACAAAAGACAAAATCAAGCGGCTTCGATTAAGGTTTTGCCCCAAGTTATGTGCTACTTGCTCGCCTAAACGTAATATATTCGCTTGCCGAATACATAGAATCGCGGCAATCCATCCAATAATCGAATAGGGCAATATCATGAGCACATCGCCCATTCCTTTGCCTGCCAAACTTCCGTTCATCCATGCAAGTGCACCAGGCAGCTTATCGCTGTATTTGATAGAGAGCAGGCCGATCATTCCTCCAAATACCGCATTTACGGCGACACCCGAAAGAATGATGCGAACAGGTGTAAAACCTGTTTGCTTGTTCCATGCCCAAGTATAAACCATTCCGGCAGCAATACCGCCGCCAATTATTGCAGCTAACGGAATAAACGATGAATAGCTAGGCATGACTAGCATAATAAATAATACGGTAACCGCTGCCCCGGACAAAACACCAGTTAGCCCCGGGTCTGCCAGTGGATTTAACATAACTGCTTGCAGCAAAGCTCCCGATGCAGCAAGGTTCGCGCCGATTATCAAAGCAAGAAATACTCTAGGGATTCGAATATCCCAAAGCACAGAATTTGCCGCTTCATTCCCATTGCCTAGTATCGCTTGAAAAGTAGAAGCTAGATCAAATCTTGCACTACCAAGCGCAACTGAGAACAAAATAGCCACAATCAGCAACAAAAATGAGAGAGCTAGAAGCGTGGTCGTTCTCATTTTTTTATTATCCGTCACCTCTAAGCTCCCTTTCATTAGTTATACAAAATTTTCGCCATATCTTGGTATGCATTGGGTGCATTTACTAACGAAGCTACTCCATACAAGTTATAATCAAGTGCAATCAGCTTGCCGTTTTTGAATGCATTCAGCTTCTCCCAAGCTCCGTTCTTCTTCACATCATCTTCAAGCTGCTTCGTAACAGCAGAAGGATCACCATGAGCAACTAGCAAAATAATATCTGGATTAGCCGTTACGATGCTTTCCATATCAAGTGGTACATAAGCATCTTCTTTTTTCAATACTTCTGATAATACGTTTTTTGCTCCTAGCTTCTTCGCCAAGCTGCCTACAAAAGTACTATCGTTCATGAACATTAATGATTCAGCAGAACCGAATAGAACCATTACGCTTGGAGCATCTTTGCCTTCGGAAAGCTTAACAGCTTCCGCTTCTTGTTCGCTCAGCTTCTGCAATACTTCATTCGCTTTATCTTCTTTCCCGTACACTCGACCTAGAACTACCGTGCTGAGTTTCAACTCGTCTAAGGAGTCCGCAGGCAAATAAGCTGTAGGTAAATTCGCTGGTTTAAAGGACTTATCCAAACTATCCTTAATGGAGCTTGGTCCAAGAATGACACCAGGCTGCAGCTTCGCAATTTGCTCTAGATCCGGCTGATGAGATGAGCCGATGCGAGGCAGGTTAACGAAAGCTTCTGGCAATTTGTTCTTCGTCGTTGGAACACCGGCTGTCTCAATTCCAAGCTCATTTAGAAGCTCAGCAATAGCTACTGATATGGTTACCGTTGATGATGGAACTTGGTTATTGAACTGTGCAATCAGTTCCGCTGCTTTTGTTTCATCTACTTCTATTTTAGAATCAGACACAGGAGCTTCCGTTGCAGCCGGGCTTGGCTGCTCTGTTGCTGTGTTTCCAGTCACCTGTTCTGGCTTATTTACATTGTTTCCACATGCTACCGTAGTCGCTAATAATAAAGTCATAATACCAATCTTCAATCCTGCTCGTTTCACTTTATTTCCTCCTGTATGATAATGATAATTAGTATCATTATATTGATACCGTTTCTCATTATACAGCGAATGAAAATCATTTTCAATTAGTATTTTCGCTAAACTTTTATTTATTTAATTGTGTGGTTATTTCCCCATCTCCCTTCAGACATCCTCTTTGATTCCCATGCTAAAGATAAAAATATCGAAAATAACCCTACGTACATTCGTCTCATCATACGCTAATCAAAATAAAAAAATGCCAAGGGCAGCTGCTCGCTCCTTGGCATCCTTTTGACTCCTAATCTCAGATCTAATTATTAATTCCCCTTAGCCTAGCTGCAACCATGCAGCTCTTCCGAACCATGCATGTCCATGTTATTGACATCCTTGCTCTATTTGATTACGCCTGCATGACAGATTGAGATGCTTTTCCATACGGCTCCGCCAAAAAATAAGTGAAATCCTCGCGTTTATTCAAAAACTGCTCATACTGCACCAAAGCGATCTCATCATCCGGGTTTGTCTCCAAGTAGATTTCCAATTCCGCAATCGTTTCCTCAATTTCAAGTAGGATGTCCCTGTGGCTATGGCTCATCTGTGTACTTAGCTGTAAAGGCTTCCTTGCTTCTTTCAACTTATATGCCTCCTGTTGCCCTATTCTATTGTTTTGCAAAATAAAGGTGTACCTGCAACAATAGGGCTTCGTTAACTAAGATATTCAGACCTTCGTAAAAAAGAACCTCAATTCTCAAAAAAAGGGATAAACCCTTTTTACTCGCTGCAAAAAAAGAAAAGCTATTTCCGTTATTATCCATCTTCCTCATGACAGATTCAATGGTACAAAATGATTAGGTTACCATTTACCTATCTCGACTATTTCCCAAGAAATGATCGAAAAACATCGATATATAAACGATTTTCTGTACGCCATTGATTCATCATTACCCCAGAAGGGTATTCAATATTATCAAACTCACTGAGGGAGTGATTCAAATGACGACAAGGCAACAAAATTTAGAGATTGAAGAAAGACATGTTGAAAAAAAATCAGATTCAAGTTTAGTGGCGTCTACATTCATCAAATATGCTGCCTACATTATTATCTTCTTCGGGGCTCTCTACTTTCTTGTTCGATATGTATTTCCAATGTTTTAAACAAAATAAAAACAGGCAGTCTTTCAGCAGATTAAGCTGCTTGAAGACTGCCTGTTTCGTATGTACGTTTTTTAAAAAAGATCATCCGCAGTTTTTGGGATCATTGTTTGATTTCCTTTTATAAAATACTCAAACTTGCCAAAATGCGCCAATGCTGCGCTGTCTGCTTCCCATACCCATTCGTCCATTTCGGTTTGACAGCGATGCGCACGAAACGCAGCAAGCTTAGCTTCTAACTGATGACGAACATCAATTTTGACAATGTCCTGCTTCGTGTAACCAAATCGTTCCGGAGCATTCATCATATCGCCGAAACTGATGAAATAGAGCGCACCCGGCTGCTTGCTGCGGTGGAAAGCGGTAGTTGTTGCTTTTCCAATTGCACAGTGATCAGGATGTCCGCCTAAAATTTCATGAAAAGTAAGGACTACATCCGGATTGATCTCATCCATGAGTACGCCTATTTTTGAGATGAGGCTCTCTGAATCGTAAAATTCAACCATCTTGTCACGGATATCAAAAAAAATAAGATTTTGAATGCCAAGTGCCTCGCAAGCGTTTCGCAGCTCTTTTTCCCGAATATCAGGCATAGTCTCTCGATTCACATAAGGCGGGTTTCCCATTCGACGTCCCATTTCGCCTTTTGTCGCACTTACGAGAGTAATTTCAACTCCCATGCTTGCATACTTTGCCAATGTTCCTCCGCAAATAAAAGATTCATCATCAGGATGCGCAAACACAGCTAATAGCTTTTTAACTGCTTTTTCACTCATTCCGGAAACGGCTCCTTTCCAAGCTGCAGAGCAACGTTCATTCTGCCTATATCATCGTAACCCGCCAGTAATAGCTTCTCATCCACCGTTACTTCATAATGGGTGAGTGCTTCTGTACGCAGCCAGCCAAGCTCATCAAAGCGAAGAGCTATCCGGTATGAACCCTCACCAGCAATATGAGCTTCAGTGAGGCTAACCTTGAAGTTTCGGACAAAGACGAAAGAGGTCGCTTCACTATGAATATAAACTTCCTTGCCAATAAATGCTTGAAAAGCAGCGTTCAATTCTGAACTGTTTATTTTGATCATCGTCTCTTCATTCCTATTCTATAAATTTGATAGGAGTTGCCAGATAGGAGGAGTTAATAAAAAGGAGGAGTTGCTTCATGAGACCAACGGCCTGATGTATGAACTCCTCCCCTTATAATACAATTCCTATTATCTGCTTACGAAAAACGGCAATGTTTCGATGCCCAGCAAGCGCAGATAAATGAACAATTGACCTTTGTGATGAATTTCATGATCCTTGCCATTCTCGAGCAAAACGATTCCAGCCATTTTCATGCCATGGAAGTCGATCTCTTTTTCCAATTGCTCATCCGTTAAAGATTCTAGCAATGCTTTCGTTGAAGCGGTATCTGCTGCTACGATCGCTTTCAGCTCTTCAATCGTTTCAGCTTGTTTAGCTGTTGAAGGTGGCGTGAACACGCCGTTTTTTACCGTTTGTGCGAACATGTCCATTGATCCATTGATATGGAGAACAAGAGTTGACAACGACATTGCCTTTTCCCAAGGCTTATATTGGAGGTTTTCATTTTGTACAGTATCAAGCATAGCAAGCAATACTTTACGATGATTCAACCAGTTTGTAACAAATACATTCATTGTTGACATAGGATAATACTCCCCTTTTTCATTCGAAAATTAATTAACCATAGAAAGAATAGTTAATAGCCTATTCATTATACAATGGTTGTCCAACAATTGCATTTTTCCTGAATAAACTTCTATTATTAATAACTTGATCCACCCTAGTTGGTCTTATTATTCCACCAATTCCCTTTTACATTATCACGCCCTATTCCTCAGTTTTTATCCTTATCCTTATCTTTATCCTTGTGCCTCTCTTTCTTTCTCTCTTTTTCTTTTTCTTTTTCCTTCTGTTTTTTTCTTTCTTCCCTTTCCTTTTTCCAATCTCGTTTCTTATCAGAATCATCATCTTTGTTCGATATATTATTTTTTTCTTTTTCCTTATCCTTCTTCTTCGGCAAAAGATCTGGTGCCTTAGGAAACGGTATAACCGGCTCATCCTTTAATGCATCTGCGAATATAGCTTGAAAGACAACAGCCGCAGCCTTTGAGCTCGTCGACAAATAATGGCTGCTGTCGCTTTGATCGTACCCAAGCCACACCGCGCCTACAAGCTGCGGAGTGTAGCCAACGAACCAATTGTCCTTTGCGCCGTAGCCTGTCGTGCCTAGCATTTGTGTCGTTCCAGATTTCCCTGCAACTGGGCGGCCTTCAAGCATTGCAGCAGTACCCGTCCCATCCTTTATGACTCCCTCTAACATAGCTGTCATCGTTCGGGCAATTTCTGGCTCCGTTACTTTCACACTGCCTTCACTCTGCTTGAATTCAGCTAGTACGCTGCCGTCTGCCGATTCGATGCGAGTAATGGTATGCGCATGATTACGAACACCGTCACTTGCGAATACGCCAAAAGCTTCGGCCATCTGAAGCGGCGATACACCCTGATGAAGACCGCCGAGCGCAAGCCCCAGCGAGCGATCCTCATCTGTCAGAGGAATACCGAAACGCGCCGCCGCATCCATTCCTTTTTCAATCCCCATTTCGTTAAGCAGCTTCACAGCAGGTATGTTGTAAGAGTTAATAAGCGCTTCATAAAGTGACACTCTGCCATGAAAGGAGCCGTCTGCGTTTTTTGGCTCATAGCCGTTAATATTGATCGGTTCATCAACTAGATCATCGCTTGGCTTATAGCCAAGCTCCAGCGCAGGCGTGTATACAGCGATGGGCTTGATCGTTGAGCCTGGCTGACGGCTTAGCTGTGTCGCTCGGTTAAAGCCGCGAAATGGCTGCTCCCCTCTGCCGCCAACCATCGCCCGAATTCCGCCGTCACGCGGATCAATTAGAACAGCACCGCTTTGAATGAGCTGGTCTGCAGCACTACTTGGGAATAGAGATTCCTTCGCATACACCTGTTCCGCCGACTGCTGCATTTTCGTATTCAAAGCGGTATAGATTCGAAGTCCGCCCTGCAGCACTTCATTTTCCGATAACCCATATTGCGTCATCGCCTCACGAATGATCTGGTCCACATAATAAGGATAGTTGATATCATCTACTCGATTAGGCTTTGCGCTCAGTAATTTCACAGGCTCATGAATGGCCTTATTATATATATCCTCGCTAATCAGCGCTTGATCTTTCATAAGCTGAAGAACCACATTTCTTCGATCAACCGCTTTTTCTAGATGTTTATAAGGAGTTAGGGCGGATGGCGCCTTGATTAGACCAGCTAGCAGCGCTGCCTCCGCTACGCTAAGCTGATTTGGCTGCTTGCCAAAATACGTATGCGCCGCTCTATCGATTCCCCATGCTCCATCACCATAGTAGATCTGGTTGAGGTACTTCTCCATAATATCCTCTTTGCTGTAGCTTTCCTCAATCTTTTTCGCCAAAAGCAGCTCATCCCACTTCCGCGACCAGGTTCTCTCCTGCGACAAAAAGACATTTTTCGCGAGCTGCTGTGTTATCGTGCTTCCGCCCTGTACTGTCCCGCCTGATGTTATATTTGTCCAAATCGCTCGGCTAATTGCCCGCATA
This sequence comes from Paenibacillus sp. 2TAB26, assembly GCF_052115145.1. Lineage (NCBI taxonomy): Bacteria > Bacillati > Bacillota > Bacilli > Caryophanales > Paenibacillaceae > Paenibacillus > Paenibacillus sp. 2TAB26. The sequence goes on from NZ_JBFRGC010000009.1 coordinate 301,849, forward strand.
TCCATTCCTTCGTGCTCGAAGTAACGTCTGTCCTCTACCGCAACAACGGCATCAACCATATGTTTTGGTATGTCTTCATAGGCAATCTCATCAATTTTATTGAAAGAAATACGGGTGGCTTCCGTACCGTGCTGATCATACAAAATCGTAGCTGCCGGCAGCGGCACCTCAAGCTGTCCAATATCCTGCTTGCCGATCAGGTAACGAAATGCCCCCCATCCGCCCAAAGCAACGATGATCAACAAAGCTATACTTATGATCAAAAAGTATTTAATCCTTTTCTTTTTCTTGTTCAATGTTTGAGTATTTTTCATCATTTCTCCCCCTTGCCCTTGCTTCTCTCGTTTCTACATCATTCGCAGCGGAGTAGCATTTTTAGTACGTTCGGCCCATGAAGTGCCTTTACGCACAAAAAAAGCCCGGAAACTTTGCCTGCTCCCCAGCATCTTTTAGACTTATTTTAACAATCGTAAACAAATCGCTCATATTTCGTTTAGTCGATGGCAGCATCATGCTTTCATCAAAAAAACCTCTGCACCCTATGCCTCTCGTTTAAACGAGAGACATAAAGCACAGAGGTTTATTAAGAACTTTCCTCACACATCGTATTAAAGATCAGCGAGCACTTGATACCAGACACCTTTTTTGGAATAAAGGTTTTCTCTAACCTCAGACCAGCCGCCTAAGTAAGAAATGTCAAACAATCCTTCCGGCACCACATAACGGTCTTTCGTACCCTCAGCTACCTTCTTGTCTACGGAGCGGAATCCATGATCCACGAAAAGCCGCTGTGCCTGCTCCGTTTGCAAAAAGGCAATAAAAGCCTCGGCTACCTTGCGAACGCCATGCTTATCCGCATTTTTATCCACGATCGCTGCTGGATTCTCGATCAATATCGTGTCTTTTGGAACAACGATGTCATACTTGACGCCTTTCTTAATTCGAGCGAGCAGCTCGTTCTCGTAAGTGACGATGACATCGCCTACACCATATTCGAAGGCTGCCATCGATGCGCGACCGCTCTTATCAAGCGATTCCACATTGGCATGGACTGCTTTTAGAAAATGCTTCGCATATTCGGCATCCTTTGTACCCGTCTGCTCCTCTGACTGCTTAAGGCCAGCGCCATATATGGCATTAATGTCCCACTGTGCGCCGCCGGAAGTCTTCGGATTCGGATACAGCACCTTCACACCCTCGCGTGTTAAATCATTCCAATCCTTAATTCCGAGCGGATTGCCAGTACGAGTCCCCAATACAACGATGGAGTTCGTGATCATGCCATTATTGCTCTGTGCCTTCCAGTCATGCGTAATGAAACCCGCTTTCGCTATTTTGTCGAGATCACCTTCCATAGCTAACACGGCAACGTCGGCTTCAAAACCTCCAGCGATCGCCCTGGCCTGCGTGCCTGAAGCCTCATACGATTCCTGAAATACGACCTTTTGCCCTGTCTCCTGCAGCCAATACTTTTGGAATGCAGGCAGCAAATCCGCGAAAGCATCCTTCACTACCGAATACGCACCGATTACAAGTGTAACATCGCCGTCCTGTACGGTAGACCCAGCCGCATGGTTACTCGTCTGCTCCTCTTTACTGCAGCCAGCCGATACGATCAGCATAACCGCAGCAAGCAGCAGCACGAGCATGCGCTGACTTGTTACCAGATTGATTTTCATATTCGCATACAACTCTTTCTACGTAGCATATTGGTTAAATATGAATAGGCATGGGGTCAACCTTCAGCTTATTTTCCGCAATCCAGCTTTCGTTGTCATTGAATAAATAAGCCCGATGGACGAGCACCCTTACCTCATCTCCGGGATGGAGCACTTCTTGCTCCAGCGAACGGTACGTAATCAGCTTCGTATCGCCAACAAGCAGCTCAACCATCCACTCGCTGCCGCGGAAATGTAGCTGTTTTACTTTACCGGCAAGCGTAGCTGAAGCCAGCTTGATCTCGCCCGGTTTGCCAATCTCAATATATTCAGGCCGGATAAGCGCTTTGGTGCCCGGACGGCTCGCTGCATCCTCAAAACCTTTAAGCTCCGCGATATTGTCTACAATAGTAGATTCGCCAATAAAGCTTGCTACAAACGGTGTCTCTGGATTTTTGTAAATGTCCCATGGGCTGCCTTTTTGCTCTAGCTTGCCTTTGCTTATAATCATGATCTCATCGGCAACTTCAATCGCTTCCTCTTGATCATGCGTAACGAATATCGATGTGATGCCGACACGCTCAATCATTTCTTTAAGCCATGTGCGAAGCTCGGTCCGAATCTTCGCATCGATAGCAGCAAACGGCTCATCGAGGAGCAGCAGCTGCGGCTCAGGCGCGAGCGCTCTAGCGAAAGCAACCCGTTGGCGTTGGCCTCCTGACAGCTGATGGGCGTAACGATGCTCGAAACCTTTTAGCCCCGTAAGCTCTACCAAGTACATAACGCGCTCGCGAATTTGCTCCTTCGATTGCTTCTTCACCTTTAAGCCAAATGCGATATTGTCATATACGGTCATATGCTTGAAGAGCGCATAGTTTTGAAATACGAAACCGATGCCGCGCTCCTGCGGCGGAAGATCATTCACACGTTTGCCGTGGAACAGAATATCGCCTGAGGAAGGAGACTCGAGCCCCGCCAGCATTCGAAGTATGGACGTTTTACCACCGCCGCTCGGTCCGAGCAAGCCGATCAGATGACCTTTTTCGATTTCAAAGCTTACATCCTTCACTGCATGAAAATCGCCAAAGTTTTTATTCAAGTTCCGTACTTCAATATGCATGGCTTAATGCACTTCCTTTCGTTTTTTCGCCCATTCCATTAGCAGCAGCAGTCCAACTGAAAATGCCGCAAGAACTAGAGCCACGCCATTGGCGGCAACAACGTTAAAATTTTCAACATCTTGATAAACGAGTGTAGTGGCTGTTTGTGTTTTATTCATAATATTGCCGGAGACGACGAGTACAGCTCCGAATTCTCCCAGTGACCGTGCAACAGTCAATACTACGCCGTAGATAACACCCCACCGAATCGATGGCCAAGTTACTTTCCAGAACGTGTACCAGGAATAAGCGCCGAGCGTTGATGCCGCTTCCTCCTGCTGTGCTCCAATCTCCTGCAGCACGGGCATAACCTCGCGTACCATTAGCGGGAATGTGACGAACAATGTCGCTAAGATCATCCCTGGCAGCGCATAGACGATTTTGAAGCCCGCATCCTCAAACAATGCACCGATAATTGTATTAGGTCCCAAAATAAGAACGATCATCAAACCGCCGATAACTGGTGATACCGCAAAGGGCAAATCGACTAAGCTGTTAAGCAGCCGCTTCATCCTTTTCCCAATCCATTCGGCCCGGACGAGATACATTGCTAGCATAATGCCAAACAACGTATTTAAGGCTGTAACGACAACAACGATAATTCCCGTCATCATAAGAGCATGCAGCGACTGCGGCCTAGTAATGCCTTCTATAAAGCCGCTCCAGCCATCTGCCCAAGAGCCTGTAAAGATTTTGATCAATGGCGCGATGAGCAGCAATCCAAAAATAATATAAGTTAATGTAATCCACAATCTTCTCATCATAGGTCGCCCCTCCTGCCTTGAATGAGGTTGACCGTCCATAAGATGAGGAAGGATAGCGTGAGCAGCAGCACCGATACAGCGGCGGCTCCCTGCGGATTACTGCTTTCAATTTCTCCAAAAATATAAACGGAGGCAATTAACGTCTTGCCTGGAATATTGCCTGCAACGAGCACAACTGCGCCAAACTCCGCAATTCCGCGGGAGAAAGCCAGCATAGCGCCGCTCAAAATTCCTGGCAGCATCGTAGGAAAAATAACGCTAAAAAACGTTTTCGCGCGCGTTGCGCCTAGCGTATAGGCTGCTTCTTCCTCTGATTTATCCATTTCCTCAAGTAAAGGCTGAATGGCACGAATAACAAAAGGAAAGGTAACGAACAGCATAGCGACAACAATTGCCGGCTCATGGAACACGATTTCGATGCCAATCTTTTGGGCTAGGCCGCCTACTAAACTATTAGGCCCTAGCAGAAGCAAGATCATAAGTCCGCCTACTGCTGTAGGTAATGCAAACGGCAAGTCAACTAGACTGTTGAGCAAACGACGTCCGGGAAAACGGTAACGAATAAGCACCCATCCGATCATCGTCCCCAAAAACATATTGAGTATCGTTGCGATAACAGCCAACTTTACTGTAAGCAGCACCGCTTTCCAAGCCAGTGGATCGGATACGCTTTCCCAGAAAGGGGTCCATCCAAGCGAAAATGATTGCGTGTAAATGCCAACGATTGGTAAAATAATTAAGATGACAAAATAAAGCATTATGGTGCTTCGAAAACCAAAACTCCACCCTTTACCACGAAACAAAGCATTCACTGTGACTTTACCTCCAGACCATCGGCTCGTGCCGTAGGTGTAACAAAACAATTAAAAACATAATTCCTATTAAGATACTAGGTATTGATAATGTAGCATCCAAACTGGGATTAAGTCAATAATAAATTTGGAAAATCTTATCGCTTTTATAGCTTTTTCTTATGATTGTTCGTTACGCATGCCTCTGAGTACAAAGAAGAGGAGTATCAGCCTAAGCCGATACTCCTCTTCTTCTTATTCGCCTTCAATATAATAAACCTTTTCTCCTTCGGAGAGGATCGCTTGTCCTTGTGTTAGATCGGTTACCCAAGCGATAAAAGCATCTGCTTCAGGATCTTCCGGCAGGCAGCGCACGATGACACGATCGATAAAATCCGTCCCGCCAACGCGTGTACCTTTCGTATGCAGCTCATTTTCCAGCTTGCCATACCAAGTGTAGTCCACATCAACAAATACTTCGCGGTGAAGCACATTGACGATTTCATCTGCTGCTTCAATGCCAGCTACAGCACCATCCGTATAAGCTCTAACGAGACCGCCTGCTCCGAGCATAATGCCTCCAAAATATCGCGTCACAACGACAGCGACATTTTTAAGCCCCTTATGCTTGATAACCTCGAGAATCGGCTTGCCCGCTGTACCGCTTGGCTCACCATCATCCGATGCCTTCTGGAACTGGTCTCGCTCCCCCACCATATAAGCTGAGCAGTTATGGGTCGCCTGCTTATGCAGCTGCTTAATCTCATTGATGAATGCAACAGCTTCCTCTTCGGTTTCCACTGGCTTCGCATACCCGATGAACCGCGATTTTTTGATGACGATCTCTGCACTAGCCTGCGACCTGACTGTTCTATACTTCTCAAGCATAGGCTATGACTCCCGTATACCGTTCAAGCCGGTTGATTACAGCCTTGCTTCCAGCTCGGCTTTTTCTTTCTCGAAGCCCGGTTTGCCAAGCAAAGCGAACATGTTCTTTTTGTATGCTTCAACACCCGGTTGGTCAAATGGATTAACACCCATCAAGTAACCGCTGATTCCGCATGCTTTTTCGAAGAAATACACAAGATAGCCGAATGTGTATGGCGTCATGTCTTTGATGTTGACGATAAAGTTCGGAACTTGTCCATCCGTATGAGCAAGAAGCGTTCCTTCAAAAGCCTTCTTGTTAACGAAATCCATCGTTTTGCCTGTCAAGAAGTTGAGGCCATCAAGATCCGCTGCATCGTGTTCGATAGCGATATGCTCAGACACTTCTTGAACTTGAATAACAGTTTCAAAAATATTGCGGTTACCCTCTTGGATAAATTGACCCATCGAGTGCAGATCTGTCGAGAAATCTACAGCTGCTGGGAAGATTCCTTTGAAGTCTTTGCCTTCGCTTTCGCCAAACAGCTGTTTCCACCACTCGGAAACGAAGTGAAGCGATGGCTCGTAGTTAACGAGAATTTCAGTCACTTTACCTTTGCGGTACAGCGCGTTGCGTGCTGCTGCATATTGGTAAGCTTCGTTTTCTGCAAGATTAGGGTTGCTGTATTCTTTGGATGCGTCTGCTGCACCTTGCATAATAGATTCGATATTGATGCCTGCAGCTGCAATTGGCAGCAAGCCTACTGCTGTAAGCACAGAATAGCGACCGCCAACATCGTCAGGAATAATAAACGATTCATAACCTTCCTCAGAGGAAAGCTTCTTCAGTGCGCCCTTCTCGCTGTCTGTCGTTGCGTAAATGCGTTTGCGCGCTTCTTCTTTGCCGTATTGTTTCTCAAGTGCAGCACGGAATACGCGGAATGCAATCGCAGGCTCAGTTGTCGTGCCTGACTTCGAAATTACATTAATCGACCAGTCGCGGCCTTCAACCAATTGCAAAAGGTGAGTCACATAGGTCGAGCTGATGTTGTTGCCGGCAAACAAAACTTGCGGTGTTTTACGTTGTTCTTTTGGCAAAATATTATAGAACGAGTGCGACAGCGCCTCAATAGCTGCACGTGCACCAAGGTAAGATCCACCGATACCGATAACGATTAGAACTTCGGAATCCGATTTGATCTTCTCAGCAGCCTTTTGAATGCGAGCGAACTCTTCTTTATCGTAGTTAGTCGGAAGATCGATCCAACCAAGGTAATCTGATCCTGTACCTGTTCCGTTATGTAATTGCTCGTGTGCGAGACGAACGGATTCTGTCAAATAATCGATTTCATGCTGGCCAACGAATGCTAAAGCCTTGCTGTAGTCAAACTGAACTGTTTTGCTCATGTAAATGGAAACCTCCTAGAATGTTGTAAACCAATGTGGCTTCTACACCTGAAAATGCTTTTCAACTTAGCATCTACAATATCGGATTTGCCTTATAAAAACAAGCAACAAACGATGAAAAATTAATGAAGTGTCTGTATAATTAAACAAAAATCGATTCAAAGTGGAGGATATGATTATGAAGAAGATCGGATTTATCGGGTTAGGCGTAATGGGAATGGGAATGGCTGCTAATTTATTGCGCAAAGGATTTGAAGTTGTCGTTTATAATCGAACTCCTGGCAAAGCAGAGTCCTTGCTCGCCTTAGGTGCCTCTGAGCTTGAATCACCGGCTGACGTTGCGCGTGCTGCACAAATCGTCATTACAATGATTAGTAATGATGCTGCAATCCGTGAAGTTTACTTTGGCGAAAACGGTATTTTTGCAGGTGCTCGCGCAGGCATTACGCTAATTGACAGCAGCACGATATCTCCAACGCTTGCTAAGGAGCTTGCCGCAGCGGCGGATACTATTGGATCAGTATTCCTAGATGCGCCGGTTACAGGCAGCAAGCCAGCCGCTGAAGGCGGTACACTCGTATTTATGGCTGGCGGCGATGCAGGCAAGATTGAAGAAGTCCAAGACGTTTTGCTCGCTATGGGACGTAAAGTCATTCCAATGGGCCCAAGCGGCAGCGGCTCCATTGCCAAGCTCGCCCACAATACGATTGTTGGCATCAACGTTGTGGCACTTGCAGAAGGCATGGCGATAGCAGCAAGCGGTGGCATTGACGGCAGCTCGTTCGTCGAGCTCGTTCAATCTGGCGGTGCAGCAAGCAGGGCAGCTGAAATGAAGGGACCAAAGCTGCTTGAAGGCAATTACGACGTTCAATTTTCGCTCGAGCTGATGTTAAAGGATTTAAGGTTATCCTCTGCCCTCTCGGACAGTCTGCATGTGCCGACTCCTCTGCTGGAAGCAACGAAGAGCCTATTCCAAATTGGTGATGCAATGGGACTAAGCCAGCTTGATATGTCGAGCGTAGGCCAAGCTTACGAGCAATGGATCGGCCGCAAGCTTAGCGGACTGGATTAATTTAAAAAGGGGTTGTCCGCGTGTATGAATCACTGTGGACAACCCCTTTTTCATTGAAATACTGCTTAATAATATGGCGAGATCATTAAGTAAACAATTACGCCAGTAAGACTTACATACAGCCAAATCGGCATCGTCCATCTAGCAATTTTTCGATGCTTCTCCACTTTCATCTGCAGCCCGCGTACAACCGATATTAGGGCTAGAGGAACGACAACAATCGCTAGCAGGATGTGTGTAATGAGGATGAAGAAATAAATCGAGCGAAGAATGCCTTCTCCTCCGTATTTCGTTGATTCCGTTAGATAATGATACGCTACATAGGAAATTAGGAACAACGTTGTGGAGACAAATGCAGCGCCGATGAAAGCACGGTGCATCCGAACATTTTTTTTCATAATCGCCGTTAGCGCTATGCAGAGTGCAATAAAAGTAAAGCAGTTAAAAATCGCATTCAGCAATGGCAAAATCGTTACGTCAAAGTGAATTTCTCCCTCGTACGCCGGCAGAAAAAACAAAACAGCTATCAGCCCGACAAGGACGATTGTTAAGATCGATATGAGCGGTGTATAGTTTCTTTCCTTCATCCAAAAAATCCTCCAGTCATGGAATACGGTGCATATAAATTAACTTTATCCGATTCTACACCTCAAAACAATTCGCTTTGAACAAGTTTTGTCACGAATTAACGAATATTATAAGTCAATGCTGCGAACGAACAAAAAAAAGGGCTTCTTCGCCGAAGCGAAGAAGCCTTTTTTTCAATATTTAGTGCTTACTCGTAAATATACGAGCAGCAATAATCCGAAACTTCAGCAACCTGAAGCTTGAATTTTGTGTTCGCAGGCACAGTGAATTCGCCTTCGCCTTGAATGTGCAGCCACTCGGTTTCACCAGGCAGTAGCACCTTCAAATCGCCAGCCAAAATTTCCATGATTTCAACGCAGTCTGTTCCAAACTCATAGTCACCTGGCAGCATGATGCCGAGTGTTTTTTTGGTGCCGTCAGCGAACAGTACAGCGCGGCTTGTTACTTTACCGTCGAAGTAAACATTTGCCTTCTTGACGATCGATACATTTTCGAATTGAGACATCGTAGACGTAATCTCCCTTATATATCGGATGCTAAAGCTTTGATGATCTATTGAACAAGCTATTACAGCAATGCTTTCACTTTGCTAACAACGTTTTCGACCGTAAAGCCATACTCTTTGATTACTCGATCGCCAGGTGCTGATGCGCCAAAACGGTCGATAGCAAGAATATCGCCTTGATCTCCTGTGTAACGCTCCCAGCCAAATGGATGAGCCATTTCAATCGCAAGGCGGGCTTTAACTTCAGGAAGAATGACGGAATTTTTGTATTCCTTCGATTGCTTCTCGAACAAATCCCAGCTTGGCATGCTGACAACACGTACTTGAATGCCCTCTTCTGCAAGAGCTTTTTGAGCTGCAACAGCAAGTTGAACCTCGGAGCCCGTTGCAAGAATTTGTGCTTGCGGCTTGCCATTTGCTGCATCAGATACAACGTATGCGCCGCGGCGCAGGTTTTCATGAACACCGTTCACTGTGCCTTCAAGAATCGGCAAGTTTTGGCGAGTAAGCACAAGCGCTACTGGATTGCCAGTGTTCTCTACAGCATAAGCCCATGCAGCGGAAGTCTCGTTGCCATCAGCTGGACGGATAACCGTTAGATCAGGAATGATGCGAATCGAAGCAAGCTGTTCAATAGGCTCATGTGTAGGACCGTCTTCGCCAACTGCGATACTGTCATGCGTCAATACATAAACGACAGGCAGCTTCATCAATGCAGCAAGACGAACAGCAGGACGAAGGTAATCTGTGAATACGAAGAACGTACCGCCGAATACTTTCAAACCACTGTGAAGAGCAATACCGTTCATGGCAGCAGCCATACCGAATTCACGTACGCCGTAATAAAGATTGCGGCCATCGTAGCTGCCTGGTTTGAACTGCGTCAAACCTTTCAGATGAGTCATTGTCGAGCTCTCAAGGTCAGCCGATCCGCCGAAAATAGTCGGAACGTTTTTCGCAAGACCGTTAAGTGCATTTCCTGAAGCTACACGAGTTGAAACCGCGTTGTCCGCAGTTGTGTATACAGGAAGGTCAGCATCCCAGCCCTCAGGCATTGCGCCAGAGATAGCAAGCTCGAACTGAGCTGCAAGCTCAGGGAAAGCTTCTTTATAAGCTGCGAAGCTTGCATCCCATTGTGCATTTGCTTGCTCGCCGCTGCTTTTCACATCTGCAAAGTGAGCGCGAACTTCGTCAGGCACGTGGAACTGAAGCTCTTCAGACCAACCGTAAGCTTGTTTCGTCAATTTTGTCTCATCAGCACCAAGCGGTGATCCGTGAGGACCAGCATGTCCGCCTTTTCCGCCTTTGTTCGGGCTGCCATAGCCGATTACTGTTTTTACTTCGATCAAAGTTGGTTTGGATAGATCTGCTTGCGCCTCAGCAACGGCTTTGGACAAAGCATCTAGATCGTTTCCATCTTCTACGCGAAGCACTTGCCAGCCGTAGCCTTCAAAACGTTTTTGAACGCTCTCGGAATAAGAAAGGCTCAATTCGCCATCAAGCGAAATATCGTTGGAATCATATAGAACGACCAATTTGCCGAGCTGCAGGTGGCCTGCGAAGGATGCAGCCTCATGAGAGACGCCTTCCATCAAGTCGCCGTCGCCGCAAATGGAGTATGTGAAGTGGTTAATAAGCTCGTGGCCTTCTTTATTGTAAGTAGCACCCAGCTGTGCTTCCGCAATTGCCATACCAACCGCCATAGCGATACCTTGTCCAAGTGGACCCGTTGTTGCATCAACGCCAGCCGTGTGGCCAAACTCAGGGTGTCCTGGTGTTAGGGAGCCCCATTGACGGAAGTTTTTCAATTCCTCCATCGGCAGATCATAACCGGAGAGGTGAAGCAAGCTGTAAAGCAGCATAGAGCCATGACCCGCAGACAAAACAAAACGATCACGGTTTACCCAAGTAGGGTTCGATGGATTATGCTTCATATTTTTTGCAAATAATTGATAGCCCATTGGAGCAGCGCCCATTGGCATACCAGGGTGACCTGATTTCGCTTTCTCGATGGAATCGATCGCAAGTGTACGGATCGTATCGATAGAAAGCTGTTCAACCGACTTTTGTGTGACTGACATTACAATTTCCTCCTATGGTCTAAGCTTGTCTAATTTCATCTCGTTATATGGTTTCTAAAAACAACGATACAGCGTCATACCAGTACGCAATAACTTTGAATATTGTATCACTCTGCATGCTTGTTTTCCATTAAAAAAAATAGAATATTCGCATAAAAATACAGTTAGTTGAATACAACAGTTTTATTATTATGCACGATTACACGATCTTCAATATGCCATTTCACAGCTCTTGCGAGAACGACCCGTTCAATTGTCCGACCGATTCTTTTCAAATCATCGACGTTGTCACGGTGGCTGACGCGCTGAACATCCTGCTCGATAATCGGCCCGCCGTCTAATTCTTCTGTTACATAATGCGCTGTCGCACCGATAATTTTTACGCCGCGTGTATAAGCCTGCGCATAAGGCTTGCCCCCAACGAAAGCGGGTAGGAATGAGTGGTGAATATTAATGATCCGATTTGGAAATTGTTCAATGAACTTTGGCGAAATGATTTGCATGTAACGCGCCAATACAATGATATCCGCTTTATCTGCAACAACTTCCATTTGCTTGCGCTCGGCTTCTTCTTTTGTAGTCGCTGTAACTGGGATATGGTAATACGGAATGCCAAAGGATTCGACCAGTTCGCGCATATCAGGGTGGTTGCTTATAACCATTGAAATATCGGCATCAAGATCCCCTGCCTTCCACTGCCAAAGCAGCTCTAGCAAGCAGTGATCCTCTTTCGAAACGAATACAGCAAGACGTTTCTTGCGGCTGGCACGGAATGTATGCCATTTCATATCAAACCGATCGGCTACTCTGGTGAAGTCCTCCATGAGAAGTGGAAGCTCCTTGTCCAGATCAACTAGATCAAATTCAAAACGGATGAAAAACATTCCGCCTTCCGGGTCCATCGTATATTGATCCGATTGAACGATGTTAGCCCCGTGCTCATATAAAAAATGAGAAACAGCAGCTACGATGCCCGGGCGGTCCGGACAAGAAATAAGCATGCGCGCACGCCCGCTCTTTCCACCTGCTTCAACGGTTATTTCAGATGGGGTGGATGGTGATGACATGGACTTCAAACTTCCTTTCGCAATGATCTATATGAATTAATGTTAACTTTAATTAAAGTCTAGCAAGCAGCTCTTTGCCGCCAAACCAAGCCGTAATACGCTGATTGATTTGTTCTTCTGTTAGTCCTGCCGGCAATGCTTCGCCTGCCATTACAAGATCGAACAGACGCTCCATCGGCTCGCGCGGGTCTGCTTTTTTTGCTTTTGCATCATTTTTTAGCAAATCCCAAGTAGAGAGTACAAAACCTCTGGAATCAATTTCTTGCTTGCCGAAGAAATGATGCAGGCGCTCCACATCTTCAAAGAAGCTTTCACCTAAGCGAGCTCTGCCATTGCCGCTCAGCAAAGCGATCTCCGCTTCATACATCGGACGTTCAGTCTTGTCTTCCTTGCCAATCCAAGGCGTTTCCAGTATAAATGGACGCCCCTTAAGGCCTTCATGTTCAACGATTCTTTGAATGGCATCGTGACCAAGCCAGCCTGCGCCAACTGGAGCATGTCTGTCTTTACCAGCACCGCGTGAGTTCTTGCTATCGTTCACGTGAACAACGGCAACGCGGTTTAATCCAACAACACGATCGAACTGCTCAAGAACGCCGTCCAGATCATGAACAAGGTCGTAACCAGCATCATGCATGTGGCAAGTATCCATACATACAGTTAACCGTTCGTTATCCTGAACTTTGTCAATAATCGCCGCAAGCTCTTCGAAGCTGCGGCCAATTTCTGTGCCTTTGCCTGCCATCGTCTCTAGGGCGATGTTAACATTCGTTTCTTTTGTGCCTGCAAGCACTTCATTCAAGCCTTCAGCTATACGAGCGATGCCATATTCTGCATCCTTGTCCGTATAGGCACCTGGATGAAGAACAATATTACGTACACCGATGTAATCGGTACGGCGAATTTCTTCTTGTAAAAAAGAAACCGCAAGCTCGTACGTAGAATCCTTATATGAGCCAAGATTCACAATATAAGGCGCGTGAACCACGATCTCATTAATACCGGATTGCTCCATAAGCGCTTTTCCTTCTTCAATATATAACGAATCGATCGGCTTCCTTCTTGTATTTTGAGGTGCGCCGGTGTAGATCATAAATGTACTTGAGCCATACGATACTGCTTCTTGTGCTGCAGTGAGCAGCCCCTTGTCCGAAAATGATACATGGGAACCTATTTTCAACATAAATATTACGCCCCTTTCGGTTGATCAAACCTTATTTTACAAGGAATGTCGAAATAAATCTAGGAATACGGTATAATTCATTATTGAGGTGAAAGACACGTATGAAAGTTGCCCCCGACTGGTTTATGTATTTTATCGTTTTTTGGGCGGTCGTCATGGTTGCGGCTATGTCGATTGGCGGATTTTTCATGTTTCGAAAATTTCTCAAGGTGCTTCCGATGCGAGACGGCAAGTCTAAGCTCGATTGGCAAAACTACTGGGTAGATCGCAGTCGCAGCATGTGGAATGATGATTCCAAAAGTTTGCTGGACGAGCTTGTTTCCCCAGTGCCAAGCGCTTTTCGTGATATAGCTAAACATTCTATCGCAGCCAAGATTGGTCAAGTGGCGATTGAACATGGCGCATCATCCGTTACGCGCGAGCATTGTATCGAAGGTTACATACGAGCAACTCCTAAACGTGATTACCGTAGTCTTGTTACTTTTCTTGACCGTCAAGGAATCGACTATACTCCCTATAAGCATCTACTTAATAAATAAGTTTAAGCCGCATCAGTGCGGCTTAAACTTATTTATATTTAATCATCAATTAATGCCCCCCTTATATACATGCTTCATACTCGTATTTTATGGTTATATATAAAAATGTAACCTAATACTCATCTATTTCGTTATTAAATACAGGAGGTGGTTCTCATGATGAACTCATCGAAGCGAAGAAGAAACAAAAAAGCAGCTACAGCAGGAGCCGTTCTTCTCGCTGTTATGCTCGCAACATCCGCATGTGGCGGTGGCAATACTAATGCAGGAAACGAACAGCAAGGCAGTCCAACCGACGGACCAGTTATTACTCAGTTGCCAGAAGATAATGGTGTCATTGATCCTGATCTTTCTTCACCGGAACCGACAGATACTGCAACAAACAACGACGGTACGATCGAGGATCCAGCAGCGCCAAACAAAGTGAATGAAGGTATTTATAGCGGTCTAAGCGACTCGCACTCTATAGAAATAGAAACAGCTGCCGGTGCAATTGCACTTCAAGTAACAGATGACCAAAAAAGCACGTTAGAAGCATTGCCGGACGATGCAAAAGTGAAATTTGAGTATTCGGAAATAGCCATTGAAGGTGAAGCGACCCTCAAACAAAATTGGTTAGTTAAAATTGAAGAAATTAAGTAATCAATGAACTGAAGTAATGGGTGAATTGAAGGAGCGAACGAGGATGCGGGTTGCAATAGCTGGAGGAACTGGGTTTATCGGAAGTGCGCTTACCAAGGCTTTGCTTGAGAGAAATGATGAGGTATGGATTATTTCCAGAACTAGTTCTAAAAATCAATCCAATCGCACTGGGTTTAACCAATTAACTTGGGATGAACTCGAAGCTGCTCCTGCTTTGCTGGAAGGCATAGATGCCATAGTCAATCTCACAGGTGAATCCATTAATCAAAGATGGAATCAAGCTGCCAAGAAGCGTGTCATGGACTCAAGACTAACAGCAGCCGCCCGCATCTCAAAGCTTGTGCAATCACTCGATCGCAAGCCACCGCTTGTCATTAATGCATCCGGCATTTCTGCGTATGGCATATCAGCAGACGGTATTTTTGATGAATCAAGCTCGACAAAAGTTACCGATTTTTTATCCGAAGTCGTTCAGAAATGGGAACAGGCCGCAGACAGCATACCAGCTGAGCGGCTTGTTAAGCTTCGTGTGGGCGTTGTTCTAGACAAAAAGGAAGGTGCTTTTCCTTTAATGGCTATGCCTTATCGCTTGTTCGGCGGAGGTAAGATCGGCAGCGGCAAACAATGGTTATCTTGGATCCATCTCGAGGATATGATTCGGCTAATCCTATTTATTTTGGACAACAACTTTATTGAAGGACCCATCAATGCTTCTTCACCTGAACCTGTAACAAATGATTCATTTGGTCGAGCCATTGGCAAAGCAATGGGCCGGCCTCATTGGTTCCCGGTTCCAGCTTTTGTGATGCGAACATTATTTGGTGAAATGTCCACACTTCTATTAGACGGACAGCGAGCTTTGCCAAGCAGAGCGCTTGAAAACGGGTTTGTGTTCCGCTATCCAACGGTTAATAGTGCAATGGAAGAACTTGTAGGACAAGGTTAGCTTCATTTCTTATTCCGATTTCAGCACATACGCTGGTCCTTGCTCGCCTGCAAGATGGATGACATCTCCTATCGATAGCTTATAGCTTTTATAAGGGATCATCATTTGTCCATTTAGCAGGCTCCCATTCCGGGAACCTAAGTCTTTCGCTTTATATTCACCCTCTAAGATTTCAATTTCCAAATGAAGCCGCGATATACCGCTTGCCCCCTCTGCATAACTCACCTGCTCTCCCGAACGCCCAATTTTAAAGCTTCCTTCTTGTAATTCTATCCTGTTCTCCTGACTCTTCCATCTCCTTTGGAGCCATACTGACGATTCACCTAACCCCCCCAATGACTGATTATTTCCTAGCAATACTGTTGGTTCTGCTATATGAGAAACGGGATTTGCTGCAACAACATGCAGCGAGGCCGCCGACTGAGACTCGAATAATTCGCTCTGATCCTCTGGCGGTTTAATAGCTGGCGCCTCGACAGAATCATCATTTGCATGAGCACGACTAAGCCCTGGAAATAGTCCAGAGTGGAACGATGCCTCTTCTATCATTTTTTTCGATTCGTCGTAGTCTGCTTCGTCATTTGTTTTCTTTTTCCAAACTAGCATAACGGCTGCTAATAACAGCAAGGAAATGCCCGAGCTGATCAGTAAGCTCTGCCTACCAACAGCTTCAAAATAAACAAATCGCCAAACACATGCAAGTGCTACGACAATAATTGCTGTTCCGATCCATTTTTTCTTTGTTTCCGGCTCATCCGCTTCCCTATCCAAAGGGTCAGCATAATGTTTTGAAAATAATTCATGATCCTTAAACTCCTCCATTATAGGGGCGGAGTATGAACGCAATGAAGGGTTTGGTATTTGAACCCGCCCTTTTTCATCGCTATTCGTCAACTCAGATCGCTGCTGCCAATCTAATAGTGGATTTTTTTGCGTTGGAGCAGGTTTTGCTGCTTGCTGCATCTCCGGCTTCTCTATTGCCTCGTATCGCTGGTTCGATGAAGATAAAGCTTCCCCTATCAATTCCAACAGCGTCGCCCGCAGCTCTTCAAGAGGCCATCTCTTGCCGAAATGCTGAAGCACACGCTTTAATCCTTCCCCATCAATGCGGTCTACATAAGAGGTGAAACGTACAATTAACGCCAAGAGATCGCCCGCTCCTTTTGTTTGTTCAGCAGTCCCCTCCATTATTGGAATATAAGCAAGCCGTATATCATGAAGCTTTTCTCCAATAAAAATATATTGTTCATCAAGCAGACAGCCCTCTGGCCGCAGCATATAATGCCTACATTCGAATAACGCATCCGCAACGCCTAATATTAGCATGTAGTATTGCTCCATCGAGAGCTGCTGTTGCTGCAGTCTGTGCAAAAGCATTCTCATTCCTGAAAGCTTGTATCGGAATGTAACCTTGCTATCCAGCTCGAACCAATCAATAGGCAGCAGATAGGGAATTCGCTCGCTATGAAGCATATGAAGCTCAATTTCATCAAGCTCGCTTCTATACAAGCCGCTCTCTCGATCAATAATCATCTCATGCGACTGATTCATAGCAAAATCAATCCGAAAGCTTTTCATTTCTCAAATTCCCCCTTGTAACATGAAAACTTAGCTGAAAATGGACCATACCGTAACAGCAGCGGGTGCAACCGCCAACATAAACGGAAACTTTTTACCTGATTCCGCCCATTGCAGCCACTGAAGCTTCCTATCCCCTGCCACTGGCACAACAAATGCCGTTACATCAGCAGCCATTCTTTTCCCGAATGCACGATTTACAATGACAAGAAACACGCCAATTGCACCAGCATATAAGATGGCATAAAACATCATCTGCAGCACCAACCATACTCCCACCCAAGCTCCCAATGCGCCAAACAGCTTTACGTCGCCAGCACCTATTCCTCGGGCAAGATGAAGCAGCAGCAAAGGAATAAATCCGGTTAAGGCGCCAACTGCTGCAATTGCAGCTCCTTCCAAACCGCTGATACCAGTATGATAAATAAATGCAGCGGAGAAAAAAGTCACAGTCAGCCAATTCGGTATAATTTGAGCCTTTAAATCCGTATAGAGAGCGATCATTAAAAACACTGCAACAACAGCTGTTACAATAAACTCCATGGCGACTCCCCTCCAAGGCGGCTAAGTCTTTCCTTACTTTCTATCGCTGCTCTTCTCAACGACAAAATGCATCGACACTTGATTGTTTTCCTTATTCACCTTTGAAGCTTTAAGCTCCCATGTGCCAGGAGTTGTATTTCCGGATACATGCCATGTCCATTTGATATAGCCATCTGCATCGGCAACTGCTTCACCAAGATGTTTCGCTTTGCTTGAGCCGCTTTTATAAGTAACACCCAAAGAAATCGCAGCACCCGGCAGCGTTTTCACTGTAACGGCAGCTTTCTTGCCAGGTCGGAGCGGATTTGGCTCAATAGAAACGATTTGTATCGGAATGTTTTCTTGATCATTTTTGTTTTCACCATATCTTGCTGGTGCGGCGTCACTTATCCAAACACGTTCGGAGGCTTGCTCTTTAAGGACAATCGGTTTACCGTAAAAAGGCAGCTTTAATGGAAAGTCATATTCCACCTCGATAGCTAAATATGGCTCATGCTCCTTATTTAGATCCGGAAGCGATAACCAGCTCAGCCTTATCTTCTGGGGATCAATAATGGCTGCATCAGTATGTTCACTTATTAACGGCTGAATAACAGATCTGCCTATTTCAGTAGCGGCCATATTTTGAATCGGACGAAAATCTCCTCGCAATGTAGATGAAACCAAAGCTCCTGCGGGTGAAGGCAGCCATTCAGCCGCTTCTGCGGCAATCTCACTCCATGAAGACAAAGGAATATTTCCTTTGGAAGGCAGCGGAACGACGGCTGATGCCTGCTGCCAGGCAAGTTCTACTGGATATATATGTGCCGCTATTTGCCTTACGGTCTGAGAAGCAGCAGAATGCAGTGCCAACTGTACCGCACATAAACGAATGAGCATGACGAAGACTAGCAGCACAACTATAACCATAGGCATAACTAATGCAGCTTCTACGACTATCGAACCTTGTTCCTGCTTAAGGCGTCGACATTTAATAAGACCAGCCCATCGTTTGTGTCGTCTCATAACGGTTGCCTACAACCTTTCCTTCCAGAAGTCCGACTGCTCCCAGCGTTCGAATTAATCCGGGTATGAACCAAAGCTCCATCGAAACGGCTGCTTCTCCTGTCACTCCGCTCGGGACTGCAGAGAGAATCGTCCCACTGTTTAGTTCGATGGCTGCAATCATCCGGGCCAGACTTGCCCCATCATCGGCACCATGCATCAGTATAAAAAGACGTAAATAATCCGTATATGAAAGCTCTACTTTTATGTATTTGGAAAGTGGAGCAGTTCCTCGTTCAGAGAAAGCAAGCATATCCTCGATCGATTTCTCTAATCCATAAATAAGCGCAGCTAATAAGATAAGCAATGGATGGCCTAATGATTTGCTTTCAAGCAGCCCCTCCATCGTTCTCACAGCCAGTCGAGCCGCAAATAATTCACCATATGCAGCAGCTATATTCCCTACTGGGTTGTTGAAGCCATAAATAACATATTCCGCTTCCTGATTATGAAATGAAATGGCATGTGACAACTCTGATATATCTCCTCCAGTCATCATTGAACGTAAATGCTGAGGAGCAAAAGAAGTGAAGCGTTGAATAACGTATTCACCAAAGTATAATGAATCTCTCGTTTTCTCCAGCATCCCGGCCATACCTGAGAACAATCCACCCATAAGCGTATTAGACTGTTCAGCTGCCATATGCGCATCACTAGCCTTCTCCATGTCGACAATCTCTGTTGCTTCATCAGTCTGCTCATTGAATAATAGGTTATCGTTATAACGAAGCTGTACCTGTTCGAACACCTTTTGATGTTCTTCCATTTGCGGGATACTTGTCAGTCCATGCAGCAAGCTGCGTGCCTGATTCCAGAGAGAACCGGCTTGCTCCTTTTGCTGTTTAAGCTGTTTTGATATCTGACCCTGATCGAGTGCTTTCTGTCGATCAACGATGATACTAGCAGGTCGAATATATTTCTGTTCATATGCCCCATAAGCAAGACGGAGGCTTGTGACGCTTTCAAGCAACGTATCAGCAGTTATGCTCTTAACCGGCTTAACTATAGAGGCAAGGCTGCTGGACTGATAAGCCCCCGCTTCCATATCGATTGAAGCAGCAGACGAGCCCTGCGCCTCCACCTCCTGACGGTACTCCGTGAACCATCCATCCGTCTTTACAAGCTCATCCGCAGCTTTCCTTACCTGCTCAATGTCGGAAGCAGCATCAGCGGGAACCTGATGCTGTTCAGTATTCGTTGCCTTATGCTTGGACACCGTATCATATCCACTATGCTGAGGCTGTTGATTAGCTTGTTGAACAATTCTCAGCATATCGTCATTTAATGCCCTTGCAGCTTCCAGCTCCTGTATTGCTTCTCCCTGAAGCTTCACATGCTGTCTATGTATTTCATCACTCACTTTGCGCAGCTCCATAGCAAAAGCTCTCACTTTCTCCTCGTATGCTTCTATTTCAGCTGTATACATTATTTTCTGCCCGGCAGTTAACGATTGATTATATATAACTTTGGCTGCATATGAGCTGTATTCCCCCGCAATGCTCAGAGCAGAATTCCCCTCTATTGCTACTACATCTGGCTGGACAGGAATTAACATAGAAATACTGCTTCCACTTATCGTCGAAGCCATCTGCTTTTGCAATTGAAGTACATTCGCTAGATGAATTTCCCGTTTCTCATAAAGCTTCCGCATACTCTCCAGCAAACTTATTGCAATCGATGCCTCCTTCATTGCACCTGCCATAGGTACAAACCTTGCTGCGAGATCCAATGTAAAATCTACTGGCGCCTTATACTTCATTTCTTCGAGCACCTGTCTTGAGAATACATTATGGCTGCCTAGAAACGTCGCTGCGTGCAGTGCGGCAGCATCTGACTTAGCGCGAACCAGCTTCATCCCTGATCGACCCGAGTCATCTGCTGTTTCTGTATTCGCCGTCATCATTTCCTCGAATATGATTTGACCGTCTGTACCACCACGGCCGAATAAACCATATCGCTCATATAGAACAGCATCATAAGCAGAGAGTACAGATCTTACGCTTGACCTTACAGCATCCTCTGCTAACTTATGCAGAGCCGCAATTCGGGCATAATCAATAAGCAAAGAGAAAAACAAAAGCAGCGAGGATAAAACAATAACCGAAAACACGGTCACTGCCCCATTTTCTCGAAAGAAAAGCTTGCAAACAAACTGCCGATAACGATGCTTCAAATCTTTTTTTATGCTCACTGCTGCCTGCACCTCCATCGGAACCTTTCAAGCCTTATCTGTTCCGCTACATTATGGCTTTGTCGCCTTCCCCTTACCTTTATAAGTATCCAGCACTTGACCAGCCTGAGACTTTGCTTGCCCCGCTCCTCCAGCCCGATTTGCAAACCTTGATGAATAATAGCGTACGAGATCAACACTCCGAATAAACTCAGTTGGATCAACAACCGTGGAAGAGGCTACACTTTTGGGTTCACGCTTCAACCAGCTTTTCTCAATGGATTCAGCCGATAAAGGCTCCTTCAGTTTGACTTTGATCACTCTTCTCAGAATGCTGCTTGAATAGCTGATTTCTCCTTCGTATGTTAGGCCTGCTTGTCCCAACCATCTAGCAGACTGCTCTATTTTCCGAATAGCTAAAGCATTCTTTTCTCCATCACCCGTCTCTGCAAGTGGGAGCACGACTTTCGCTGCATCATTTTCTCCTCTCAGTCCAAACAAGCTGCTGAGCACGCCATCCTCGCCAATACGCCAATATAAACCATCATAACTTGGCTCATTGAGCATGCCACTTCTTGCATCTCGATTACTGTTATCCCAGCTGAAAGCCGCACGCTCTGCTGTTGAAGACGCTGCATAATAGACAATGACCTTCTCGTACATGTACATTCCAAATAAAATAAACAACAATATAAGCCCGAACAGCATTGGAAATACGATCGTAGACTCCAGCGTAAAGCTGCCTTGCTCCTTCTTAAGCAAGCGAAGCAGCCCTGCATTTATTCGCAATCTGTTCAAAAGCCTCACCCGCTAACTGAAAATTTTGTCCGCCTCGTCATCTGCTTTGCCCATCAAGCGCTCAATCAGCTCAATAATCCAGTCTTTAAACAACAGTGCAATAATGATGACAACCGCAATAATCAAAATAATTTCAAGCGTCCCTAAACCATCCTCCTCTTTCCAAAATGAACGTAGCGATTGGCTTATTTTTCTCATCCTTCATCTTCCTCCCTAATTTAAGTTAAGACATGAGCAGTACTGCGGGTGCAGCTACCAAAATCATGAGTACTAACAAAATACCTACAAGCGGAAATACAAGCTTTGAGGAGGCTTGCTCCCCGCGCGATCTAGCGATTGCCTTGCGCTTCTCCCATAAAGTGTAAGAGAGCTCTCGCAATGCAAGAATAAAATGCTCTCCACCGCGGCGATAATTCAATAAGAGCACCGTTGTAAAGATCGAAACCTCCTGCACCGCACATCTTCTATTAAACCGCTCCATTACCGTACTGAACGATTGACCGTTGCGAAGCATAGATACCGTCTCTCCCCATTCCTTGTAGAGAGGATGCTGGGTAGCCTCCTTTCCCTCCAAGCATCTTGCTAGCGCTTGCTGTACTGTCTCACCGGCACCGACCAGCAGCATTAACTTGCTGAGCATAACGGGGAGCTCTATAATGATTTGCTGCTTTCGTTCCTCAACTTGCCGCCTTGCATCTACGAAAGGGCGTATCGTTAGCACGATGCCGAACACTACCCCCATGACTAACAGTGTAGGCTCCTGTCCAAGTAAACTCATCCAAGCACAACCTGTTAAAGCAGCATATCCCGTACCTAGAGCAGCAGTTGCTTCACCTTTTGTCCGCTCGATTGACCAGCTGCTATCCTTCAATAAGAGGAGCTTCATATGGTAGCTGCCCATAGGCAGATGCAGCGTATCAAAAAGCTTGAACCGTTCTAGCACACGCATAAAAGGGTCAATCAAACTTAGCTGCATTAGCTGCTGCCGCGTTTGGTCATTCGTTTGTTTTCTACCCATTAGCTGACGCCATATGGCATACAATGCTCCTTTTCCTGCCAAGTACACCCAAATCACCGTTAAAGTAACCGGTGCAATTGCCGCGAGCATGCTTTGTCCCCTTTCATCCTACATTCGGATACTCATCATCTTTGCCATCAACCAAAAGCAGAGAAGCAAAAGCAGCAGCGCTCCCGTCAATAGCAAATATCCGATTCCTCCATATAAAGGAGCCATATAGTCGGGTGCAGCTAGGCTTAAAAACGCTAAAAAAACAAAAGGCACCGCCATCATAATTCGACCTTCGAATTTTTTTTGAGCAACCATAACTGCAATTTCCTGCTCAATTTCAAGTTTCTCTCCAATAATGATCGAGGTTTGTTTCATCACCTCAAGCAAATCTCCTCCAGAGCGCTTGCAAGCAGCTAGTGCATCGACGAACTGAGTAATCTCATCAATTCCTGCACGATTAGCAAAGTTGCGCAGCGCGTATTCTAACGGCTCGCCGTTATCTAGACGAAAGCGAATGATTTGAAACTCCAGCAGCAACTCCGTTCGAGCATCAGGGTAAATTAGCTTCAAATCATCGTGAGTAGATAAAAATGCATTTTCAAGAGAGCGCCCTGCTGCAAGCGAGGAGGTCAGTGAAAATAAAGCTTCTTTAAATTGCAGCTTCAGTCTCTCCTTGCGCTGTTCCAGAAGAAATTTTCGTCTAATTCTAGGAGCGAGTATACCGAAGCTTGCCGCTGTAAATGAAAGGAACACAGAATGATAAAATAAAAAGACAGCACCATAGAAAATCACAGCTGCGATTAAGGACGTAGTGATAAACTGGTTTCGATTAAGTGGGTATTGTTCATAATTGGTAAGGGTTCGGCCAGCTCGAAGATTCGCTAGCGTCGCATCGCTTTCCCAGCCGCACCATAAGAGCATTCTCTCTATCCGTCCCCCATGTTGACGATGAAGGCTGCTGCTTTTATTCACGCCGCTTGAATTGTTCATATCGCCACTCCTTCGACCGTTCTTTTCCCAGCAAGCGTCAATTTGTCCATTCTCATTACCGGATTCGCTGTACGTTTTAGCCCGCCAAGCACTCTGCCATTCCGCTCTCCCTCCTCCTCAAAAATAAACAGTGGATTAAGCAATATTTCTCCATCTTCAACGCCAATGACCTCGCATATCTCCGTCACTTTGCGGGTGCGATCACGGAATCTTGATAGATGGATAACAATATCGATGGCTGAGGCGATTTGCTGGCGAATAACGATCACTGGCAATTCTGCTGCACTTAGCACCATCGACTCCAGCCTTGCCATCATATCCTTCGCGCCATTACTATGGCCCGTTGACATGCTTCCGGCGTGGCCGGTATTTAATGCCTGCAGCATATCAAGAGCCTCTCCTCCCCGCACCTCACCGACGATAATGCGATTAGGACGCATCCGAAGCGAGGCACGGATGAGGTCGCGAATCGTAATCTCCCCTTTCCCCTCTGTATTCGCATTGCGCGTTTCCATCGCTACTAGGTTAGGAATGGAGCGAATTTGCAGCTCAGCAGAATCCTCGATCGTAACAATCCGCTCATCCGGCTGGATAAACTGCGACAATGCATTTAAAAAAGTTGTTTTGCCTGTTCCTGTTCCGCCGCTTATAAACATATTGTATTGAGCCCCGACAAGCTCTTTCAAAAACGATGCCGCTTCCTGCGAGAGCGAGTGGAATGCTACTAGCTCCTCCATCGTGAGAGGCTGATCAGGAAACTTCCGAATGGTCATGCATGGTCCTTTGAGCGCAACCGGCGGCAATACGACATGCACCCTAGAGCCATCTTTCAGACGGGCGTCAACAATCGGCGTAGACTCGTTAACGACACGATTCACACTCGCAACAACGGTCTGGATTAGATCCTCGAGCCGCTCTCTACTTTCGAAAGAAACCGGCAAAAGTGTCATTCTCCCTCTTCGCTCCACAAATATTTCTGCATGATGATTGATCATAATTTCACTAATGGAGGCATCCTCCATTAGCGGCTGCAAAATATCAAGACCTCTAAACGAATGGAACAGCCTCCGTACAAGCTTCACTTTCTCGGTTGCGGTAAGAGGATGAAGATCGCACCATTCGAAGACGATCTCTTCTGCTATTCTCATCAGGCTTTCATCTGACAGTGATCCGCTAAAATCAATTTTGGCTCGTACCTTGTTGCGCAGCTCAAGCACCGTTTCATCGCTCAGCAATCGATCCGCCTCCTTCCAAATAAAGCTGCTTGAATAATTGATCTGCAGCTGCTCGATATAACGGCGATGACAGCAGAGCAACATGGCTTGCTCCTCGCCATTCTGGAATTTCCGGCAGCCCCACCTTGGCGCATGCCATGCCATCAATCTCGTTATGGACGGTATGCTTCGGATTAACCATATGGTTCTTTACGCATTTGAATTTATTGGACAAAGAGCTAAAGCGATCACTCCACTTTTGCGCTCCATAACGCAGGGCCATTTTTTGTTTATCCCTCACAGACGGATTATCGCTTGCAACCCAAAGCACATGATTTGATCGTTCAAAAATAGCAAGGTGCAGCTCATCCAGACCGCTCTCCAAATCAATGACAATGAGATCATACTGCCCGCTTCGAGCAATCGTACTCACTATTCCTGCCGCATCTTCCTCATTAAGCGTCAATCGATCTTCCAAATTGGTGCAAGGGGCTAAATAATCACCGTTAAGTTGCGAATCCCGTTTTCGATGCTCCATAAGCCAATTGACCGACTGCTCCGGCTGTGCCTTGAGTCCATAAAGCAGTTCTGACAAACCCTCTTCTTTCACCTCTCCTTCACTGAGGCCATCTGTATATTGCTGGTTGCGCAGCCAAGCTTCAGAAGAGTTCCACCGCTCAAGGTTCAGATAAAAGGTACGACATTGATGCACACTTGCAGCATGTACCAAATGAAGCGCCAAAGCCGTCTTCCCCACTCCCCCCGACGCCGAATAAACAGATATAATATTCATGCCAGACGGCCTCTCGTAAGCGCCTGACGAAGAGGCAGCATGTCCTATCGCTTGGGAATGAATCTCCGAAAAACGCTTCAGCAGCTGGGGAATGGGTTGATATTGCAAAAGCTCATGCTTCTCCTTGCTCTCTCCCAGCTGTAGCACTAGAGCAATTACAGGAATACCCGCTTGCTCTGCATCCATTTCTGCAAGCAGCTCAGGCTGAGCAGCCAATAAGTCAATCTTGTAGCCTTGCTTCACATAGAGCTTCCAAGAATCTGCGTGCGTGAACGCGATAATCTGCCATTGCTCGCCAAGCTTGCTGCCTTGCATATAATCAGCCAGCCGCTTCAAGTATTCCGGCTCCCTTACCGCCACAGCAAGTTGATATTTGTTCAGCCCTTTCACCTTCCTTCCGCTTAGAAAACACAAAAAAAGCACCGTAGAAGGCGCAGATATCTGCGTCCTTATACGGTGCTTCCGTGTTTGATCATTAACTTTGTTTAAAATTTACCATACCCATATTCCATTCGTCAACTAAGGAATTTTCTGCTGTTTTTCTTATTTCTTTAACTTACAATTCCGTTGACTATTGGAAAAAGTTTTTGATCTCGCGCTCTGCGCTTTCGATAGAGTCAGATCCATGAATAATATTGCTAGCTACATCGATTGCAAAATCTCCACGGATTGTACCTGCAAGGGCTTCAGATGGATTCGTTGCGCCAATAAGACTCCTTGCGTTTTTAATAGCGTCTTTGCCTTCCCATATCATAGCAAATACAGGCCCCGAAACGATAAAATCGACCAACTCGTCAAAAAACACCTTTGAGCGCAAATGCTCATAATGTGTCTCGGCTTGCTCTCTTGAAAGGCGCATTACCCTTGCATCTACTAGTTTAAAGCCCTTCTCTTCAAATCGAGCAACAATACGACCTACTAAACCACGCGCGTAACCATCTGGCTTTACCATTACAAACGTTTTATCCATGTTGAATCCCCCTTTGTCTCTATCGGTATAGCCATTTATTTATTAAGCCATTCAGTAATAATACCTGCAGTCTCTTCAATAGCACGATTTGTAACATCTATAACAGGACAATTCAATGATTTCATGACGGACTCTGCATAATCAAGCTCTTCTTGAATGCGCTCGGTTGTCGCATACTGCGCAGATGCCGGAAGTCCCAGCGTCTTAAGCCGTTCAGAGCGGATCTCCAGAAGATGCTCAGCTTGCATCGTTAAACCTATAATGAGCCTGCCAGGTGCAGGCTTCAATTCTTCGGGAGGATTGACCTCGGGCATTAACGGCAGGTTAGCCGTCTTAATTCCTTTATGGGACAAAAAGATGCTCAGCGGCGTCTTCGACGTTCGAGATACGCCAATCAGGACGACCTGCGCTTGTACAAAACCTCGAGCATCCTTGCCGTCATCATATTTCACAGCGAACTCAATAGCATCCATTCGGCGATGGTAAGCATCGTCAATGGAGTGCAGCAGCCCCGGCTCACGTTTCGGGAAACTCCCAAACGTATCAACGTATGCTTGCATCATCGGTCCCATGACATCAACGGCTCTAACTCCAGCTCTAAAAGCCTCTTCCTTCATTTGCTCCCGAAGCTCCGGCTGGACGAGCGTGTAGCTTATAAAACCGCCAGTACTAGCTGCCTCAGCCACGATACGAATAATTTCATCCTCGGATTTAATATGGCCGTAACGCTTTATTTTCACTTGTTCTGAGGAGAATTGACGTAAAGTCGCCTTTGCAACTGCTTCCGCCGTTTCACCAACAGCATCGGAGCATACATAAATGATCTGCTGTTTCATAACTCTGGCTCCCCCAATTTCCCATCCATCGCGATGTCCGCCATAAGACGTATAATGTTCGACTTCGATACCCAGCCAGTAACCTCTGGATCAGTCACCTGATCCTCGCGCGGAACGATAACTGGTAAACAATCTACTTGATGAAGCGACATTTTGCGAATCGCTTCCATCACAGATTCGTCGGGCATTAGCGTCACAATATTAGGATAACGGGTCATCACCATACTGATAGGAATAGATGCAGCACCAGCGTTGCCAAGCGTTATTTTCAGCAAATCCTTCGGTGTTACGATTCCAACAAAACGTTTCTGCTCATTAACAATTAGAAGAGTATCTGCATTTTCAGTAAATAACGTAATAACAGCGTCATGCACGGACAATGAGTCCGGAACATTAACGGGAACACCTTGTACTTCTCTCACCTTCATATTGTTCAATTGCTGCAAAGGCTCGCTGCTCGAGCGATAGGTGTTGCCTAGAAAATAACCAACTTTGGGCTTCGCATCAAGCAATCCAAGCATGACGAGAAGTGATAAGTCCGAGCGCAGTGTGGGCCTGCTGACACCTAGAGATTCTGCCAACTGCTCACCGGTAATCGGCGCATGCCTCTTCACAAGCTCAAGAAGCTCCAATTGCCGCGAAGATAATTGAATCGTACTCTCCCCCGTCCTCTATATGAGTCATACTTGTATTATATAGTACTATTATTCAAAAATAATATATCATATTAATAATTAATGTACAATATATGGTCGTCCTACTCGTTAAAAATAACTTTATATAACGCTTGTGTACCGCTATTTTCTTCACCAAGTGAAATAAGTTGCTCATATAAAGAACGAGCTAACGCTAGTCCTGGCAAAGGAAGACCCATCTCATCAGCTGACTCGATGGCGATTTTAATATCTTTCACAAAATGTTTTACGTAAAAGCCCGGAGCAAAATCTCCGTTGATAATGCGAGGTCCTAGATTGGACAAGGACCAGCTTCCCGCAGCGCCGGCTTCAATGCTTTTCAATACTTTGCTAGGTTCGAGCCCCGCTTTTTTGGCATAGGCAAGAGCTTCGCTCACGCCAATCATATTGGATGCAATCGCGATTTGATTACACATCTTAGTGAATTGACCCGCTCCTGCCTCACCTTGATGAACGATGTTTTTACCTATGAGCATAAACAATGGCAATATCGCATTATAGGCTTGCTCCGAGCCTCCAACCATGATTGACAGTCTAGCCTCCCTCGCACCTACATCGCCGCCAGAAACTGGGGCATCCAGCGCCATAAGTCCTCTGTTGCCAGCCTCTGCCTCAATGCGTTTGGCAAGAGCAGGACTTGAGGTAGTCATATCAATAAGCACCGCATTGGACCTAGCATTTTGCAATAAACCATCAGCTCCAAAATAAACCTCTTCCACGTCGGCCGGATAACCTAGCATCGTAATAATAATATCTGATTGCTCCGCAACCAACTTCGGCGAATCCTGCCAAACAGCCCCCTTTGATACCAAGAGGTCTGCTCTTGATTTCGTTCGGTTGAACACATTCACTTCATATCCGTGATCAAGCAAATGGCCCGCCATGCTTGCGCCCATAATACCCGTTCCAATAAATCCGACAACTTTTTTGTTTGCTTGCTCTTTCAATTCAATTCCGCCTCTCTGTGTTTCTCAATAATCGAACATAATCTTATTATAATATAATCTGCCTCGCTTCCCACAAATCAAAGAAATGCACTCCTGTTTTGCAGAAGTTTTTGCAGTAGCTAGAATACTATCCATCCCAATTCCATATAAAAAAAGCCGTAGACCAATGGTTTCCCATGCCTACGGCTACTGCCATTGCTATTACAGCACTTCTGAAGAAGCGCTTTACTCGTTTGTCATTTCGATGAACTGATCTACATCAACAGCTGTCAATGCAACCGCCTCGCGCCAGAAGTCCATCTCTTCCACATTTACGCCAAGATGCTCTTTAGCAAGCTGCTCTACGGTCATGCGGCCAGTGTCACGAAGCAATGCAACATACTTGTCTTTGAAATCTGAACCTTCCTTCAGTGCCCTTGCATAAATACCCGCGCTGAATAGATAGCCAAATGTATAAGGGAAGTTGTAGAAAGGAACATCCGTTAAGTAAAAATGCAGCTTCGATGCCCAGAAATGAGGATGCACCTCACCTAGCGTATCGCAATAAGCTTCCCGCTGCGCATCTTCCATTAAGGCATTAAGCTCTTCAACGGATACTAAACCTTCGCTGCGACGCGCAT
This sequence comes from Paenibacillus sp. 2TAB26, assembly GCF_052115145.1. Lineage (NCBI taxonomy): Bacteria > Bacillati > Bacillota > Bacilli > Caryophanales > Paenibacillaceae > Paenibacillus > Paenibacillus sp. 2TAB26. The sequence continues at coordinate 331,326 of NZ_JBFRGC010000009.1, forward strand.
AGAAACGAGTCTCGAATAAAAAGCGAGCATGAATGTTCATAAAAAATGCAACAGACCGCTGAATTTTATCTTCAAGCAATCCAAGCTTCTCCTCGTCCTCCGTTGCTGTTTTAAGTGCTTGATCCGAAACGATCAGCTCCGCAAATGTCGAAGCGGTCTCAGCAACATTCATCGCATATTCTTGCGACAACGCTGGCAGATCGTTCATGACATGCTGATGGTAAGCATGACCCAGCTCATGCGCAAGCGTCGAAATATTCGAAGCCGTACCTGAATACGTCATAAATACACGAGTTTGACCGCTCTTTGGAAAAGCGGTGCAGAAGCCGCCTGGACGCTTCCCTGGACGATCCTCAGCCTCAATCCAGCCATCTTTGAAGGCAAGCTCCGAGAATTCCGCCAGATCGGGACTAAACGTCTTGAACTGCTCGATTATAAAAGCTGCCGCTTCGTCATAAGGAATTGTTTTTGTCGCAGCTCCAATTGGCGCTTCTACATCATGCCAGTCCAGCTTCTCTACACCGAGCAGCTTCGCTTTACGATCTAAATAACGAACGAGTACCTGTTTGCTTTCTTGGATTGCAGACCACATCGCTTGCAGTGTAGCTTCGCTCATCCGGTTCATTTGCAGCGGCTCCTGCAGCACCGAATCCCAGCCGCGCTTGTCGTACAGCTTTAAACGAAAGCCTGAAATTCGGTTTAACGTCTCTGCACATAAATCCGCCTGCTCTGCCCATTCCCGCTCCCACTCTGTGAATGCAGCCTTCCGAACATCGCGGTCTCCATCGGATAAGCGGTTATGCATTTGACCAGCGGATAAAACTTTTTTCTCCCCGTCTTTTCCTACATCGTTAAATTTCGCTCTGGATACTATGACGTTGTAATAATCGCCCCAGCCATGGTAACCGTCTACCGCTAAATCTCCAGCCAGCGCTTCCAGCTCAGGAGCCATTTTCTGCTTTGCAAGCTCGCGGCGTTCAGTCAAGCTAAACGCTACCTCAGCGAGCTGTGGGTGCGTCAGCAGTTTTTCCCATTCACTATCATCAAGACCTCGCAGTACGTTGTCAAAGCGGGTTAGCACCCCTAGAAACTTCGCAGCAAGCGTCTTTACGCGATCGCTTTGTGAGTTCGCGGCTGTGTCTCGCATATTCTGAGCCAACAAGCATGAAACAAACGACTCTGTTTCACGCAGCCTAATGATGATGCTTTGCAGCAGCTCCGTCATCACCGCAATTTCAGAAGCTCCAATGCTTGCTTCCGTTAAAAGTGCTGCATCAAGCTTCTCAATGTCCTCATCCATGCCCTTCAGCTCCTGCAAGAACGCTGCTGAGCTTGAGCCACCCTCATAAAAAACTTCTAAATCCCAACTTTGCGGATATCCCGTATTCATTGCTCTCATCCTCTCTTCCATAAAAAAAGCCAAGATGCGGCCGCGTTTTTATTTGCGCAAACCTTCTCGGCAGTGTATAACTTAATTATATCCAGATTGGAGGAATTACACCATGTCTAAACCGTTGCAGATTTCTGCTGATACAGCTGTTAAGCTTTCCGAGCAGCTTGGCGTCCCAATAGAGCACTTAATGCATATGCCGCGCCATATATTATTGCAAAAGCTCGCCGAGCTTGCTAAGCCTAACGCTGCACCTGAGAGCGAAAACAAATCATGATTCCGTTCGAAAAAGCATGGCCTTATGACATTATTATGGGCGACCTTTATGTATCGAGCTGTCCCTTCTGCCATGCAGAAAACGTGCTGCTTCCAATAAAACCAGAAGAGCTCCAAGACATACAAGACGGTACGAAACGATTGCTCGTTTTCCCTTGCTGCCATAATAAAGTGACTATTGTTGATGCAGATCGCGATTATTTGCTGACAAACCGTGTTCTAAAAAAGGCGCTCCGCTAAGCGGAAGAAGAGACCGACTGCTTCAATAAATCTGAGCCCTCGTCAGGAGAAGTGTTGCCGGATGCATGTTTCGATCTGGCTTCCATCTCCTCGCGTATAAGCTGCCACTGTTCGCGGCTCGCACGAATCATTGCAGCATCCACGATTTTTTTATCATTCACCACGCGGGAAAACCAACGTACAGCATCGTTTAATTCTCCGATACGACGATTCAGCTCCCCTATTAAAAACATTAACTTCGCATTGTTAAGCGCAACACCCTCTGCCTCATATACACGAATATAGGCTTGAAGTGCAAACGTAAGAAACCGTTTCTCGTCTTTCTGATTGTCTTCATAACGATACAGCCAAGCAATGTGATGCAATATACCAGCAAGCACGCGATCCTTCTCGTCAATGGCTTGGGCTGATAAAAGCGCTAGCTTGTAGCTGGCCATCGCCTTCTTCAGATCGCGCTCCCCGCCATAATCTTGATTGTTCCAATGCATTCCGATTTCATCATGATATTTCTTTTTTTGCCGATCATTCAACCGCTCCATCCCGTTCTCAGTTGAGGCAAAGCCGCAATTAGGACAAACCCGTACAACATAATAATCAGGGTTTACGTCCGTTTTATAATATCCGCAAAAGTCAGAGTCCATTCTAGCTGCTCTTTTGAAGCTTGGTCTAACGCGCGAAGTCATAAAAGTCTTTTCACAGCAAATGCATATGATTTTGGATAGGTAGAGCGGTTCCATACAATCACGTCTCCTCTTCAGATGTGTTTACAAAGTGGTGTGCAGGTCCGGATAGTCTGTTGATAACGATCTCTTGCAGCTCGTCATTTATGCCTACCTCTTGCAATGCTCTTTGCATGCAGTCAAGCCATGCGCCAGCATGTTCAGGGGTTATTGGAAAATGCATATGTCTTGCTCTCATCATTGGATGTCCATATTCATCAGAATATAAAGAAGGCCCGCCAAAAAATTGCGTCAAAAATAAGTATTGTTTTTCTATAACAGGATCAATATCTTGCGGGAACAAAGGCCCAATTAACGGATGGGCTTGTACCTTAGGATAAAAAGAGTTAACAATCAGCCTTAAAGTCTCAGATCCACCTAAAGCCTCATAAAGGCTTATATTCCTATTCATCGTCAAATTCATCTCCATTGTGTAGGTATTTAGTATTATATCACAAATAAAAGTACGGACTTAACAAAAAAAAGCCCGCGGGATGCTTATCCGGGGCTCATCATATAGTGCGTATTACCCATCAACCTTCATAGTCCTCTTCCCCTGGTGCTGTAAGAGATTCTCGAATGACATAGACGAAAGCACAGACCAAGATGCCAGCGATTATACTCATACCCATCACTCCAACCGTTTCAAAGGTAATTCCATTGTACCATAAAAAAAACAGGAATCCAGCGTTTTGCAAGCGTTTTCTTTGTCAAACTTATTTATTTTTAAAGCATATCCAGTGATGGATATCCTTATTCCTACATATACGTTTAGGAGGGGTTGTACAGCATCTTATGGCATCTGCTCGGCTCCCCTTCTAATTATTTGAGGAGGCGGTCTATCTGCTGCGAACGATTATTCATCCCTTATCTATAACCGCGCTTGGCGCAATTATAATCGTGCTTTTAATGACTGTCTTTCCTACAGAAACCCTTCACTCCTCGCTCCGTGGGCTTTCTATTTGGTGGGAGGTGCTTTTTCCAGCGTTGTTCCCTTTCTTCGTCATATCGGAATTGCTGCTCGGCTTCGGTATTGTACATTTTTTCGGTAAGCTGCTTGATCCGCTCATGAGACCTATATTTCGGCTTCCCGGCATCGGAGGTTTTGTCGTGACGATGGGTTACATTTCCGGTTATCCGGTAGGCGCAAAGCTAACATCACAGCTCTTTGAGCAGCGGCTCGTCAACCGAGCAGAAGGTGAGCGGCTTGTTGCCTTTACGACTACTTCTGATCCTATTTTCCTAATTGGCGCCGTGTCCGTTGGTTTCTTCCAAAATGTAGCGATTGCTCCTATACTCGCTGCTGCGCACTACGGAGGCGGTCTTCTTATCGGTTTTCTCATGCGCTTTCACGATAGACATGCCCCTTCATCTGGAACCAAAAAAACGGCGATTGCAAGGGAGGGGTTCAGAAAACGACGGCCCTCTCGCATCTCCGAAGCACTCAAGGCGATGCATGAGGCTCGATTGCTGGATGGGCGCGGACTAGGACGGCTGCTGCAGGATTCAATTCAATCGGCGCTGCGGCTAATGATCGTCGTTGGCGGACTCGTCGTTTTTTTCTCCGTCGTAATGGAGATGCTGACGCATGCAGGCATCATTGAGGCGATGGCTGAAGCTCTGCGATTTTTGTTTGGTTTAATCGGCCTGCCTAAGCCGCTTGCAGACGCTGGGATATTCGGATTGTTCGAGGTCACATTAGGCTCTCGTTCGGCAGGTACAGCGGGTACTGGACTCATGCATCAAGCTGCAATCGCTGCTTGGGTGCTCTCTTGGGGCGGCTTATCAGTCCATGCCCAAGTAGCAAGCCTGCTCAGCAAAACAGATTTGCGCTATCGTCCTTTTTTTATAGCTAGAATGATTCATGGATTAATTGCAATGACTCTCGTTTACTTGTTATGGGGGTGGCTTGGGCCATGATTAGAGCCGCTCATTGAATTTAAACACAATTTCCTTTATCATCTTAAGTACTATGGAGATCGGAAGGAGATTTACTTTTGAAGTATGCGGTAATTGATCGAGGCGATGATTTATCTAAATCGTTAGCAGAAAAATTTCATAAACTAGCCGGGGAGCGAGGCTTCACTCGGAATGATGAATCACCGGAAATCGTTATTTCCATCGGAGGGGACGGTACACTGCTCCTCGCTTTTCATAAATATGTTGATCAAATTACGAATGTTGCATTTGTCGGCATTCACACCGGCCATCTTGGATTTTACGCCGACTGGAAGGCAGACGAGCTTGAAGATCTCGTCGCAATGATGGCAGAGGAAACACCACGAATCGTTAGGTATCCACTTGCCGAGATTGAAGTTGAGACACCAAGCGAGACCCGTCATTACTTATCATTAAATGAATTCACATTAAAAGGCGTTGACGGAACGCTCGTCGCCCAAATCAATATAAATGATGAGATGTTTGAAATGTTCCGCGGTGACGGCATTGTCATTTCGACCCCTTCGGGAAGCACCGCGTATAACAAAAGCTTAGGTGGAGCGATTGTCCATCCATCGATAGAATCGCTGCAAATTGCGGAAATCGCTTCGATCAATAATCGTGTATATCGTACACTTGGATCATCCGTGCTGCTGCCGCAGCATCATCACTGTGATATCATCTCTAAGAAAGAGCAGCGGCTGCAGCTCGCAATTGATCACATCAGCATCATGAGCAGCGATATTCGTTCCATCCGCTGCAGTGTATCCAGCCGTAAAGTAAGCTTTGCACGATATCGGCCGTTTCCTTTCTGGAACCGAGTACGTGAAGCATTCCTTGGTTACGACGTCCGATAAGATCTGTTACCATCATTTAAAACCAAAAAAAGACACAGAGCGTATTATACGCGCTCTGTGTCTTTTTTGTTTGGTCGATTCGTTTCTGCAGATGAAGCCGCGGTTTCATTGGCTGCAAGGCGGAACGGTTTCTTGGAGCGGTTATCGTTATTGCCTTTATAGCCGCCTTTACGCTGCTGTTGCTGCTCACGTTTCCCACTGCCCTGCTGCTGCTCGCTGCTATTTTTACCTTCGCCAGCACTATTCGCGCTGTCGTTGCCTTTATCCGCGTCGTTTTTATTGCGATTGGAGCTTCTATGGCGATTTTCCCTTGTGTGATTGCGAGTATGCCTTTCATGTGTTGGAGCGGCGCTTTCTTCCTTTGCACTCGCAACCTCATCATGTTCAAGACCTTCAGAAATATCCACAAAACCGGCAGCTGCTGCAAGAAGATCAGCTGCTTCTATACGCGGACGCTCTTCGTCTGCATCCAAGTCATAGTCGTCTGGCTCACGAACGGTACTGTTTGTTTTTTCTAAAATAAAATAAGCGCAGCCAAAGTTACAATACTCATTGATGTAATCCGGCATGCCAGATAGATTGCTTTCCTTCGTAGCTTTCTGATGGCTGTCACGAAAAAAACCTTTCAGCCGCAGCTGGCTATAGCCCCAGTCACCAACAATATAATCGTAGCGCTCAAGTACTTCGCTGTATCGATCACGAAATGCTTCAGGATTCCAGCCATTCCTATTTTCAAGCACAATTTCATAAGATTTTCCGCCGATATGAATCAAAGCCATATTTTCCACCTCATCTTGAGCGTCAGTTACAAGCTGCTCGAGCAAGCACCGGAAGAAATCTCACGGCTCGCTTCGGCTTCCGCTGCCATTGCTGCGTGTGCCGAATCGGTCTGCTCATGTGCATGATAAGAGCTGCGTACTAATGGTGCGGATTCTACATGCCTAAAACCGCGCTTCAGCCCTTCTTCTTTTAGTTTTGCAAATTCGTCTGGGTGGACATAACGTACGACCTTTAAATGTTTCGGCGTTGGCTGCAAGTATTGACCTAATGTCAAAATATTTACATCGTTTGCGCGAAGATCATCCATCGTCTGCAAAATTTCATCCCATTCCTCACCCACGCCAAGCATAATGCTCGATTTGGTTGGAATCTTAGGCTTCATTTCTTTGGCGCGCTTCAACAGCTCCATCGTACGGCTGTATTTGGCTTTGGCACGAACACGATCCGAAAGCCGCTCCACCGTTTCAACGTTATGATTTAGAATATCAGGATTTGCATCCATTACAATTTGAAGCGCATCTTTATTTCCCAAGAAGTCAGGAATAAGCACTTCAACTCGGCAAAACGGCATACGTTTGCGAATCGCATGTACAGTAGCTGCAAATATGGATGCGCCGCCATCCTTAAGATCGTCACGAGCAACCGATGTAACAACACAGTGCTGAAGATTCATTTGCTCTGCTGCCTCTGCTACCCGTTCTGGTTCGTCCAAATCCAGTTCAGTCGGCATACCTGTCTTAACAGCACAAAAACGGCAAGCGCGCGTGCAAATATCACCCAATATCATAAATGTGGCTGTTCGATTCGACCAGCATTCATAAATGTTTGGGCAACGTGCTTCCTCACAAACCGTATGTAGCGTTTTTGAGCGCATCATATTTTTAATTTCGGCAAAGTTACCGTCTGTCGCTAATTTTATTCGAAGCCAATCAGGCTTTTTGAGTGTTTCTTGTTGTTTCATTGGGGATTACCTGCTTTCAAGTTCATTTATAATTCCTAAACTCATGCGTTTATTATAACATGTTTCGTATAAAAACCAATGATTTGCAAAACATAACGTTATAACCGTCATGCTTTTGGAAGGGTGAGACGTTTGAAACTGACTATTCCTATTGTTGCAGCAATAACCGCAGCTTCTCTGTTCATTGTCACGCCCGTCAGTTCTGTAAGAGCAGCTCCTGCTGTCAAGCAAAAAACTGATAAGGCCCATGAGCAAACAGTCGATGCTGAGACCGATCCTTTTTCCGTTAGAAGAGGGTTGTATGACAAGTTAAGCTTATTTACCGAAGTGCCTTGGTTCTGGATCGCAGCCATCGATCAGTATGAGCGATCCATGTCTAAAGCACGTCCAAAGGCTCGTCCAATGCTTGGGAACACCGTTGGCGTGTTTATCGACCAGGAACGCTGGGTAGGCCCGCTCAATCCGAATACGGATGACAGCTCGCCGGTATCGATCAACTTTTTTAACGGAATTGGCCGCGATGGTGACGGGAATGGACAAGCGGAACGAACAAGCGACATCGATCTTCTCTATTCACTTGTTAGCCGCGTTGCCGCGTACGGTATCTCCAATGATGATTTCGCAATCGGACTTTGGGAGTATTATCAAAATAATCGTTCAGTGCAGCGCATCCAGCAGTTCGCCCGAATCTATGAAGCATTTGGCCAGCTTGATTTGTTCGAGCATGCATTCCCGCTGCCTATCAGCACTCATTATGCCTATAACAGCACCTGGGGAACCGGGCGAAGCTGGGGCGGCAGGCGTACCCATGAAGGTACCGACATTTTCGTAAGGCATGGTGTCCCTGTTCGGAGCACCTGTTATGGCATTGTTGAGGTGCAGGGCTGGAATCCCTACGGCGGATGGAGAATTGGCATTCGTGATCTAAACAATTTTTACCACTATTACGCACATTTGTCCGGCTTTGACAAAACCGTTAATATAGGCGATGTCGTAAAGCCTGGACAGGTTGTTGGATGGGTAGGAAGCTCTGGTTACGGCAAACCCGGGACGCAGGGAAAGTTTCCTCCTCACCTGCATTATGGCGTATACAGCGACCGCGGTTTAATTGAATGGTCGTTTGATCCATATCCGATGCTGCGCCGCTGGGAGCAAGCCGAGCGTAAACGAATTCGTTCCGGAAATTAAAGCAAAAAATATAAAACGACTTTATCGTCCTCTTTGCTGAAGACAATAAAGTCGTTTTTATATGTATGCTATTCAGAAGATGAATTTCCCGAACTATTTGATCCTTGGTTAGAATCTTTAGAATGATTAGAGCCTTCGTTCGTTGCTTCTGTTGACGGACCTGTATTAGATGCTCCAGTGCCTGAAGACTCTCCATTATTGTTGTTTTGCGGACTGGATGTAACTCCGCCTCCCGCACCTTCGCCGAGCGGAACCGAAATGTTTGGCGCCTGCGCAGCCGACTCGCCTACAGGTTTGCCCGTATTGTCGTAATAGTACATTGGCACGTCGCCGACTACTAGCAAATATGAAATCGGGATATCGGTTTCGACCAGCTCCGGCTCGGTATCAAACGGAATAATGATCGTAACCTCCGCTATTATGCGAATGTATACCTCAACCAAAATCATATTGATGCCGGCATCCTTCTGACGCGTGCTAAGATCTACCTTAACAGCCCCAACCGGCTCGAATTTGACGGGTACTCTTGGTCCGTATGAGGAAATGATCGCACTACCCAGCGCATGCCCAATCGGAATATGCTCCGGTATATCCTTCATTTCATTTAATGTATTTTGTACGGTGTTTATCGTTTGCGAGGTAATTTTCATATGCTCCGCGTAATTAAGCATGAAACCAGATATTTTTCCATTGCTGTTCATTTTCCAGTCAATAAGGTTGCTGCTGTCCGATCGGCTCGCTACCTGCTCGGTTATCGCTTTATTGATAGCCTGCGTAGCGATTTGCTTTACTCTGATTTTCGCTATATTCATCAGCGGCGGCCGCAAATTTTTCTCAATATAGACGAAGGATTGGATCGAAAAAACCATAAAAACAAGCAGGGCTATAATAAAGATTGTACGTCGTCTTATACGAGGCTTAGCAGGGCGAGAGCCCCAAATGCCGCCTGATCCGCCATTGCCGCTGCTTCGACTGCTGCTATATTTTACAGCTGGACGCCTAATGCCCCATTTTCCGCTGCTTGCACTTGAACGAACTCCCGAACCCCATTTCTTTGGTGCTGGCCTTGATGAAGCTGAACTCCCACGACTGCCCCAAGTGACTGATTTTACTTTAGAGAATGGACGGCCAGACCAAAGCTGCATACGGCTGCCGCCTGATCCTCGAAAATGCCAGCCTCGCCTTCCCCATTTCGCCAATCCGATCCCCTCCCGCACCAAGCTGCACACTCTTTATTACCCATACTTATGCAGAACTTGGTCAAAAAAGAAGACGACCTCAGCAAGTTGCAGCCATATTGACATTATGGAAACGTTATACATAATTGTAACTAAGGGAGATGAATCTAGTTGAGTGAACGCAATATTAGCACAACCGTTTCAGGAGATTTAATTGTTACTCGTCTAATTGGAAAAATAAGCACAGATGACGTTAACGACTGGTTTAATGGTTTCGAGCAGGTTTGTCAGCCATTCATGGCAGAGGGGAGAAAATACCGTTTGTTAGTGGATCGAAAAGGCTACACACCCGACCATTTTTCGGTTCAAAAAGCATGGAAAGATAAATTTTTTAATGAAAGCCTTTTGAGTCATAGCAAAGCCATCGCATTCCTCTTGGAAGATGGTGAAATTCTGAATCACTTACAGCAAACCAATACCAAACCATCTGTACAATTTTTTAGTGATGCTGAACAAGCCTTCCACTGGTTAAATAACTATAGCGTACCGGAATAGTCTATTTAATCCGTTTAAATCGTGAGCCGATACCCTGCGCCCCAAATGGTTTCAATATATTGCGGATTCGAAGGATCCGCTTCTATTTTTTCTCTTAACCTGCGTATATGAACGGTTACCGTCGCAATCTCGCCAAGCGAATCCATCCCCCACAGCTGCTCAAACAGCTCTTGCTTACTGAATACATGATTGGGGTTCAACGCTAGAAAGGACAGCAGATCAAATTCCTTTGTCGTGAACTGCACCTCCTGGTCGTTGACGTACACGCGCCGGGAGGAGGTATCAATCTGCAAGCCGCGTATTTGGATCTTATTTGAGGCTTTGGTATCGCGGTTTCCCATCAATCGCTTGTAGCGCTGCAAATGTGCTTTCGCCCGGGCGACCAGCTCACTTGGACTAAACGGCTTCGTTATATAATCATCCGCCCCTAAGCTTAACCCGCGAATTTTATCGATCTCTTCTTTTTTGGCAGATACGATAAGGATAGGGACCTCCTTTACCGCACGGATTTGACGACAAATCTCATACCCATCCATGCCTGGCAGCTGCAAATCAAGTACGATCAAATCATATTCACCTTCTACAGCAGCGCGCAGCCCCTCTGTTCCTGTTAAGCATATGTCCGTAGAAAAACCATGCAGCTCAAAATAATCCTTTTCCACCTCAGCTATCGACACTTCATCTTCAATAATGAGAATTCTCGTCATGTTCGTCCTCCTATGCTACTCGCGAGCGGCAGCTTGATGATCATGCTAGTTCCTGCTCCAAGCTTGCTCTCAGCATGAATGCTGCCGTTATGCCCTTCGATAATTTGTTTCGTAATCGCAAGTCCTAGGCCGCTTCCACCCGTTTGCTGGCTGCGTGAGAGATCCTCGCGGAAAAAACGTTCAAAAATAAACGGGAGAGCTTCCTCCGATATTCCTGAGCCGCTGTCGCTAATCGTTAATCTAACAAAATCAGTCTCCAAACAAAGCGATATCGCTATTTGCTTTGGCTCGTCCAACATAAATTTCATGGCGTTGTCCATAATGTTGGTTAGAACCCGCTTCAGCTTATCTCGGTCGGCAAGCACATTAGTAGATTCCGAATGAACAATGTTCCACGTCAGCGCAACGCCTTTGTCCTGCAAATCAAATTGCAAATCCTCGGCATAGTCCTCTATGAATTGCCCCAAGCTGATTTCCTCGAATGTAAATGGCAGCTGCTTCAAATCAAGCTTCGAGTAAAGAAACAGCTCGTCAATCAGTTGATCCATATGCTCGGCCTTCGTCAAAATCGTATTCACATAACGCTCCATCTTTTGCTTCGTATCCGGTACACCGTCCCGAATGCCTTCAATGCTTGCTTTAATTGAAGTAATCGGCGTTTTCAGATCATGCGTAATGTTCGCGACAAGCTCCTTGCGATTTTGCTCATATTGCAGCTGCTTCTCTACCGATTGCTTCAGCTTCATTCTCATATCTTCAAAGGCTTCGCTTAACCTTGCAATCTCATCGCTGCCTACCGCTTGCAGCTCAAACTCCAAATCGCCTTCCTTAATACGCTCTGTCGACTTCCGAAGCAGATCAAGCGGCTTAATAATACTGCGCGTCAAAAAATAATAAAGCAGCATATTCATGAGCAAAAGCACGATAAACAGCACGCCTAATATAATAGGCAAAAGTGTACGAACAACCTCTGCAAATGGACTACGCTCCCTTACAACGAGCACGCTTCCCTTGGATTGATCTGGAAAACGAAAATCAAATTTCGCATAAGCATAAAAATGGTCCCCTATTTGCAGGGTGTTGCGGATTGCATTGTTTTCCATCTCATAGTCAGGCAAAAACGTGATGAATTGGGGCTGTTTTACGGACAAGGACGAATATATCGCCTCGTCACCTTTTCTTATAACCAGCTCCGCTTGTACCGAACGAAGCTTGTAATTATATTGATCGAGCAGTGTATGATCAAGAAGCGAGTCGGGTTCATTTTTCGCCAAATACTTTAGATCAAGGAAAATCGTTTCCTCCTGCTCAGACAATGGATTAACGGAATAATGAATATTGTAAAAGTCCTTTACGCTTCGCACATCGCCTGTTATCGCTACTACAAAGAGCAGAGCAGCGGCAAGAAACAATACGATCGTAACGATAAGAATACAGCTGTAGGACAATAGCAGCCGAACGCGGATGGACATACTCGGATCTCCTTCTCCTTTTGACAATTCGTTTTTCGTGAATACAATGTAACATAGGTTGCCCTGAGGGGACAAAGAGAAACAAAGACAACTTTGCAACAGGATCTAACATGGGATAGACTATAAGAAATCATTTTCCGTATTAAAGGAGTATATATGGCCATTAATCGACGACTCAGCACCGATCAGGACTTTAAAGAGGTTATCGAACTGCAGCAGCGTATTCGCGTGTTTCAAGACAATCAGCTCATCGATGCCAGCTCGCTGGTTGTGCGGTTTGATGATAGCACGATTGTGACCCAATCGGGGGTAAGCGATATTGCCTATCATAACCGAAAAGAATGCGAGTTTTTTCTACTTAGAAAACGCTAAGTTATACAAAAAAAACGGTGTCGCCCTGTTAGCCCTCGCGGGACAGGTAGACACCGTTTTTCATTGCATATTACTTATCCAGCAGCTCTAAGAACTGCAATAACCGTGTGATCATCGTTGCTGCTTCGGCGCGGCTTGCTAGATCTAGAGGCAGGAATGATTGATTCCCTTTGCCCTCCAATATACCCGCTGCTGCAACCCGAGTCACCGCATCAAGCGCCCAGCCATGTATAGCTGCTTCGTCTTTAAAGCTGGCAGCCTCATTAACAGCTTTCTTGACGTTAGCTCCTGCTGCTTCCGCAAATTTTAATGCGCTTGCTGCCATTACTGCCATTTGCTCGCGCGTAATGGTCGTATTCGGACGGAAGGTTCCGTCCTCGAAGCCTTTAATCAGTTCAAACCTTGCAGCTGTTGCAATCGCATCCGCATACCAAGCCCCCGGCGCAACGTCGCTGAACACTGACGCTTGCTTGCCTCCACTATTTTGGAGGCCAAGCGCTCTTACAAGCATTGACGCAAACTCGGCGCGTGTAACTGTACGGTTAGGAGCAAAGCTCGACGCCGTTGTACCACTCACAATTTGTTTGGAAGCGAGCAGCTCAATATTCGATTTTGCCCAGTGGCTGCTAATGTCTGCAAAAGTTTTGGGATTTAAAGCGACTACGTAGCTGCTGTTGCTAGTACTCAAAATGGTGACAGTTGTTTTCCCTTCAGCTGATCGGAACAAAGCCGGAACGTAACGGAAAGCTCCCGTTGCCGGATCAAATACGAGCGCTGTTGCTGTTTTGGCATCCAGTTCACGGTCTACTGTCATCGTACGCTTCACATATTTGCCGCCAAGGCTGTGTACTTCTGCTGATGTGCTTCCATCCGAGACGGAAATAATAAAATCAACAGGATCACCTGCAAGCTCAAAGCCTGCGGCTTTAGCTTTAGCTCGAATGTTATCAAGCACCAGTTGACTAACCGGCTTGATTGAGAAAGTTACAATTAGCTTGCCGTTATTCGCAAGCTTTGCCTCCTCCAGAACGCCGTTTACAAGCGCCAGCGGGAACTCATACGACGCTGTACCCTGCTCAATGACGACTACCGCATTTGGACTGCTCTTAAGCGCGTCAAGAAGAGCTTGTGCGGAGAAGGAGAGTTCTCCATTTGATGTTAACGTACCTTTGGCGAAGATGATCCGCTCAAGCTTGCTTGAGGCATCTGTCTTTAGCTTGCTGTCATTTTGCGCTGTATTAATCGCACCGCCGATTTGGCCTGAACCTGAACCGCCAGTGCTGCCTTCATTTCCTTCCTCTGGCACAACGACCGCCTTCACTTCCACCGTATACACTCTGCTTTGCGAGCCATGTGACACGGTAAGTGCGGTATGGCCGATCTTTAGTGCGCGAAGCTGTCTATCATCATTAATAGTTGCAATGTCTGCTTGCGCAATCGTTATGATCGCATCCGCTGTGACATCGACGCCTGCTTGATCAAACACCTTTATGGCTTTCGTATCACCCACAGTCAACGACAGCGGTCCTCTATCGCCATTCTCAAGAGCTATGCGGAATGGCTTCGGACGATTGGCAAAACCTTCATTTTGCTCGGTGAACGATAATTGATCATTTGAGCTTGCTAGTGTCGCTATCCGCTCACCACGCACAATGACATTATCCACCTGAATATTGCCCGACACCCCGCTTGTCACATCTATTCCGTTTGTACCCATTCCGTCAAACACGATATTTTGCAGCTTCACATGAGCAATGCTGAATCCGCCGCCGTGTACAATTAAACCGGCATACGTACTGTCGAGTGCGACGTTGTCCCGTACAATGACCTCGCCGTTCAAATCCTTCTCGCCAGCAAAAATCCAGATCGCACCTAGATTAATGTTGTACGCAGAGTCAGCGCTGCCCGTACGAACCAGTGTATTACGCTCCACTACCGTTGTGCCGCTGAATGCCACAGGATTAAAGCGTGTCGATACGGCAATGCCCGCTCCGTTCGTAATTGTATCTGTACCGATGTTATCTTGAAGCTTATTGTCTTGCCCGCCAAAAATAACGAAGTTATCGGCCAGCCAAGGCAAAGCCACCGTATTAAAACGCGCCGTATTGTTGATGCTTGCGCGTCCTTCCGCCGACCACATCGCCAAACCATCGTCACCTGGATAGCGGATATCCGATTGCTCCATCACACTATTGCTCGTGCCTACGGAGAAGTTGATGCCATCGGCCATCAAATTGCGCAAACGAAGGCCAACCATATGCAGGCCATCCGTTATTTCGTCGCTGCCCCTTACCTTGGACAGCCATAACCCTGTTTTTGAATGCTCGACCCAAACATTCTGAATGACCGAGCCTTTGCCGAAGCCGCCATAAAAAGCATGGGTCAACGCTTCATCATCACGGATATTCAGGTCGCCGTCGATGAGTAGATCATATACGCCAATATTAGCGCCTTTGCCAATAAACCTCGCACCGATCAGCGATGTATACCACATCCCTGCACCGCGAATAGTGATTTGATCCAATTCAATCACATCAGTCTTAAGCTCAAATACCCCTTGAGGGAACCAAACGCCTCTCCCTTGTTCTTTCGCTGCATTCATTGCAGAATGGAACGCTGCCGAATCATCAATGCCGTCGCCAGGTACAGCTCCATATTCGGCAACTGATAGGAATCCATCAGGCTTTGCAAACGGACCTTCCACCTGCTCCATATCGACAAGATCAATGACATAATAATCTGCCGCATTCTCCGCATCCTTCTGCAGACGGATCGTAGCTCCTGCGGGTATATCACCGATCAAAGCATGTATTTCATCGAAGAAACGATGTGCATTGCCCTGCTTTGGATCATTAGACCATGGATAGCTGCCGTACTCCCAGCCATGTTTTGAGCTAAGCTCTAAATTTTGCTTAAATTCTCCGTTTACGTACAGGCCCAACGTTTCGTTTCGTCCAGCCCCGTCTGCACTGTCTGGGATGACATAACGCAGCACAAGTGAATTAGCCGCCTTTGCTAATGTAAATTGTACATAATCACCTTCATCTACCAGCTTAACCGCCTGCCTGCCCGATGCCTCAGAAGCGATTTCGCGATAGCTGCGCGACGGTCCAATCAGCTCACCGTTCGTTAACCCATGTTCCGCTTCATAGGTAATGTATGGAACTGTCGCTCCGCGGTAAGCAATGCCGATGCTTTGTCTGACTAGAAGGCTATCGAGCCATACTTGCCCTGAATCCGCTGAATCCTTTTGCAGCGTAATCGTATTAATTCCGCTGCGCAGCTGCATTTCAATAACCGCTTCGGACCAGCTTTGTTTTTCTCCTGCTGCATTAAACGCCACTTGTTTGATCCGTAAGCCATTCACATACAGGCTAAGCTGGCTTGACGCATCGGAGACATTCAAGTAACGAAGCTCCGTTAAATAGCTGCCTGCTGCCCCAGCATGAACGGTAAAGCTGATTTTATCTCCCGTTGCAGTGAAGTTCCCAGCGTACCCTGCACCTTTAAAGCCTGTTAACTCCTTACTTACCTTAATGCCGCCTGACATAAAAGCGTTCTCTGCTTCATATCGCTGATTGGAGGCAACGGGCTCAAACTGCCAAAGTGCCTCATCCGCTTGACTCGGCGTACCGTATTGCAGCTTGCCAGCCGTTAGCAGCAGCAATCCGTCTTTCTGCGTAGCATTTATAATCCGTTTATAGCCAGCACGATCCTCAATCGTCCATTGTGCCGCATCAATGCCTCTAGCCTCACCCGCAATTGCCGCCAGGCCATCTGCTTGTAGCGTCAATAGATGTCCGGTAGCTTTGTTTTTCAACAGCCTCCGGCCGTTGAAATCCTGAAGCAGCCATTGGGAGCTCGCGTTATCTGCCCTTACCGAGCCGCTAAGCACCTTGCCGCTGTTTTCATATAAATAGCCTGTGCCTGACTTTTCTTTAATACGAATATAGTTCGTATCGTCAAATGTTGGGGTAGCCGTGTCATTCGTCTTCTCCTCGCCCATTGGCGGCGTCTCGAATTGCTCCGTTGCATTCTCAAACGTCCACTGCACCGATCCAAATGATGCTGGGTACAATCCACGTTCTGCGTAGCCTGCATTATTTTGAACATGAATGAGCTCATCATCGTATTTCCCATTCAAGCTGCGAATCATATATTCCGCACCGCTCGGAGTGCTTTCAACTGCCCACTCTAAGAACGCATCGCCTTGAATGGCTTGCTTGCTCTCAATAAAGGCATAATCCCCGGTCATTGTCATGTAATGTCCTGTAGCACGGTTTTTCAACCTTTGTTTCCCGCCCTCTGACTCTATAATCCAATGACTGTAGCCGTTGTTCTCTGCCAAGTTGCCGTAAAGGACAATTCCACCATTGTTTTCATATAAAAATTGGCCGTTTGCCTTATTTTTTATACGAATAGGGGCCTCTGGCAAAGGTTTCGGAGGAAGTACTAGCGGCTCAACTGCATATTGTGCGCTATCCGAATCAGCAACAAGCTTACTCACTTTCGTATATCCCTCACCATCTGAATATAGAAAATGACGAGCCCAACCACTCCGCAGCACTACAAATTTTTCAGAAGATCCAGGCTCCATGTTCCACTTCACGCTGCCCCAGCTCTCGTGAATGCCGCCTTGTGCAATAATTTGCTGAGTCGGGGCATCCTTTTCAACATCCCCGCCTACGTGCTCCATTGACACATAGTGGCCAGTCTTGAGGTTTTTCAGCCGCACCGAGGTCGGTCCATCGCCCGTGCGCTCCAAAAACCAAACTGAGCTAAGATCCGTTTCTGGAAGCTCACCATACTTAACCTTGCCTTGATCATCACCTTCAGCGGTCACTTCATACAAATAACTGCCGGTTTGCTTGTTCTTAAGTCTCACATTCGTTAGCGCCGCGTCTGTCACGGGTATAAACTTCCATTTGGGACTTCCCCATCCTGGATTAATTACGCCGTATTCCGCGTATTTCGTCAGATTTTGCAAGCTAATATACTTTTGTTGTCCGATAACATCATTAGCGTCCTGCAAGCTGTGAATGAGCTTTGAGCCGCCGGCATCTTCGATGACCCAAACCGCACTCGTCCAGTCATCAGCTACCTCAGTCACATCCATGCGTCCATCCTTCATATTTTGCAAATTAATGTAGTGGCCTGTTGCTCTATTCTGAATGCGTTTGCGACCGTTAAAACGTTCAACTAACCATTGTCCCTTATAATCGCCTTCAGAGACATTGCCGTATTTCAGCTGTCCTGCTGCATCCTCGTATAAGAAGAAATTTTGCCATTCATTCTGAATTCGAATATATTGCGGCGAGCCATCCCCGCTAAATGCCGGGTCTTCAAACAACCATTGCGCCGCATTCTCATTTGGCTGAATTGCACTTGCCTGGGCCGCGCCCGTATTGTCTTGAATATGCAAATATTCGCCTTGACCAACATAGCTCTGAATGCTTTGATAGTCATCATAAATGGCTGATTTGCTAAAGGACCATTGATCCTCTGCAGAGCTCTCCGTAAGTGAAGATACCTTAAGCGGATCACTGATCTCATTAACTCCTGCACGCGTAACATAATGACCAGTTGCTAGGTTGCGCAGCCGTTTTTTGCCGTTAAAATCTTCCCTTACCCACTGGTAAAATGACTTCTGGCCTGCTTGTGTTGTCAGCGCGCCAACCTTTGCCAGCCCAGCATCTTCATACAAATAAGCAGTACCTACCTTCTCATTTGTAAAATTCACGATACGGTATGGCTGCGTATCCGGCGCCAGCTCTATTCGCCAGTGTGCATTGTCTCGATCCAGAACGGACCAACTGTTCGAGCGTACATGTTTGTCATCAGAAAACTGCGTATTCAACACGTAAATGGTCGAAGGAACCGCCTGATAAGCTGCAACGTTCTGAAAGGTGATAAAATCTCCACCCGCTGTGTCAGCAACCAGCCACTCGCTTTTATTTGTATTGTCCAGTCCGATAGCTTTAATAGGCTCTTCGTCTATTCCTTGCGTAATGTAATGACCGGTTGCACGGTTTTTAATCCGATAGGAATCCGGCGTTGCTCCCGGGACAAGCACCCAATGAGATTTGCGATCCGCAGCAGGCACCTCGCCAAAGTCAACGAAACCATTAGCTCCCTCGTACAAATATTGTCCTGCTCGGAACTTGTTGGCAAGACGAATTGGAGCAGCAGACTCCACTGGCTCGAGCGCCCACTGCGGACTCTCGAACGTTATATTGATGTCATTGCTTACTTCTGCAAAGCCGAGCAAATCCTCTTGATGAATAACGAGATTGGCATTCTCCGGCACAGTTGCACTTTTAATGACCACATAACCCTCGCGGCTGGACGCATGAATGGTCCATTGGTCTGCAAGCGTACTCTCCGTTATCTCGCGGCTGGTCAGTGCATCGCGCCGCTTCCCAACCTCTGAGACCGTAATGTAATGTCCGGTTGCACGATTTTGAATTCGCTTATTGCCAGCATGCTCCTCGATGAGCCATTGCGAGGACTCATCTTCATAGCTTGGAAAACCGTACCTCACGATACCATTTTCATCCTCGTACAAATAATTGCTTTGCCATTTGTTCTGGATGCGAACGTAGGTTGATTCCGTAACGGATGACACTGCCGCCTCGGGCTGGCCCCCGCCTTCCGATACTACTGCCGTCTCATCCGCATAGACCGGTACCGCCATAAGCATAAGCAGCAGCGCCAGCATGAATGCCAGTATAGACCTTGCACGTTTCATTGCACAAACCTCCCCAAAGGTATCCAAGTGCAAACGTATCCCGAAAGCACTTGCTTATGTAAATCTTTCATTCTCTTTCATCATAATTTGGAATCGCTTACATATCGATGTGCATTTCTAGAAATAATAGGTGTTATATTACGAAGTGTATAGGCATGCAAAAACCCCTCTGTCTTAGACAGAGGGGTTCTATACTTATATGGGTAACCTGCTGATGGCTGTGAAGCTCATGCTTTCTGATTAAACGGTATACTATTCTTCTTCTACTACGCCAAGCTCCCGATTTTTCTCCTTAAAACGCTCGTTATGAGAAGAAACATAAGCCATCTCTGGAGCTTCCGGATCCATATACAGCTTCGCGCTGTTGAGTGCCAAGACGCCGTCCGTAAACGTTCCTGCAATAAGCCCAACCTTGCTGCCGAAGCTCGCGAAATCGCCTGCGCCGAAGATGCCCGGAATATTAGTAGCCATCCGCTCCCCAACGTTCGCATTCCATACTCCCATATCAAGACCCCAATCACGGATGGGTCCAAAATCACTTTTCATTCCATGATTGACGATGACAGCATCGACTTCAATCTGCTTGCTTTCCTCCGTTTCCATATGTGCAATTGTTACCTTCTCGATACTTTCCCCATTACTGCTATGAAGCGCAAGCACTTGATATGGCGTAAGAACATTTACAGAGGATTGTTTCATCCTGGAAACATTTCTCTCGTGCCCGCCGAAGCTGTCGCGGCGATGCACGACCGTTACGCTGGCTGCAATGGATTCCAGCTCATTAGCCCAGTCTACTGCGGAATCGCCGCCGCCAGAAATGAGCACTCGCTTATCGCGGAATTTTTCCAGCTCCTGTACAGTATAGTACAAGTTCGTTACTTCATAGCGGTCAGCCCCTTCAATCTCCAGCTTCGCTAATTTTTTTATTCCGTAACCGATTGCCATAATGATCGTTCTTGTATGATGCTTCTCGCCAGTTAATGAAGTTAGCATAAAAGTTCCGTCAGCCAATCGTTCATAGTCCGTAATTTGCTGTCCGAGCACGATCGTCGGGTCAAAGGTTTTGGCTTGTTGAATCAATTGCGCAATTAATTGTTCGCAGCGAATCGGTGTTACCCCGCCTACATCCCAAATAATTTTCTCAGGATAAGTGAGCATTCGCCCGCCGAGTTGATCCTGCGCTTCAATTAATTTCGTTTTTAAATCGCGCATGCCGCTATAGAAAGTGGTATATAACCCACCTGGGCCACCACCAATTATCGTTACATCATAGAGTTCCAATTGTTCGTTCATCGTTTGCCTCCAAACGTCAGTCATGATCAATTTATTTTTGATATTGATTATCACTATCACTTATTAAAGTTTAGGATACCATCCTCATTGTGACAATGGACAAAAGTCACCATTTTTTTGTACAAAACTGACTTTTGTTATCTCTATCAATGCTTTCAACGATTCGTTTATTTCGCACCTGCGAGCCAATTAGCTAGTTCCTCTGTCTGTGATAGCGTAGCAATCGGATCAAAATACCATGAGCGTTCCTTACTCCAAATATAGACGCGATCATTTTTAACTGCATCAATCAGCTTCCAAATCGGCTCGGTTTTCAAATCTGTAAGCGTTAGCGTATCAGACGTTAATATAATATAATCGCCAGCAAAGTCAGACAGCTTCTCTCCAGAAACCTCAACAATTTGCTCCTTCATCAGCTGCTCCGCTACTTTAGCTGGCGGCTTAAGTCCAAGTGCTTGATAGACTGCTTGTCCGCCCCTGCCAAAATTATCGCCGAATACGCCCGTATTCCCTCCCCAATCCTGCATGACAGAAAACACAGCATCGCTTGGAATGGCACTTTCAACCTTTGCTTTGGCTGCTGCAATACGCTGGTCGTAATCAGCTAACCATGCTTCCGCTTCTGCCTCTTTCCCTAACAATTTGCCGAAGTAGGTCAATTCTTCATGCGTATTTTTTAGTTCGCCATAAGGAACAACGATCGTCGGTGCAATTTTGCTATACTGCTCATAAGCTGCTTCATTACCTGTAACGATCATATCCGGCTGCAAATCTATTATTTTCTCTAGCGATACACTCTCGTATTCTCCAATATTCTCCACACCTGCAAGCGCGTCTGAAAAATATGGATTTTTTAAATTCAATTCTGGCGTTCCGATGGGTTTGACATTAAGTGCAATAAAGCTGCCTAAGTAGAGATCAACAACGATCCGTTCGGGATGCGAAGGAATTTCGATATCACCTTTTATCGTTGTGATTACTCTAGTCTGAGCTTCCGTTTGCGGCTTATTGGAAGGAGCTGCTTCCCCCTTCGTCGTTAATTTTGATTCCACGGTTGCCGTATTTGTATTTAACGTCCCCGTAGAACATGCACTCATAAATAAAGCAAAACAAAACAACAGGGTTGCCGCCATTGATAATTTCAATCCTTTGTACATGGGCAATTGATTCTCTCCTTTGTATTGATAATGATTATCATAACGATACACATTGTAACGCCGGAGCCTCCCTTGAACAATGGACGATCGGCTCGATCTATATAGACGATCTGCGCCGCTTCTAGTATTTTTCAAACGGTCCTTATACCTGCCTGGCGAAATGCCAGCAACCTTTTTGAATATCCGTGTGAAATATAAGCGATCGGAATAACCAACGCTTTCCGCAATTTCCTGAATGGTTGCGCTTGTATTTTTCATTAGCTCCTTCGCATGATCAATTCTCTCCTGAATGACATAATCAATGAGACTATGCCCTGTTTCCTTTTTAAACACCTTGGACAAGTTTTTGGCGCTATAGCTTAAGGTCTGCGCCAACTGCTCAAGCGTAATCGGCTCCATATAATGATCATGAATATAACGAAGCGCTTGAGCTGCTAGGTCGGGCTTCGATAGAGATATGTCTTGCTTTTGCAGCTGAATGAATACCTCATAAACAAATTGATGAAATAACGTATTGACATGAAACCTCTCCAATGAATGCGATATTTGCCACTCTTGTGCCATTGCGTTAACAATTCGAAACAGTGGGATCGGGTATTGCGGGGCGAAGCCATATTGCATATGGAATGGGTTGTTATTTTCAACAAGAGATAAAATCTCTTGCCTGCAAGGATGCGGAATAAGTGCTTTATAGAAGATTAAGTAATAATCAAAATCCTCCTCCAGCCTGTCTATATCCAAGCACATTCCTTTGCCCCCATGCAGTACATGAAATCGCTCCGCCTTATATAGATGACCGTCCAAACATACATTTGCGCTGCCAATTGTCGTATATAAAAATCCGCTTGCTGGAAGACGGTAGGATTGCAGCCTATCGCCAAGTTTCATCCTATGGTGACGAACATCCAACACCTTAATTGAGGCGTGGTTCCAAAGCCTAATAAGATCATTCCACTCCACTTTCCGAGTTCAGCTCCTCTAGCGTTTACTTTGCGCTGCTCACAGATCGACCGAAGAAAAAGCCGACTACTTGATCATGATGGTTCAGCCTTTTATGTATGGTTCCTTGCAGAGCATATTAACAAGCATTCTAATGATAACCATTCTCATTGTCAATTCCTTTCTTACTAGGGCATGTCTGAGAACTCTGAAGACAGCAAATTTTGCTGAATTTTCGTTCCATGCAAGGCGCGTTTGTGAAGGCGTACCGGGGTACGTCAAGCAGACGGAACGAAGCAGGGGGCGAAAAGGCGGTGAAAGGTGCCACTGAACGGGTTTTCAGTCACGCCCTAGTACCTGGTACTACAATAAGTTGGTACTTTTGCGTTTTGGCATTTGATGTAAACTAAAGACATGAACAACAAATCGATTCGGGAGGCTTTCTCAAATGGAAAAAATGGAAACGATGCAAGTACGCAAACCAGCAAATTTTTATCGCCGCCGCAATACCCCAACGTATACCTTCATGGCTTGGGCAGCTTTTCTTATAGCATGTGGCTTCGAATTCATCGGTATTTACACGCTTAAACAGCCAATGTCTGTGCAAGGGTATTACGCTGTAACCGGCATACTATTAATTATCACTTCATTTCTTCTGCAGAAGGTTGCGCGCGACAATGACGAGGATAAGTTTCTCAAAGACTACAACCCTGGCTACAGAAGCCGCAATACCTCCGCCTTTTCGTTCATGGCTTGGGCCGGCTTTATCATTGCCATTCTCGCTCAATATATAGGTATTTACACGCTAGAGGAGCCGCTTTATGTCAAAGGCTACTACGCGATTGCCGGTGCTTTCTTAATCGTTTCTTGCCTCGTTTTGCAAAAGACCATTCGGGATAATGAAGAAGACAGCGTGCATACAAAAACAGAAGATTTAGAAAGCTAGAAAATAATAAAAAGCCTCCCCTTTAAAGATGAATTGGGGAGGCTTTCTTTAGATCAATCCGTTTAGCTATTCGACTTTAATAGAATCAAAATACTTTTCTTGCACGACCTTGGCAGACTTGTCGAGCAGGCCTTGAAGATCTGAACCTTTTTTGGAGAAAACCTCTTGCAGCACATTCGTTACTTCGCCGTAGTAATCCTGCGTGTTGTATTGCGCTTCAGGTTTGCCGTCAAGCAAAGAATCGGATTCAGCGTTATATTTGTAGACGTTATCGTATTTATCAAATATAGCCTGTGCTTTTTGACCGTATTCCGATGAAGGGCTGTAGTAGTTCATTTGCGGCGGAATATAGTATTTGCCTTCTGTTTGGCGTTTTTGGATATCGGTTTCAAGCGACTCTAGACCTTTATCCGTAAAGTAATCGAATGTAATATAGCGGAAAGCAATTTCTTGTTCGTCCTTCGTCGCATTTGGATTGATCACGAGGTAATCGCCGCCAAGCACGCCTGTATGCTTGCCGCCTTTCTCCGCTGCCGGCATTGGGAATGTCAATACATCCTCTGGCTTCAAGCCGCCTTGGTTGAGTGCCTGCTCAAGTACACCCTCAGCTCCCGCTATAACCATAGCCGTACGGCTTTGTCCGAAAGCGCCGACAGCATCGCCCCATCCAAGTGCCCAGTCCTGCGGAATTGCATTTGCTTCCCATCTAAGCTTGTTGTAAAACTCTAGCGCCTTCAAGCCTGCCGCAGAATTAAAGGCCGCTGTTACTTTGCCGTCAGCGATCGTCTGAACATCGCCGCCTGCCTCAAACAAGAAGTTGGTCCAGTTCCAGCCTGCTTCTGTACCTTTGCCCATCGGTGCAATACCTGCAATACCTTTCTTCGGATCAGCTACTGCTTTCGCAGTGTTGTACATATCGTCCCATGTCCAGTCATACGATGGAATCGGTACACCTTTCTCGTCTAGCAGCTTCTTGTTTACAACCGTAGTTGTAACATAGGCTTTCTGGGATACCCCGAACACCTTGCCGTCAATGATAAATTGGCTTTGCAGCACAGGGTTGATTTGATCCTTGAAGGGATAACTGTCCCACAGCTCCGTAATATCGGCTACCCAGCCGCGCTCCTGCAAAAACTTAGCTTCTGTTGCCCAAGTGTTGAAAAATGTCGGCGCTTCGTTTGCTGCCATTTTGATGCCGATTTCGCTTGGGTTGTAGTGCCAGTCGCTTTTTACGATTTCCACATTAGGATAAACCTCGTTAAAACGTTTGATTTTGTCATCTTCCAGCTTGCGGTTCTCAACCTGATCCGGCAATGGATAATAAATGCTGATCGTAATTTTTTTGTCTTTAATATCTTCCTTCGGAGGATCTGTTTCCTTGCTGCCTGCATTGTTTGTCGCTGCATTCGTTGGTTTATCGGTTTCTTTTGGATCGTTGGTCTCCTTGTTGCCACCGCTGCAAGCTGCAAGAATTGAGCATATCATGACCAAACAAATCAACACTGCCACGTTTTTCTTTAGCATCGATATTCCCCTTCACCATTCGTATTTTCACTACATCCTCATCATAAAGGAGACGTTTTCATTTGGGCGAGGTGTATTCTTATTCCGATCATGTGTATGTCTACGAACTGCTTATCCCTTAACCCCGCCAAGATGAAGTCCGCGCATAATGAACTTTTGGAACGCCAGAAACACGAGAATCGGCGGCAGCATCACCATCGTAAGGATGGCGAAACGAATGTTCAGATTGAGCCTTTGCGCACTGATGACGTATTTATATACGGCTGTCGCAAGCGGATATTTCTTATCGCTGTGCATCACAAGCGAAGGCCAGAACCAATCGTTCCATGCCGTTGAGAAAACAAATATTGCTAGCGTGGAGAAAATAGGAATGGAAAGCGGAATCGCGATAAGGCTGAAGCATTTCCAGTCTGACGCACCGTCGATTCGAGCCGCTTCAATCATTTCATGATGGATACCATCGAAGAAATTTTTAAGCAGCAGCAGATAGAATGCACTCGCACTGGCAGGCAGCCAGAAAGCCGCATACGTATTAAGCAAACCAAGATCCTTCAGATTAAGAAAGTTCGGAATGATATAAGTGCTAGGCGGTATGAAAAGAGTAATCATGAAAAAAAAGTAGATTCCCTTCTGATACGGAACATTAAGCTTGGATAGGCTAAAGGCTGCTAAACCGAGCACGACGATGGTCATAATCATGTTGCCGCCAAAAATCATAAGCGTGTTTTTCAAAAACTGCGGCAGGTTAATAAAATTCCAGCCTGTTCGGTAGTTGTCGAAATGCCACTCCGATGGCAAAAAGTGCGGTGGAAACGAGTTCACTTCGGTGTTTGCTTTCAAACCGTTAAACAATGCAGTAGCAATGGGATAAAGCATCGAGGCAACCATTGCAATAATGACAAGGATAATAATCAGAAAACCTACCTTGTTTTTATTTCTGCGCAAATCGTGACTGGATAATATCCCTCTGTCTAAGCTCTTCATCACTTGCCCGCCCCCCTGTTGTTCAGCCTGAATTGTAAAAGCGCCAAACCGCCAAGGACGACGAACATAAGTACACCCAGCGCAGAAGCTACCCCGTAATCAAGCTTCGTAAATGCATATTTGACGATAAACAGCGAGTAAGTGAGCGTTGCTTTGTTCGGACCGCCGTCAAGCAAGGCCAGCTGAGATTGGAAACCTTGCGTCGTTGCAATCAACTGCAAGAGGAACAGAAGCAGAATCAAGCCGCGAATCGACGGAAGCGTAATATGCCAGATACGGCGGAATATGCCTGCGCCATCAATTTCTGCTGCCTCATACCAGTCACGCGGGATACTAAGAACAGCAGCCAAATAAATGAGCATGCCTGAACCGAACTGCTGCCATGTTTCCATGACAACAAGCGAAATCATTGACCAGCTTTTATTCGTTAGGAAGGCTATTTGGTCAAGCCCCGCTTCCGTCAGCAATCCGTTAATCGGACCTACCGGATCATAGAACCATCTCCATAAGCCGTATAACACAACAGCAGGCACGACGTTCGGCAAATATGCCGCCACGCGAACGAAGCCTTGAAAGCGACGCAGCTCTGATATCGCGATTGCAAACAGAATAGGAACCCAAAAGCCGATAACCATACATAAAAACATGTAGTACAGCGTATTTTTGACACCAATCCATACATCAGGATCGTTAAAAATCGTCTTGTAGTTATCAAACCCCACGAACGTATTTCCCTTTACAAAATCGATCGTGTAGAAGCTGTAAATAATACCTTTCGTTATCGGCACCCACAAAAATAAAATAAAAATGATAGCTGCGGGCAGCAGAAACAAATAGCCCGAAATATGTCTTTTCCACCTGCCAGCCTTCCTCTGCACCTTGCTATCGAGCGGCTCGCCTACTACAACGGATTGTTCCATCTGAGTTTCCCTCATTTCTTTTCTATTGCTCTATACCATTCTAGAAGCAAGGCGGCTAACTGGTAATGTGCAAATCTAAGACAATGATAGCTATTTTTACTTCATCTTATTTCTTGTCGTCCTTCTTAAGCTCGCTTGGGCTCATCCCATAATATTTTTTAAATATTTTGCTAAAATGCTCAGGAGATTCGTAGCCGACGCGCTCCGAAATCTCGTATCTTCGCAAATCGGTAAACAAAATAAGCTTCCGACTCTCCTCCATTCGAAGCTTTATTACATACTCCCATAAGTTATAGCCTGTATCCTTCTTGAACAAATAGCTTAAGTAATTCGGGCTGACATGATTTTTTTGGGCGACCTCATGCAGCGTCAGTCCCTTCTGAGCAAAGTTGCGATCGATATATGCCTTCGACTTCTCTACAATGAGGCTATTCTGTTCGCTTAGCTCTTCGGCAGTAGGGTCCTGCGTATAGGTGCTCCAATTAAAATCACCGTAATAAAAAACATAATGATCACGATGCTCACGGTTCCACAAGATCGCTTTGCGCGCTTGTTCGCTGAGCATGCCCACGAAACCAATGCCCCGCACAATTTGACTAATGCCTATGACACAGTGCAGCCCGATAAATTTATGAATGTTGTAATAGAGGCTGCGCCCGATCATATCCAATTGATTAATTTTGTTGACACTAGCTTCTCCAAACTCGTTCTCGTCCCATTGAATAAGTACACTAATCTCCTGATTGGGGGAATAGAAGGCCACATGATTCCATTCCTTATCCAGCAGCTCGTTCGCAATGTTCAATGCAGCATATTGCAGCAGCAGTGCATCCCTACTTTGGATCTGCCGATCCTTATCCGATAAATTCAGGCGCAGCTTAATGACCGCATAATAAGGCCCGTTCAGCTTGATTGCGTAGCGCTCATACAGCTTCTTCGCTATTTCCTCGGGTGTCTCCTCGGAGCTTGACAGCAGCTGATTAAACAGCTCCGTTCGCTTCGGGAGCGGCTCCTCCATATGGAAATGCTCTTGCAGCTTGGATAAGAACTGATCCTCCGTTGCCGCAGGCTTATTCATTTTGAGCAGCACATTTCGGACGGAATCCAGAAATTGATCGTTATTAAGCGGTTTAATCATATAATCCTTTGCACCGAGTCGAATCGCCATTTGAGCATATTGAAAGGTTTCATAAGCGGAAATGATGATCGTCTGAACCCAAGGCTTCAGTAGCTTAGCCTGATGCATTAGCTCAATTCCATTCATCGAACCCATTTGAATATCTGTGATCAGCAGGTCAATTTCTTCAATTCTCAAATAATCGAGCGCTTCATATCCGCTGTGTGCCATATAAACATTTGCTAAACTAATGCCGGAAGCAGACAATAAACTGCATAAACCCTCACATATTAAAGGCTCGTCATCTACGATCAATATATTGTACATTTATAATCCTCCCCGTCCGCATCCCAATGCTCACTTTGTCTCATCATAACTCGTTGGCAAAATAATCGTCACCGTCGTGCCTCCGTTGTCACCGCGCTTGTAACTCATTCCATATCCATTGCCAAAATGAAGCTGAATTCGTTGTTGGATGTTACGAATCCCATAACCTAAACTATGATCCGACTTGTCATTGCTTAACAAACGCTCAATTGAGGCATAATCAACTTCCTTATGTCCGTTGTCCTCCACCTTGATCGTAACCCGTTCGCCCTCAACTACGGCCGAAATTTGGATTTCGCCATCCTCGCCCATAAATTTCACGCCATGGATAATCGCATTTTCGATAAGCGGCTGCAGCGATATTTTCGGAATCATAATCATTCTTGCTGCATCGGAAATGTTCCAGTGCACTTGAAACTCATATTTGTATCGCTTCTGCTGCAAGCTGACATAAGCGGATGCATGCTCAAGCTCCTCATCCAGCGGAATGAGCTCTCTTCCTCTGCTTAGGCCAATTTTCATCAGCTTCGATAAGTCCTTAATCATTTCAGCCGATTCCGTATTGCCTTCAAGCGAGCTCTTCCAGTAAATACTCTCAAGCGTGTTGTATAGTAGATGTGGATTAATTTGCTGGTAAAGCAGCTGAAGCTGCGACTCCTTCTGCTTGATGTCCATATGATATTTATAATGAATAAGCACATTTAGCCTGCGGGCCATATCATACAAAGCGGCAAAGAGTACGCCGACCTCGTCATTCCGGCCTTTTCCCGGCGTCTCCGGCACTAGCCTGCCTGGCTCATAGGTGCGAACAAATTGCGCCAGCTTCTGAAGCGGCGTCATAAGCGAGCGCCAGAAATAAACAACAACGACGCAGCCGAACAATATATAAGCTATAGAAATGAGCTGGATGACATGCTTGAGCTCGCTTTGCTGCTTTAATAACGAGCTGATCGGAATTTGATAGACAAGTTTATTGTTCAAGTTGCGGTTATAATTGACCACATAGATGTAATCAGAGGTCATGACATCAAAAGTGCCCACCGCTTCCATCCCATCCTTAATCTCTGTTGCAGGCGGCAGTACATACGTCTTCCCCATCAGACTTGAATCAGTCGCTGCGAGCACGCGGTTCGACCAATCCATAAACATGATCTTGCCGTCTGGCAGTGAAACGGATTTCAGCGATTCGCTAATTTTCATATCCATCTTTGTTGCGACCAAAACGCCAATGATACCGTTTCCAATAGATACATTGCTAACAGCACGAATATAAGCAAGCGTGCTGATCTGCGATAATCCTACATTTGAATCAATAATTTCCATGTAACCTTTGCTCTTATAACTAACCGCATCATCGTACCAGCTCGGCTTCTCTGCATCGGAGAAAAAATAAACCCCGGTTTGTGTCAACTGACGCTTCGGTGCAAAAAAATAGTAATCATTCGGGTCATAAATATACAGCGAATAATATACGGCTTCTCCTCCATTTAGAGGAATCGAATTACTCGCAAGCAACTTGTCGACCTTATCGTATTTCCGTACTCTCTCAATAACCGTCTCAGCCCCAGTAGGGACAAGCTGCTGCGTAATTGGATTTTGAATAATCGTCGTCGTTATTTTGCTGATCGTATCCATGTCACGATTAATGACGGTATCGTTTTGTTTAATGAGCTCCACATATGCGCTCGTCACATGGTTTTTGAGCAAATGCTCTGCTTTCATATTGCCGTACCAATGCAGTAGAAAAATCGGACTCACCATCACGAGAAACAAAAGTATCAATTGCTGCTTTATGTTCAATTTTGTCAAAGGATTGCTAAGACCCGATCGCATGCAGGCACCTCCGGTTAATAATTGTACTATAGCAAAAAAAACAGCCAAACAGAGTGGCTAGATCTACCCTTTTCAAAAGCGGCAATAGAGCATAATCGTAGAAATACACATACTTCATACAAAAAAATGCTGCTAGTCAACAGATGTTGGTTAGCAGCACTTAGGATGGTATATTTTAAGCGATAATAGATTTGATATGTATATTTCTCTCCTGGCTTAAATCCAAGAAATAATCTGCCAGCTTGATAAGAGGCGTCTCAATATTGTGCGGGTTGATGTACACGACCTCGCCTTCTCGGCCATCCGTCAGAAGCACTTGTTTGCCGACTAATCGCTTCATCAGGTTTTCAATAAATACCGAGATAATTTGCGGGTTAAGAACACCAAACTTCCCATCTGTCATCTGATTTACAATTTCATGAAAGGATAATGGCTCGTGATAAGGACGCTTGGAGGACATCGCATGAAAAATATCCGCAACCGCTACGATAGAGCTGAATAAATCGATATTTTCCTTTTTCAGTCCAAGCGGATAACCGTTCCCGTCCTCGCGTTCATGATGCTGAAGCGCAACACGAGCGATTCGCAGGCTTAAGCCCGTCGTACCCTTGAGCAGCTCATAACCGTAAATGGTATGCTTCTTAATTAATTGAAATTCAACCTCATTCAGTTTGCCCGGCTTGTTTAAAACCTCTAGCGGAAGCTTTACTTTGCCAACATCATGTAGGGTAGCAGCAAGCGACAAAATCGAAAGCTCTGAATTGTCCAGATTCATCCATCTTCCGATAAGCGTCGATATGACGCCAACACCTACGTTATGCTCATATACATAATCATCCTTGGCTTTCACCGCTTCGAATAATTCGAAAATATCCTGATTTTTGGATAGCTGCAAAATAGCTGGCAGCACCTCATTGCGAATCTCCATTAACGGGACCTTACGTGATACTAAGATCGATTCAAACAGCTCTTTTGAGATATTAACCGTTTGCTGAACAAGCTCACCAATTTGAATGCTTGATTGCTGAATCGGCTTATGCTCATAAGCAAGGGCAATCGATGATAAATCTATCCGATGGTTTATTAATATTTGTAATGATTCACTAGTCAGAACAGAGTCAGCTGGTACAATCGTAACGCCATATGCGTTCAAAATATCATATTTCATTTTTTTCCCGATCAACTGTTCCATGACTTCACTCCCTCGGAATTGACGTTTCCAACATTTAGTTTACCATATCTTATTTAGGAAGGGTCTATTAAAATTAGAAAGATGAGAATACATAGAAAAGGCCAACGGATTAGAAAGGCTAATCGGTTGGCTTTTTCAGAATCAAGTCCTGTACAGCTATCTTAAAATCCAGCATAAAACATTAAATATTGATCTGTATTCGCTTTCCAATAATTACGATCATGGCCGCCAGATGAGGTATGAAATTGTACATCAATGCCCTTTGCTTTAAGCTTTGCATATAATTGATCGGTAGAATTAATAACATGCATCATATCTTTATTACCATAATCCAAATAAACCTTTAGATTTTTCAATTCCAGCTGATCTACAAGATAAAGCGGATCTGTCTGCTTTCTCATTTCTTCATCTTTGAATAACCAGCCTAACTTCTCTGTAGAGTCCATAAACATGGCTGGACTATGTCCACCACTTTTGCTGAATAAATCCGGGTGCGTAAATGCTAAAAACAACGCTGCAAAACCGCCCATAGAGAGTCCTCCAATATATCGACCTTCTCTATCGGCGATCGTACTGTAATGGGAATCCACATAACCGATCAAATCCTTGGTCAAGTAATCCTCATATCGCCCGTATTGACGTCCATCCTTGGAATACGTTTGATCAGCGTAATTCGTACCGTAACTGTTGTCATACTGAGGCATCACTATAATTAATGGCTTGATTTTCTGGAGCTTGATCAATTGAGTCGCCTTATCGGACAAGCTCATATCTTTATTCCACGTTTTCTCATTACCTCCTCGACCATGCAGCAAATAAAGGACAGGATAGTCAACGGTTTCCGTATATCCAGCAGGTAAATAAACTTGCAGTTTCATATCTTTATGTAATGATTCACTATTCATCGTCATTTTTTCCACACGCGCTGCTGGAAGAGCTTTCGAGGACAATGCTTTATTTTCGCTAGTGGCGGCAGTACAGCCGGAATTCGTTAAAACACTGCACAATATCATACTCACAAGTAATATATTCGAGATAAACCTTCTTTCCTTTATTACCATTTTCCACCTACTTATCCTTATTTATATAGCAAAATAATCATACATTCCGTAACTTTGATTAACAATACGTCTAGCGACTGAAATCGTGAACGCAGCTAGCTGCACATAGAAAAAGAAATAACCCAAGGGGGATTCTCGTAAAATGGTGTACTACAACCATTACAAAACAAGAATCACACCATGGGTTACACATAACAGCATGTTAGATTAGCATAACGGCATTTTATAAATTATAGTTCCAACCATATTGCCATTAGCTGATCCAGCTGCTTTTGGCGCTCCTCCTGCATATTCCAAATGGATTCAAGCGCAGCTGGATCACCCATTGCCGCGATTTGCTCCATTTCCATATTGCCCTCTAGCAGACTAGCTTCAAGCCTCGCGATCTCTTGTTCCAGCTGTTCCTTCGTACGCTCCACTCTTCCACCATGTTTCGGCTTGGTATGCTCAGCTAATTGCCTCGGATCTCGCACAACATGATCTGTTTTAACGGTAACATTGTTCTCGTTCGTTTTATAAGGCTTCCGCTTCGACTTAAAGTCATCGTAATTGCCCAAGTAAGTGTGAATGGCTCCCTCATTAAGCTCCCAAACTCGTTTAGCCAGCCGATTGATAAAATATCGATCATGCGAGATCGCCAGCACCGTTCCATCATAGTTTTCCAAAGCTTCCTCCAGCGCCTCGCGGGAGCTGACATCAAGATGATTCGTTGGCTCATCCAGCAGCAATAAATTCGGTTTTTTGCGAATAAGCAGCGCGAGGCGAAGGCGTGACCATTCCCCGCCTGACAGCAAATGAAGCGGTTTAAATACATCCGTTCCGTAAAACAAATAGCTGGCCAGTATATTCCTTGCCTCGCCTTCCTCTAAACCGCCCTCCGTTTTAAAAAATTCAAGTACGCTGAGCTGCTTATCGTCAACCTTCTCTTCTTGAGCCAAATAGCCGATATGAAGACGGGCTCCTAGGACTAGCTGTCCATCATCTGGCTGAAGCTCGCCAAGCAGCATCTTAAACAACGTCGTTTTGCCTGAGCCATTGTCCCCGACCAGCACAACCTTCTCACCATAGAACAAGCTGCCCTCAGCTTTATCCAAAATAATCCGATCACCGAATTGTTTAGTTACATTCTCAAAGGTAATAGCCTTACGTCCAGAGCGATCAAGCGCTGTAAGCTCGAAATCAGCGGTCTTCGGATCAAGAACCGGTCGTTTAATCATTTCCAGCTTTTCCAAAGCTTTGCGCATGGAAGCGGCGCGTTTAAAAAACTTCTCATTGTCGCCGATACGCCCCCATTCCTCCAAGCGCTTAATCGTTTCCTTCATCTTCTTTATCTGTTTCTGCTGCTCTTGAAAATTCGCAAACTGCTGCAAGAGAAGCTCCTCTTTCTCCTTCACATATCCGCTATAGTTTGTAAGAAAGGTTTGTGCTGTACCATCCTCAAGCTCGATTATTTTGGAGCACACCTCATCAAGAAAATAACGATCATGCGATACGATGACACATGCGCCATCATACTGCTGAATAAATTGCTCCAACCACTCCATCCCCCGCAAATCCAGATGATTCGTAGGTTCATCAAGCAGCAGCAAAGCCGGTCGGACGATCAACTGGGAGGCAAGTGCAATCCGCGTTTTCTCACCGCCGGACAGGCTGCCAAAGCTTCGTGAATAAACAGCTCGATCGATACGCAAGCCCGTTGCGACCTGCTCAATTGCCGTATCCATCTCATAACCGCCGCTTCTCTCGAACCTTTCTTGAGCCAGCGAGTATGTTTTTAACAAACGCTCCAAAGCAGCTGAATCAGCAAGCATTTGCGGACTCGACATCTCTATTTCCATCTGCGTCATCTGATGCTTGCACGCCATTAAGTCTTGATAGCCATAAGCCAAAACTTCATACACAGTCAGCTTATCAAATTCGGCAGGTGTCTGCGGCAAATATCCGATTGCCAGCTCCTTCTGTACTGTAAGCATTCCCTCATCTACCTGATCATGACCTGAAATTAGGCGAAGCAATGTCGATTTTCCGCTTCCGTTGCGGCCAATCAACCCGATCTTCTCGCCTGCTTGTATTTGCAGCGTAAGTCCATCAAATATTAGATTTGCGGCGTGGTATTTCTTTATTTCCTGTATATTAACAATAATCATGTGAAGAGCCTCCTGTTAGATGAAGACCCTGACTCTCAAACACAACAAAAAAAGAGCCGCAGCAACAAGCCTGCGACCCTTCGGATGGTAAAGCTATCCGTAGTGGTTAAAGTAGGCGTCTTCTCGCGAATGGTTTAATCGTATGAGCATAATTGGACAGACCTCTCCCGTTCGCGGAAAATGCATGAACAATGCCAGCCATAGCAATCGGCAGCTGGCTAATACGGTTATTGACCATTTCGTGATTCACCTACTTCACCTCCCTTTCATTCATTCTTTTTAAAATAACATAAGGGCAAGTGTTATTGCAATAGCCAAACCAAATTTTGTATTTACAAGGAGTAAGTGTACATGATGTCGAAGATGACATTGTGAAGGAGGCTTATATATGGATAGATTTACACATCTTGGGGTGTACGGCGTCTTGAGGAAAGACGATAAAGTATTGCTCATCAAAAAAGGCAGAGGGCCTCATACAGGGAAGTGGGATTTCCCGGGAGGGTCGATTGAATTTGGAGAAGAGCCTTATCAAACACTCATTAGAGAGTTTGAAGAAGAGACAGGAATTACAGCGTTAACTGGCACCATCAAAACGACAATGTCATATACGCTGATCTGGCCATTTAAAGCGGATAAATTAGAAGAGATGCACCATATCGGCATTATTTATGATGTAAAACTAGTAGATGATACATTTAATTTAAGAACGGATGGCGATGGTCAAGACTCGTTAGGCGCAAAGTGGATTCCTATGCGTGATTTAATAGATATGCCCGTAACGCCGTTTGTAAAAAATATATTCGGCTAGCCGTACATTCCTTATTCTTAAACGGAAAGGTGGTATTCAAGTGGAGCTTTATTTTAAAGACAACTTCTTTAATGCTGGAGAAACAACGATTATGGATGCAAATGGAGCCTCTGCTGGAACTATAGACTTACAAAGCATGTTCAGTGCGACGCTGTCTGTTTATGCTTCCGACCATAGACTCCTCTACAGTGGAAAATTCCGTCTTTTCTCTAGTAAATGGGAAGTTCGTGACGCCGCAGATTCAATAATTGGTGTGCTGAGAACCAGATTTACTTTTTTTAGCAAACGATATGAATACGACGCCGGAGAGCGAGGTCTTTTTCAAATTGAATCCCCTGCCTTCTCTTATGTTTATTCGATCATGGATACGTCAGGGAAAGAGGTTGCTTCCTTTGAAAAAACGAGCACTTGGCTCCAGTCGGGAGCTTTCCGTCTCCACAATCTCTCAACCGAGCTTAATAGCTATGAGCTTATTGCAGTCGTGATGGGTGTTCATAGCATCCAGAACGAAGCGACAAATACAGCAGCTACATAGTATTCTTCTTAGTTTTACAGCTTTTTGATCATTTTAAAATTGTTTAATTTCACACCTCTCCGTTCCACGGCTTGTGAATCGACTTCCCGGTATTCATGATGTTCAAAAAATGGTTTTGCTGTTATGCTCGCATCTGTTTTTATCTCATTTACCCCTAGTCGACCAGCTTCAGCTTCAAGTTTTTTCAATAGGGCTGAAGCTATGCCTCTTCTCTGATAATCCTTATGGACATACATTCGATCCAGTTCCCCTCCATATGTCATATCAGCAAAACCTACAATTTGACCGCTGTTCTCAGCGATAAAAGTAATATTTCGAACCATGGATTCCTTCCAAGCTTCGATTTTTTGGTCTGTCTCATCTTGTGGAGCCCAAGCGTTAAGCTGATCTTGTGAATAATGTTGTTTGTTTACTTCATGCACCGTCTCATAGAATAGGGAAACAACCTCACTAATATCCTCTTCAAGGAACCTTCTAATATTCATACTCATTCCTCCAGCTGGATTTTTATGTATAAAAGTAATCGTTTTGCACACTATAAGCATATTGCCGTTTTCTATGCGGTCAAAACAAAAACATGATGAATGGGAGAATACGATGAGAAAAATATCTATGTTAGTCTGTTTGCTATTCCTGACCCAAACATTTGGAATTGTATTAGCACATCCAAATCCAAATGCTGAACCTGCTGGAGTACTTGTCACTATAATTAACAGCGAAGGCCAACATATTGGATCCGCTCAACTCACCCAAAAAGCTGACAAAGTATATTTGCACATTGAAGCGGAAAAGCTTCCTCCAGGCAAGCATGGTATTCACTTTCACAGCGTGGGCAAATGCGATACTCCTGATTTCAAAACAGCTGAAGCTCATTTCAATCCAGTGAATAAGCAGCATGGCTTTAACAATCCAAAAGGCTACCATAACGGTGACCTCCCCAATATTACGGTAGGTGCTGATGGCAAAGTGAAGGCTGATCTCGTAAGCAGTGATGTGACGCTCTTGAAAGGCAACCCAAATTCCTTATTAAAGGACGGCGGCACATCCATTATCATTCATGAAAAAGAAGATGATTATGTTACCGACCCATCCGGAAATTCTGGCAATCGTATCGCTTGCGGAGTTATCCAATAAGCTAGCGTGAAAAACGAGAGGCTGTCACAAGGAAATAACCTTGTAACAGCCTTTTTTTGATCTCGATATTTATTTGTTATAAGCCCGCTGACGCAAGCTTTCATACAGCAAAACCGTTGCTGCCATCGCTACATTTAACGACTCTGCTTGTCCAACCATCGGAATAATGACCGATTCGTCCACGAGCGCGCGAACTTCAGGAGACAGTCCTTCTGATTCGCTGCCCATCAGCAGCCAAGTTGACTGTGTCCAGTCGTAGCCATAGCAGGTATGCTCCGCTTGCAGGCTTGTCCCAATAAGCTTCATGCCTTTTGCTTTCGCTTCAGGCAGCAGTTCTTTTAAATCCGCTTCTATAATAGGCAGATGGAATAAAGAACCCATCGTAGATCTTACGGTTTTCGGATTGTAGAGGTCCACGCAGCCTTTGCCCAAAATAACAGCATCTGCGCCAACCGCATCCGCGCTGCGGATGATCGTTCCCGCATTTCCAGGATCTCGAACGCCGTCAAGAACAACGACAATCCCGTTTTTGCGATATAATGCCTCTTTATGTACGGACAGCTTTGACAAAATAGCAAATACAGGTGGAGGCGTATCCGTTCCTGTGCATTTTGACATGACCGATCGTGAAGCTTGAACCCACTCTAAACCGAGTGTTGCCTCTGTATCATTCGTTTCTCGCTCCAGCTTAAGCTCTGCGGGAATACCACGTTCTGCATCATAAACTATCGTCGTAACTTTTGCTGTACCTCTCAGCGCTTCCAATACGAGATGAACGCCTTCTATTAGGAATTGGCCACTGCGATCACGGTATTTTTTGTCTAGCAGCGATGCCCACTGTTTGACTCTGTCATTTTGTACAGATGATAGCAAAGAATCAAAATTTTCATTCATAGTTTGATTTAACCTTCCGAATATGCAATTTCTAAATTTGTTAGATCTGAGTTTTTACCTACAATAACAAGAATATCGTCCCTGCCAATTAAATCGTCCGCATATGGAGCGATGTTCATGGTGGAGCCCGTTTTAATAGCCATAACATTACATTTATACTTCGCCCTAATATCGAGCTTCTTCAAGCTTTGTCCAATCATTGGCTCGGGAGCTTTAATTTCAATAATGCTGTAATCGTCTGATATCTCGATATAATCGAGAATGTTAGGCGACACAAGATGATGCGCAACGCGCAGGCCCATATCCCGTTCGGGGAAAACGACCTTATCAGCACCGATTTTGCCAACAACTTTACCATGAAGCTCGTTTTGAGCTTTGACGATTAACGTTTTTACTCCTAAATCCTTCAAAATGAGCGTCGTCAAAATGCTTGACTGAATGTCTTGTCCTATCGCAACGACGACAACATCAAAATTTCGAATACCGAGCGCTCGAAGCGCTTCCTCATCCGTTGAGTCGGCGGATACTGCATGAGTTACAAAATTAACGACTTCTTGTACTCGCTGTTCGTTCGAGTCAATAGCTAATACCTCAAAGCCCATATCTGTCAAAGCTTTTGCAATGCTGGAGCCAAAACGCCCCATTCCAATTACTGCGTATTGCTTCTTTGCCATCGATACATAATCCTCCTTACGCGGATGATTGCTGCAGTTATTTAGACAGTATACCATAGCTTGCTCATTCGGATGAAAGAAGCATGCACTGGACATAGTAAATAAGTAAATCCCAATGGGCAGGAGGCTGTTTAGTTTGAAAGAAATTGATCTGCGTCAAGCAATCGTTATGCGTGTGCAGGATAACTCGGCTAAAGATCTATCAGAAGTAATTGAAGACTCAATTGGCGCGGATGAGCGTGCTTTGCCGGGGCTTGGTGTACTTTTTGAGATGATCTGGCAGCAATCCACTGAGCTAGAGCAAGAGCGAATGGTTGATTCCTTATATAGGCATCTTCATCATTCTGAGCATGCTAATCCGTCTCAGTAACGCACAGCTGCAGAATAAACAATTTGGCCTCCGATAATGGCAGCTGTTACCCAAGGCAGGCCATCATAACGATCCACGATAATTAAATCCGCTGCTTTGCCAAGCTCTATGGAACCAATGTCACCATCCACGCCCAATGCCTGCGCTGGATGTAATGAGACCATCCGTACCGCAGCTGGCAAAGCGGCAATCCCTTCATCTGCAAGCTTAAACACAGCTGCCAGCATAGAAGATGGATGATAGTCCGAGCATAAAATGTGGGCAGCACCAGCAGCAATTGCGTCGACCGCCTTTAAATTGTTGTCATGAGACGCACCTCTAACCACATTAGGAGCACCTACACAAACATGAAGCCCTCGATTAGAAGCATATTTTGCCGTAACCATATTAATTGGAAACTCACAGACAGAAACCCCATAATCAAGCGACTCATCTACCTTCTCCACCGAATCATCGTCATGTGAGGCAACGGCTATGCCAGCTTTAGCTGCAAGTTTACTCAGATTCTTCAAATGGTCACCGTTTACCAGTTGCCTTTGC
Organism: Paenibacillus sp. 2TAB26; assembly: GCF_052115145.1. NCBI lineage: Bacteria > Bacillati > Bacillota > Bacilli > Caryophanales > Paenibacillaceae > Paenibacillus > Paenibacillus sp. 2TAB26. Next base: position 371,102 of record NZ_JBFRGC010000009.1, read on the forward strand.
TGAATAAGATTATCAACAATTGCACGTACCTCTACGACGCCTACACCTTGATTCTTCATTACATAACGCTCAAATGAGCCGGGTTCACGATATTGGCCTTGCCCGGGCGAATGATCCATAAACGATAAATAATCAATCGCTTTCTCATTCAAAAACCGTTCAACTATTGGCATACCTGCCAAATGTGATACCTCAAAGCGCAAATGTATACGATTGCGAATCATCGATCGTTTATTGCGATAGCTGTTAATATGCTCAATCATCCCCGTTAGCAAATGATCTCCTCGCAAACTAAGCCCTACGCCAAGCGATAATGAATGATACATCGTAGTTATGCCATGCACCGGAAGCTTCCGTTCAAACTCCAGCAATGCCATATCCAAAGGAAACAATGTATTGGGACGCGGCTGCACTTCTTTCTCAATCGCATCGCAATGAATGTCAATTAGACCTGGAAGTATGTATTGCTGCTTCGCATCTATGTTTATAGACTGGGGGTGCAGCTTTATCCAATTGCTGATTGCGAGTTCATCGTGCAGCACAGCAGTAATTCGCCCATCGATAATAGCAATTGCCCCGTCAGCCATTTGGCCAGGCAAAACGATCTTTCCGTTCGTAATGATCATAGGCTCAGTGCTGGCTCTCAAGCGATTATCCATCGATATACACTTCCCCCGCTCTAAAATGATTGTAATGATTTTACCATATTTTACTTAGAAAAACATACCTAGGAGTTAGATCCTTGATATTTGTAAAAAATACATTAATCCCTCTTTTATACAGAACCAAAGCTTCTATATTATGCCCGAAACAAGCAAAAAAACCGCAAGAATAATTCCTCGCGGCTTTGAAGCATAATAAAGGCAAGAAGCGTTGCCTTTCGTTTCTCATTTTATTCTTCAAGAGGTATTAGCTTGTAAATATCTCCATTTTCAAAAGAATCGATTAAACGATCCAGCCATTTGTAATATTTTAAAGCCTCATCAATCTTTTGTGTATCATTATCAAGCACATCAAGGAAAGCTTGTTCGCTTTCGTATTGAAGCTTTAGAGCATCGATTTCCTTCATTGATCGGTTTAGGGCACTCATATTTTGCTCGACAGCTTTTCTCCATTTAATGGAGAAGTAGTCCGTAAAGTTTTGATGCCAGTTCGGCTCTACTTCATATAAGTCTTTTCTTGAGCCTTTACCCCATACTTTATTTATCATCTTCAGATCATGCAGCGTACGCATGCCAGTACTCATTGAAGTCTTGCTCATGCCCATCGTCTGGCTCATCTCATCAAGTGTAACTGGCTCACGATTAAAGTACATATTGCCGTACAAATGACCAATGGATAACGTAATGCCGTACAAATCCATGTTTTCACCAATTGATTCAATGACGCGGCGCCTTGCTTTATGCAGCTTGGTTAGCTGCTCATCTGTTAATGCTGCAAGCTCATTCATGTCGTTCCTCCTGAGGAGTGTCTTTCCCCCTATCATTCTTACATCAATTATTGTAATCAAATGACCATCCATATGTAAAGAACACGTTTGATACGAAAAAGGGAGTTATCCAGAGTATACAGTATGTAAAGTTCGTAAAGTTATAACTGTACGTAGTATACAGAGTCTCACGCCTTTTGACCATAACAAACATAACCAACTAAACTTATGGGAGTCGAAATATTCCAAAGGGGGCACAACATGGCGATTATAGAAGCCAAGAGGCTGACCAAAATTTTCGGAACAGATCCGAAAAAGGCGATCCCGCTGCTGGATAAAGGATGGTCTAAAGAGAAAATTTTTGCAGAAACAAAGCTTACGGTTGGGGTGAACCAAGCAAATTTCTCGATTGAAGAGGGACAAATATTTGTTATTATGGGCTTGTCCGGTAGCGGCAAGTCGACACTTGTACGTCTTCTCAATCGATTAATTGAACCTACTTTAGGTCAAGTCCTGTTTAACGGGACAGATGTGCTTAAGATGTCACCAGAGCAGCTGCGGCAATTTAGAAGAAAAAATGTTGGTATGGTATTTCAGAAGTTCGCACTGTTTCCGCATCGCACCGTTATTCAAAACATTGAATACGGACTAGAGGTACAGGGCATCGATAAGAAAAAACGCAGAGAAATGGCGATGCATTCGCTAGAGCTTGTTGGATTAAAAGGATGGGCTGACAGCTATCCTGACCAATTAAGCGGCGGTATGCAGCAGCGCGTTGGACTCGCAAGAGGACTTGCTAACGATCCGGATGTTCTGCTTATGGATGAAGCATTTGGCGCACTCGATCCTTTAATTCGGAAGGATATGCAGGATGAGCTGCTTGAGCTTCAATCCAAAATGAAGAAAACAATTGTTTTCATTACCCATGACTTAAACGAAGCACTGCGGATCGGTGATCAAATCGCTTTGATGAAGGACGGAAGCATCGTGCAAATTGGATCACCTGAAGAAATATTGATGCAGCCAGCGAACAAATATGTTGAGCGTTTCGTCGAGGACGTTGATTTATCCAAAGTATTTACAGCATCACATGTCATGATTAAGCCTGAAACGATAACGATCGAGAAAGGCCCGCGTGTTGCTTTGCAATTTATGCGTGACCGCGGAGTATCGAGCCTTTACGTTGTCGACAAAGGTATGCGCCTGCTTGGCGTTATAACGGCAGAAGAAGCAGCGAATGCAATTAAAAACGGCCAAAAGCTTGAAGATGCAATGGAGCGAGAAGCACCATTCGCACAGCCGGATACGCTGCTTAATGAGTTGTTTGAATTAATGAGTAATTCGAAATTCCCCATTTCCATTATTGATGCAAACGGGCGCCTTAAAGGCATCGTCATCAAGGGCGCGGTTCTAGCCGCATTAGCTGGAAATTCCGTATTAGAGGCTGGTGAACGTATTGAATCTACCTAAAATCCCATTAGCTGACTGGATCGAATGGCTGGAAGCTTGGTTTGAAGCTCATTTCGACCCTTTTTTCAAATTAATACGCACAGTTGTTGGCGAAACTGTAAATGGCTTGGATGTCGCTCTCAATTGGTTTCCAGCGCTAGTGCTTATTTTGATATTCACTATTTTGGCTTGGCTCATCGGCAAGTGGAAAATGGGAATATTCACACTTATCGGATTGTTAATTATAGAAAACCTCGGCTTATGGAGCCAAACGATGCAGACACTAGCTCTCGTTTTGACTGCAGCTTTCATATCCGTGCTGATTGGCGTTCCTATTGGAATTTTGTGTGCTCGCTACACCAATTTCCAAAAAATCATTACACCATTGCTTGATCTTATGCAGACGATGCCAGCCTTCGTTTATTTGCTCCCAGCTGTAACCTTCTTCTCCTTGGGTGTTGTTCCTGGCGTGATCTCTTCGATTATTTTTGCAATCCCGCCAACGATACGATTAACGAATCTTGGCATTCGCCAAGTCCCTGCCGAATTAGTAGAAGCAGCAGATGCCTTCGGCTCTACGCCAACGCAAAAATTATTCAAGCTGCAGCTTCCTATTGCCATGCCAACCATTATGGCCGGCATTAACCAGACCATTATGTTGTCACTATCGATGGTCGTCATTGCATCCATGATTGGTGCTCAAGGTGTAGGAGCTTATGTATATCGTGCAGTGACGCAAGGAAATACCGGCGTTGGGTTTGAAGCTGGTCTTGCCATTGTTATATTAGCCATTATTTTAGACCGGCTGACCCAACAAATTATTCGTAAAAGCAAAACCACTTAACCTAATTTATAAACGTTAAGCGCATGCTCAATGCTAGTTTGCTGCGCAAAATTAAAGCGTATGCTTTCGATGTTAGTTTGCTGCGCAAACTTTAAGGAGTGATTTTTTGAAATTTAATAAAATGAGTGTAATTGTTGCTGCTGTTATGACCATGGCTTTAGTCGCTGGATGCTCTTCGAACAATGAAGGCGCTAAGAAAAAAGTAACGCTTGCTTATGTGGCTTGGGATTCTGAGATAGCAAGCACATATGTTGTGAAGGAAGTACTTGAGCAGAAGCTTAATTACAAAGTTGATATGATGCAAGTTGACGCGGGGCCTATGTGGGCTGGTATTTCTGACGGCAGTGCAGATGCGATGGTAGCTGCATGGCTTCCTACAACACATGCATCGTACATCGAAAAATATAACGGTAAATTTGATGATCTAGGACCAAATCTTGAAGGAACAAAAATTGGTCTAGTCGTTCCTAAATATATGGATGTTAACAGCATTGACGAGCTTAACGATGCCGTTGGCGCTGAAGTAGATCATACGATTATCGGTATTGAGCCGGGTGCTGGTCTTATGATGTCGACAGAAAAAGTATTAGATCAATATAATCTGCGAGATAAATGGAAGCTGCTTGAGAGTTCCTCCGCAGCGATGACTCAGCAGCTTGAGAAGGCTTATGCTAACAAAGAGCCGATTGTTGTGACAGGCTGGACACCGCACTGGATGTTCGCCAAGATGGAGCTGAAATATTTGGCAGATCCTAAAAATGTATATGGCGGAGATGAACAAATTCATACAATCGCCCGTCAAGGCTTAAAGGATGATCTGCCTGAAGCTTATGCATTCCTCGATCAGTTTAATTGGACGCCAGATGATATGGCTTCCGTTATGATCAAAATCCAAGAAGGCGAAACGCCAGAAGCAGCTGCTAAAGCTTGGGTTGAGCAAAATCCTGACAAGGTTGCCGCTTGGATAAAATAATAGCCAGCATTCGAATGAAGCTGTCTCAAAAGTATTCAGATCGATGGATCAATAGCTCACTTTGGACAAAATGTTGGAGAGCATGAAAAAATAGCACACCAAAGGCTATTCCCGGCGGATTCAATTATTGGTCTCGCCGACATTGCATAATACTTTAATCATTTCTCTAACGAACCGTATCATTCTTATTATGCAGAAAACGACTCTTCTTTCATTTTAACGAACCTGATAAACGTTATATCATGATTTACATGGTGTTCCGAGCTATTTTTCTTGAAATAGCGATTCTGGAGTTCGTTACAAATTAAATCTATTACGAATGGTTTGAATAAGACCTGCTGGGTTCATTAGCTATAAGATTGTTAAGGTGAGGACATCGTCCGAACTATGTTTCATCAAAAAAAAAAGAGCTGTTCCAATCGTAGATACATCTACTTTTGAGACAGCTCTTTTTTTAAGTTATTTATTAATGACTTTACATCCTAGCCGTTAATGCTCTTCAGCCTTTATTAATCCAAGCAGAATGGCTGCAAACCAAGCGGCAATGGCGCTGGGCGCTCACAAGTGCTCTTCATAACATAATGTACGCCTTGTTCCGACGCGTCATGGAAGCCATGCATAGCTTCGAGTACATGATAAGCAAGCTCGCCATTAGCGCGATGCTTACGACCGGTTTGAATCGCTTTGGCCATGTCTGCTGCACCGACACCACGAGCGTTCTCTGTGTATCCGTAAGCAAGCGGAATATCTGACCATTCGTTTGAGCCCGCACGCCAAATTTTAATTTGTCCGCCAAACCCATTTGGATCTGGGACAAGAAGTGTGCCCGCGCTGCCGTATATTTCGATTCGAGGAAGCGTTGAGCCGCCTTTCACATCAAAGCTTGTGAGCAATGTTCCGATTGGACCAGATGCAAAGTCCATCACTCCAGCGATATGAGTTGGTACTTCAACTTCAACCTGCTGGCCGTATTTCGGTTTGCTTGTAATCGTTCTCTCTGGGAAAGAGATACGTGCCGAACCCGTTACACGAGTGATCGGTCCAAGAAGCGCTACAAGCGCGGTTAAATAGTATGGCCCCATATCAAACATCGGGCCGCCGCCCTTTTGATAATAAAATTCAGGAGCCGGATGCCATGATTCATGCCCGCCGCACACCATGAATGCAGTCGCGCCAATCGGCGTACCGATCCAGCCGTCCTCAAGCAGCTTGATGCTCGTTTGGATGCCGCCGCCAAGGAATGTATCCGGCGCGCTTCCAACATAAAGACCTTTTTTCTCAGCAAGCTCAAGTACCTGCTGCGCCTCTTCACGAGTAACTGCAAATGGCTTCTCAACATAAACATGTTTGCCTGCTTCAAGAGCTTGCAAGCACACCGAAGCATGCGCTTGTGGGATCGTCAAATTGATTATCATTTGAACTTCCGGATCAGCAAGCAGCTCCTCAACCGAACAACCGCGAACGCCAAACTGCTCGCCTTTTGCTTTGGCTCTCTCCACATCTAAATCTGCGCAAGCTACAACCTGCAAGGCATCAAAACGGTTGCCGTTTTCAAAATAGATGCCGCTAATATTGCCTGTTCCTATAATGCCTGCTTTGATCTTTTCCATAATGTCTAGTCCCTCTTCTCATATCCTAAGATTATTATGATTGCGATTTACAACTGATTATCTGCCATACCGCTATAAGCAGAAGCTATTTTGCCTGCTGCCAGCGCATTTGCTTTACCTTCCGCACACCACAAGAAGCCGCGTCTCATAAGCTCTTTCACCGCATCAATCTCTATAATATTAGCTTGATGACCAAGCGAGTTGTAATATACGCGTCCAACACCCCAGCGCTTCGTCCAAACAACCGGCATATCGACTGCCTTGTTGAGGGAATGCGGTCCCGGTGTCAGCGGAAAACGTGTTGTCGCCAGCACTTCAACTGCCGGATCCACATGCAAATAATATTGCTCAGAGCTGACAACAAAATCTTCAATGCCTTCTGTCAGCTGACTAGATGAATAATTAATATTAACCGTGTATTCAACACCGTCATTGCCTGGGTGAGCTACCCATTGTCCGCCGGTCATAAACTGCCAGTCTACATTTTCACGGAACGCATCGCACATTCCGCCATGGCATCCTGCCAAGCCTACGCCGCTTTGAACAGCTGCAGATACATTATCGACAAGCTTCTGCTCGATCCGTGCCATCGTCCATACGGGTACGATAAGATCAAGTCCCAACAGTTTTTCTGCATCCGCAAATGCTTCCAATGTGTCGGACACCTCTACCTCAAAGTCCTCAGCTGCAAGCACCTCACGAAAAATTTCTGCTACCTCTTTCGGCTGATGTCCATCCCAGCCGCCCCATACGATTAGTGCTTTTTTCATTACCTTCTCCTGCCTCTCTCCAAGCGCTAAGTAATCTCCTAACTAATAACCCTATATGGCTTACGATAATTCGCTAATTGCTACCCAGCGGCGTTCTGCAATCGAACGATCTACCGCCTCCAGAACCTCTTGGCATTTCACGCCATCTACAAAGTTCGGAACGGGCTGACGATCTTCAGCAAAAGCTTGCATCAGCTCATGCATTTCATGTGTAAACGTGTGCTCGTATCCAATGGTATGTCCAGCTGGCCACCAAGCGTCCATATACGCATGCGATGGATCGGTTGCAAGTACGCGGCGGAAGCCTTGAACATCCTCGGCATCATCGGTGAAATAAACTTGAAGCTCATTCATCCGCTCAAAATCAAACTTGATGCTTCCTTTACTGCCGTTAATTTCAAAAGCGTTCGTACAGCGATGGCCAGCTGCGAAGCGAGTCGCCTCAAAGCTGCCCAGCGCGCCGTTAGCAAAGCGTGTCATAAACATGGTTGCATCATCCACTGTTACTTCTCCGAGCGGTCCACCCTCGCTTCCCTTTGCGCTAAGGCCTGTCATAGCTGAAGCAATCGGACGCTCTTTAACGAAAGTTTCGCTCATGCCGATAACCTCATTGAATTCTCCAACGAGAAAACGCGCCATATCTATCAAATGTGCTCCTAAATCACCATGTGAGCCGGAGCCTGCAATTTCCTTCTGAAGACGCCATACGAGCGGGAAGCTCGGATCGATAATCCAATCTTGCAAAAACACAGCACGGAAATGATAGATTTCACCGAGCCTGCCATCTGACACCAATTTTTTGGCAAGCTGTACAGCAGGTGCAAATCGATAGTTAAAACCTACCATATGCTTCACGCCTGCTTTTTCTGCAGCATCAAGCATTTCACGGGAGTCTTCAAGCGTAAGCGCCAGCGGCTTCTCACAAAAGATATGTTTGCCAGCTGCCGCTGCTGCTAGAGCGATAGCCTTATGTGCATCACTTGGTGCATTAATATCGATTAAGTCGATATCCTCGCGGTTAACGAGCGCATTCCAATCCGTTTCAGCACTTTCCCAGCCGAATTGTGACCGTGCTTGCTCAACACCTTCTGGATCACGTCCGCAAATGGCCGTCATCTCCGGTTTAATCGCATTCGGGAAAAACATCGGAAGCGCGCGGTATGCGTTGCTATGTGCCTTCCCCATAAACTTATAACCAACCATGCCAACTTTTACTTTATCCATAATAATCCGCCTCTCTTAAGCGTAAACGCCTTATGCTGCCTCTAGCGATAAGATCGCGTCCCGCAATTGAAATAGAATGGAGCAGAAAAACTCGTATTCAGGATTTAACGTTTGAGTCTTGACGTTTCTCTTGTGATCAGGCTGACCGGTAAAACATCTGTTTGTGAATCTGACGTTTCCGTTTTCTGATCCGGGTCCAGCAATCTAGCAGCTGCAAGCTTACCCATTTCATAGAAAGGAACAGCAACGGTTGAAAGCCTTGGACTAATGATGCGCGAGCCGTCTGAGTCATCATATCCAACTAGCGCATAATGCTCGCCAGCTTCAACTCCCAGTTCCCGCAAGCGCTGCATCAGGCCGATTGCCATTCGATCATTAGCCGCAAATACCGCATCGATATTGCCTTCTTTAATTTGTTCCGCCAATTGCTCCGCGAGCTCCGCTCCGCTCTTTCGGCTGTAATTACCGTGATAGATTAGACTAGGCTCATAAGCAAGTCCCGCTTCCATTAGAGCCGCTTTGTAGCCTTCCTGCCTATCGGCACTATTGGAATATTGCAGCGGGCCGTTAACAAAAGCAATACTGCGGCTGCCCTGACTCAACAAATGCGATACGGCTGCCTTGCTGCCTGAAACATGATCAGCATCGACAGTACGATAATGCTCCGCATCAAACCGCTGATTCACAAGGCAGAAAGGAAAGTTTTCAGCCTTCAGCTCAGCAAGGGCGGCTCTTTCTTCAGGCACATTTTGTGAGCCTAAAACGATACAAGCATCAATCTTATGCGTGCGAAATAGCTTAGCGTAATCTCTCGCCCCATCCGGTTCTCTAAAAATAAGAAGCAGGTCATAGCCGCAGCGCTTCGCTGTTTCACCAATTCCACTTAATATTTCCGAAAAATAGTAAGTGGAAAACAAATGAACCTTTGGCACGAATGGCAATATGACGCCAATATTCCCGCTCTTCCTTCGAGCAAATTGCTGAGCAAGCGCATTCGGTACGTATCCAAGCTCAGCCGCGGCTTGTAATACACGTTCACGCGTTTCCTCTTTGATAGGGCCGACGCTGTTCATCACTCTCGAAACAGTCGCCTCTGAAACACCAGCTAGTTTCGCAACTTCTTTCCTGCTAATAATCATTTTCCTCCTGAAAAACTAATATGCTAAGTTGTCATTTCATTTTAATGTACACGCGTACATTATTGCATGAAAACGTTTTAGCGTCAATAAACTTTTTGCATATTTTTCTATCGTTGCCCTCATTACAAAAAAACGATCCAGAACGCTTGCATCGGCGTCCCAGATCGTTTTTTCTCGTTGTCTCTTGCAGTTACCTACTTCTTCGCTATTTCATTAATCCATTCAAAAACAGCGGACAGCGCATTTGCTTCCTCACTCATGTTCATCCTATCAATATAGGATTTACGGTTTTGGTACAAACGCTCGACACTCTCAACAAGAGTGCTTGCCGTCAGCTTCTCTTCATACAATACGTCGGCATAACCCGATTTCTCAAACGACTGGGCATTCAAAATTTGATCTCCTCGGCTCTGTTCCCGTGTTAGAGGAATAAGCAGCATCGGCTTCTTTAAGGATAAAAACTCAAATATGGAATTAGAGCCTGCTCGTGAAATCACAAGGTCCGTCATCGCCAATACATCCGGCAATTGCTCATTCACAAATTCGAATTGCTTATAGCCAGGCATAGCAAGCGACGGGTCAACTTGATTTTTACCGCAGAGATGAACGATTTGAAAGCTTTTGGTAAGGCTTGTTAATGACTGTCTGACCGCCTGATTAATTTTGCGTGCACCCAAGCTTCCACCCATAATCAAGATGACAGGTTTGTTTTTGGTAAATCCGCAAAAGGTTCTGCCTCTATCCGCGTTGCCCTGCTTCACTTCCTCACGTATAACTGCTCCTACATGCCTGCTTTTATCAGCCTTCAGCATGCTGCCCGTCTCAGGAAAAGTCGTACATACCCCTGTAGCAAAAGGGATCGATAACCGATTCGCGAGACCTGGCGTCAGATCGGATTCATGAATAAGCAGCGGCACCTTGTTTAGCCATGCGCCAATAACGACAGGTACGGATACAAATCCGCCTTTGGAGAAGATGACATTCGGTTTATTTTGCTTAATGAGGCGATAAGCTTGATAAAGACCTTTTACTACCTTGAACGGGTCCTTAATGTTCTGAATATCCATGTACCTTCTCAGCTTTCCCGTCGATATCGGAAAATACTTAACCTCTGGAATCGTTGCGATAAGCTGCCTTTCAATACCGCTCTCCGATCCGATATATTGGACTGACCAGCCCTCTTCCAAAAAATGCGGGATCAAGGCCATATTAACGGTAACGTGTCCGGCTGAGCCTCCCCCGGTGAACATGATTGTTTTCATGAATGACTAGCCACCTATCGTTTTTTATCCATTTATTATACGGGTAAAGATTCGTTTTAGCACTGAAATTCAAGGAGATGGATATAAAAAGCATCCCCAGCCGCAAGCGCTGCTGCGCGATTGGCCGAGGATGCTTTAAACGTGCCTATATCCCTACCCTTAAGGCGCAGTTTCCAGAAACTTAGACGTTGGATTCTTGTCTACTGCCGTACGCATCGCATATTCGTTCTCGAACAAGACGACAAAGTTGCCCTTCTTGTCCTTTACGAGCGTCGTATTGATTCGGAATTTGCTAGGGTCAATATTATCATCAACGATCCAGCGGGCAAATTGGAACTGCATCCGGTGCAATTGAATATCTACGCCGTACTCCGCTTTCATTCGATGCTCAAATACCTCAAATTGCAAATGACCAACAACGCCGAGAATCGTCTCGTCGAAGTTGCCTGTGGAGTGGAACACTTGAATCGTGCCTTCCTCCGTGAGCTGATCAATGCCTTTTTGGTACTGCTTGTGCTTCAACGCATTTTTAACGGTTACTTTAGCAAAAATTTCAGGCGAGAACGTTGGAAGCTCATCGAACACAACTTCGCCGCCTTGTGATAATGAATCGCCGATTCGGAAAATGCCTGGATCAAACAAACCGATAATATCGCCCGGATACGCCGTATCCACGATATCACGGTCTTGCGCTAGAAACTGCTGAGGCTGCGCAAGCTTAATGTCCTTGCCATTACGCACATGACGAACGCTCATTCCGCGCTCGAATTTGCCGGAGCAAATCCGAAGGAAAGCAATTCGGTCACGATGGGCCGGGTTCATATTCGCTTGAATTTTGAAAACATATCCCGTGAATTTCTCATTCGTTGGTTCAATCTGACCTGTCGTGCTGTTGCGCGACGTCGGCTTAGGAGCCAGCTGAAGGAAGTTTTCTAGAAAAGTTTGCACGCCAAAGTTATTAACTGCGCTTCCGAAGAAAAGAGGCGTCAGTTCACCCGCTTGCACTTTCTCGAAATCAAATTGATCACCAGCGACATCCAGCAGCTCAAGATCACCAATAAGCTGATCTGTTAAATAATCTCCAGCCATCTCACGAATGACAGGATCATTATAATCGCTAACGGGACGAACCTCGATTGTCGAGTGGTCATTTCCTTGGAAAAGCTCGACCTGTGTTTTCATTCGGTCATAAACACCGCAAAGCTCACGTCCCATGCCGATTGGCCAGTTCATTGGAACAGCGCGAATGCCTAAGACACGCTCAAGCTCCTCCATTAATTCAAATGGACTTTGCCCTTCACGGTCCAGCTTGTTAATAAAAGTGAAAATCGGAATGCCGCGTTTGCGGCAAACCTGGAACAGCTTGATCGTTTGTGCCTCGACACCTTTGGCAACGTCAATAAGCATGACGGCGCTGTCGGCTGCGGTAAGCGTACGATATGTGTCCTCACTGAAATCTTGGTGACCAGGCGTATCAAGAATGTTAACGCGATGTCCCAAATAATCGAACTGCATTACGCTGGACGTTACCGAGATACCACGTTGTTTCTCAATTTCCATCCAGTCGGATGTTGCATGACGGCTCGCTTTGCGCGCCTTAACTGACCCTGCAAGCCGAATGGCTCCTCCGAATAGGAGGAGCTTCTCAGTGAGGGTCGTTTTTCCTGCATCCGGGTGAGAGATAATCGCGAATGTGCGGCGCTTATCTACTTCCTGTTTAATTTCTTCACTTAACGATTGGCTCATGCTTGTCTTCCCTTCATTACGTAAGGTATGCGGCAGCGATTATTTCCCGCTGTTCGAAACCCAAATGACGTTATCTTCCTCTTGTCCGTTAACCGGCCACCAATGGAAACCATCTTCTTTTAGCATTTCATCCGCAGCTTCTGGACCCCATGATCCCGCTGGATACAGCTTCAAATCGCTTTTATCTTCACGCCATGCTTGTGCAATTCGATCCACAAACGCCCATGCTTGGGAAACTTCATCCCAGCGAGTGAAGTAAGTGGAGTCGCCGCGTGCCGCATCATGAATGAGGCGTTCGTACGCTTCAGGCGTATTTAAGCCGATTTGGCAGCTTTGGCAGAACTCCATGGCGACTGGCTGTACCGAATTGTTTTGACCAGGTGTCTTTGCGTTTACTTTAATATATATGCCCTCAAGCGGGTTTACGCGAATAACGAGCAAATTCGGCGCCAAATCATGACGCTGCGCAAATAGAACATTTTGCGGCATCGATTTGAACTCGATGACGACCTCCGTTGTTTTTACAGGTAGACGTTTGCCCGTTCTAATATAGAAAGGCACGCCAGCCCAGCGGAAGTTGTCCACTAATACTTTGGCAGCAAAATAAGTTTCAGTCGTGGAGTCCTCGCCAACAGAATCCTCTTGGCGGTAGCCCGTAAGCTCTTTGCCATGATGGCTGCCTTCGCTGTATTGACCGCGTACGACGTGCGAGCGAACCTCATCACTGGACGTATAATTACGCAGTGAACGAAGCACCTTTACCTTCTCATCACGAATATCTTCTCCGTGCAAGCGGCTTGGCGGCTCCATAGCAATCATCGTAAGCATTTGCAGCATATGGTTCTGACCCATGTCGCGCAAAGCTCCCGATTTGTCGTAATAGCCTCCGCGATCCTCAACGCCAACCGTTTCGGATAATGTAATTTGAACATTGGCAATATGGTTATTATTCCACAAAGGCTCAAAAAAAGCATTAGCAAAACGAATAACTTGAATGTTTTGAACCATTTCCTTGCCTAGATAGTGATCGATACGGTATATTTCTTCTTCCTTAAACACTTGGTTAATCTGTTCATTCAGCTTCTGAGCCGATGGAAGATCGTAGCCAAATGGCTTCTCGATTACGACGCGATGCCAACCGTTTGATTCAAGCAATCCGCCGTCGCGCAAATTGAATGATACCGGACCGAAAAGTGAAGGCGCAAGGGCCAAGTAAAAAAGACGGTTGCCGGGAATGTTGAACTTCACGTCAAGCTGCTCAGACAATTTGCTAAGCTCGCGGAAGCCTTCTACATCGTTAATATCGAGTGACATATATACGAAATGTTCTGCAAAACGATTCCAAAGTTCAGCATCGTCCGCTTTGTAACGACAAAACTCTACAATAGATTCATAAAGGTCAGCACGAAATTGTTCATTCGTACGAGGACGTCTTGCTAGACCAACGACGGCAAAGTTTTCCGTGAGCTTGCCTTCTTTATATAAACTGAAAAGGGCTGGAAACAGCTTGCGCCGAGCCAAATCGCCCGTTGCTCCGAAGAGGTAATATACAGCACCTTCTGCAGAGACGGATTCAAGATTATTATTATATGTCATTTGCCTCATTCTTTCCCTATGTATTTTTATACAACTTTACATGATATGTAGTTTAGCATATTCAACTTTAATTCGCTATTCAACATGTCATAAAAAATACTGATAAGATCCGTTACTAATTCTAATCAAAGTATACCCATCTATGGGCTTGCCGTCGCATTGGCACTGTATTCACCCGTAATGACAGGCACACCGATCGTCAATGCCGTTTGATCTGAATTTGTCTCTTTATGCAAAGCGATTTGAAGATTGGCTGTTTTCCCATTTTCAACGGTGATGGCTGAATGCAGCTTTCGGGTATAAAACATGTCGCTTGTCGTGCCTTTATCTTCATAATGATCCACTACTTTGGCATCTGTCAGCCTAACCAAACGCTCAATGGCTTGACTATTTTTCGTATAACCTTGTACTTTCATACTCGTCGTAAACGCAGGGGAAATACGTGCGATCTGTGCGGAAACTTCTGCTGTCACTTGCAGCAGCTTATTTTTTTTGGTCATTTCTGTTGGCTTAGTTTCCAATATAACCATAAGCTGTTCGCCATTGCTGTCGATCTGCGTGAGACTAATTGAAACTTGTCCGCCGTATGACGGGATAACGCCAGTGACTGTTTTGCCCTCATTCTGGTTCTGCACCAGTATGCTGCTAGCTTTTCCCGGTTCCTGTGAAAACATTTGCTGAGTAAGCTCCTCCATGGCTCCTTCCTTGCCCGTTACATTCCATCGAATCGACCACTGCGCTCCCTCAGAGCTGCTTTTCATTTGGTCGTCGCTCCATAACCACAGCTCTCCCAAATCATGCTGAAGAAGCTGTTCCGCTGAAGTTGCTTCCTTCGGTTCCCTGTCGGCCTGCCACATCGCCCATGCTGCACATATCAAAATCACGAGCATCGCTAGCATGATTCCAACCTTCGTTTGTTTGGCTCGCTGCTTTGCTGACATACGGTGGCGAGCGGGAGGTGTGTTTTTCGGAATATACATTATTATTCACTCCTGTCCTCTTCCAAATGGGTAAACATCCATACACGTTTGCCTGTAGGTGAATACACTGGTTGCAGGAATGCTGGAATAAATGCTTTGAGTCTAGCCTCTCATAGCAAAATGCCAAAACAACACGCTCAAGCGCTTTATTCCCATTACACTTTGGAGGTGTCATCAGCAAATGGAACGCATTTATCCATTGCACGAAGAAGTCGTCAGTCGTTTTTGCGGGTATCCAGTATGTGTGATTATGAATGACGGCATGCGCCACTTTGGCATACTTAGCTCCTGCGAAAGCGGCAGATTGCATTTAAACGCAGGCTCCGGCGAAACGGAAGCCGCGACCTCAAATGCAAAGCCGCAAGTTTCAAAAAACAAAAAAGGCGGTAAAGGTAAAAAAGAGATGGCTCATAAATCCGCTTCAACGCAAGTTCAAACGCAAGCTTACCCTTATGATCCTTACTATTATGGAGAACGGCCTTATTATCCATGGGGCGACGCGCTCGCTCTTGATTTGGCTTCAATCGCATTCTTGTTTCTATTGCTGTAAATGGCAAAGCGGCGAGCTCAGCGGAGATGCGCCGCTTATTTATTTTATTGATGCTGCTGACAGCTTTCGCCAGTCTTTTTAATCACCGTATAGTACGCTGACACAACATATACCAATGGAGTGAGAAAGGAGTTTTCTAATGAGCACATCGATACGTTCCATTCGAGGCATTGAACGATCCTATGCATACTCCACCGTACAAGCCATTAGCCCTTATGCTTATTATCCTTATCGGGATGGCGAAGCTCAGCAAGCCCCAGAATATAACAAGAGCTTAACGCGCGATTTCCAGCAAGCTGCTAACAGTGCTGCTTCTTGGCTTAATAAGGCTAAACAAGCTCAGTACGACATCGAGCAGATAAACAAGCAATTAAGTAACGAATTGTACACGGACAAGCCAATTGCAGGCAGTTTGCATCGCCTTACTGCAATGCTCAATCAGTTGGAGGATCATTACAGAGCACATGCTGATGATTTGAAACCAGAGCTGTGGGAAAGTATTGAGCTGGCTTTGAGGCATCCCGCAGCGGAGGAGATCGGACTGCGACGCAGTACAACAGACGGCAAGTGGATTGCGGATTCTACATATAGCATTTCATCAGAAAATAGAGATCGAACAGCTAGCCTTATTTCTGTTCAGAACGAAATCAGCAAGAGTTTGCTGCCAACTTCCATCCATATGGAGCAAAAACAAAAGCTGTCGTACTCTTCCAGCCGTATGCAGAGGCTAATGCTTGGATCAGAAGGTATGCTTACTGGCATAAAATATGCACTTACCTATGCCGAGCAGCATAAGGCCGTTGATCTGCTCCAGTCACCTCTAACATCAACTCTTCCTTACGCTGCTTACTACAGTTCTATGCAAACCTACTCGCCAATTCCATATGTTGGATTAGTCTTGAATCGGTTCCTTTAAAGTTAAATCCGAAAGGGCATGCCACGTTCGCAAAGCTGCTTCTTGTCACTCTATGTAAGTGATATATTCGGCTCCGTACCGACTATATCCTCCCGTTTTATATAATAAAAACCTTTATTTTCACTAAATTCCATGTTAAGGGATAAGAACGACCTCAATGATATCACCCGCTTCTGCTCCTCTCGAGCCTGACGGAATGATTGCTAATCCTTCTGCATCCGGAATGGAAGCCATCATACTCGATTTGGAATAGGCTAGCGGGTCAGCATCCAAGCTTCCATCTTCCGTGCTGATGAGTGTTGTGCGCACAAAACGATCATGGGGACTTGGCTTATTCACAGCTGTCCGCAGTTTTGCTTTTACTTTACGAGGCAATGCTTCACTTGCTCCCTGCAATCGCAGCAGCACCGGACGAACGAATAATTCAAATCCGACAAAACAAGCACCGGGATTGCCTGACAAGGCGAGCAGCAGCTTGCCGTTAAGCATTGCTGCTGACGTTGGACTGCCCGGTCTCATCGCAACTTTGTCGAAGAGCACTCGGTTTGCATCTTCGCTACCAGATACACTATTGTTCTTTATCGACCTAATGATGTCTGACATGACATCAAAGTCCCCTACAGATACACCGCCTGTTGTGACAATCAAATCAACATCATCCCATACACTCGCCAAAGCAGCCTCAACGGCATCAGGCTTGTCTTCCAATGATCCGCACATAACCGCTACTCCGCCGCTCTGCTCCACCATAGCAGCGACCATATAGCTGTTGCTGTCGCGGATCTGCCCCGCCGCCAGCGGAGCCTCGACCGCCAGCAATTCGCTGCCGGTCGCAAATATCGCTACGCGCGGGCGCTTGCCAACCGCCACCTCGGCATAGCCGAAGGTGGCTAGCAGCGCAATATGTCCCGGTCGCACAAGCGTCCCGGGACATGCCAACGCGCCCCCAAGGCGAAACTCCTCGCCTTGGGGCGCAATGTGCTGGCCTGCCGCGGCGGCGTGCTTAATCAGCACCGCCGGCGAGCCATCGGCCAGCATCGCTTCCGCGGTCTGCTCAAGCATGACGACCGCGTCAGCCCCCATAGGCACAGCCGCGCCAGTCATGATGCGCACGGCAGTGCCCTTCTGCACGGTCGCAAAGGCGAGCTCGCCCGCTGCAACCGAATCAACCACGCGCAGCGTCGCCGGCGTACCTGGCGACGCTGACGCGATATCTGCCGCGCGCACGGCGTAGCCGTCGAGGCCCGAGCGCGCGAAGGGCGGCCAGTCGCTTGTCGCAGCTATCGTCTGCGCAAGCCATCGGCCGCCGCTAGCCCGCAGCGGCACAAGCTCGCTGCCGAGGGCTAGCCCATCCGCAGCAGCAAGCAGCCGCTGCTGCGCTTCTTCCACCTTCACAGCCTGCCGTTTGAACCGGCTCATCTGTTTCCTCCCACTCGCCTCACCGCGATCAGCCTTATCGATGCCCTCATTCGTCTCACCGCGATCAGCCTTATCCATGCCCTCACTCGCCTCACCGCGATTAGCCATATCTCTACTCCCGCTCACCTCACCACGATCAACCATATCCATACTTCCGCTCGCCTCGCCACTCTCAGTCATATTCAACCTCCGCTCATCTCGCCGCCTTACGTAACCTTCGGCAGCTTGTTCAGCATCCATTTTACAATGTATGTTAAACTATTGGCAATTACGGTCATCAAGCGCCATGAAGGAGAAGCCCATGCCATTAATCGTTCAAATCGTTGGATACAAAAATACCGGCAAAACCACATTGGTTTGCCGGCTAACAGAACGCTTCAAACAAGCAGGATATAAAGTTGGGACAATCAAACGCGACGCGCATGATTTTCAGATCGATACACCAGGAACGGATACATGGAGGCATCAAGAAGCAGGGGCTGATATAACAGCTATCACATCCTCAAAGCGTACAGCAATTATGAAACAGCATGCTGAACCGCTTCAGCTGTTAATTTCACAAATGACCGAGGCCGACGTTATTCTTATCGAAGGTTTCAAAGATGCCTCATACCCAAAAATCATTATGATCCGAACAGCGGTAGATTCCGAGCTGTTCCACAGTGTTTCAAACCCTCTTGCAGCCGCGGCTTGGGGTAATGCCAGCTCTGGAACAATAGTTCACCCGTCCATCCCAGTAATCGATGTAGATGATATCGAGCAGCTATACCAAAAAGTATTATCGATATCCGCTAAGCCATAGCTCTACACTTATTCGGCAATTCCTTGTCTATGTGCATAAATGGCTGCTTGTGTGCGATCATCCACATCAAGCTTATTAAAAATATTCGTAATATGAAACTTCACTGTTTTCACACCTATAAACAGCTCGTCGGCAATTTCTTGATTGGAGCGTCCCTGTGCAACCCGCTTCAATACATCCATCTCGCGCTCAGTCAGCTCATCATGCAGCGGAGCTTGCTCCTGCTGCTTTGGCTGCCGGAAGCGATTCATCATTTTAGCTGCTACCTGCGACTCCAGTACCGATTGTCCGCGAGCAGCGGCCCTTATCGCATCCGCGATCTCGGTCGCTCGCGAGGTCTTCAGCAAATAACTGAATGCGCCTGCTTCAATAACAGGGTAGAGCTTGCTATCATCCAAATAGCTCGTCAATACAATTACCTTACATTCCGGGTACAACTCGAGCAGTTTTGCTGTCGTCTCGACACCATCCATGCCATCCATAACTAAATCCATAAGTACAACGTCCGGTCTGTATGCCTGTGCTAATCGAATGCCGTCCATGCCGTTGCTCGCTTCACCGACAACCTCAATTCCATCCTCGGTATCAAGCACCGCTGCAAGTCCGATGCGCACCATTTCATGATCATCTACAAGCAGAACCTTTATAGGCCGACTCAATTGCTGGGTTGCTTCCACACCTTACACCGCCCTCATTTTTTCGTAAAGCTCATCATTATCTCTAATTATATTACATTCTCTTATGAAACATCAGTGGGTACCCAAATTTCAATGACAGTTCCCTCGCCAGGTTTCGAAATCATCTGCAAGGAACCGCCAATTTCAATTACCCGCTCTTCCATAGTCAGTAAGCCATAGGACGTTTGCTTCTTCGCCTCAAGATCGAATCCAACGCCGCTGTCCTTCAGACTCATGTGTACTTGGTTGCCGAATTGAAGCAATTTGATATCCATGCTTTCCGCTTTCGAATGCCTGAGTGTATTCGATAATGCCTCCTGAGCGATGCGGAATAAATGATCCTCAGCATTAGGAGGAAGCAGGATCGTATCATCAACCTCAAGTGTAATCTTCATCGGTACTTTCTGCTTCAGCTCATCCACTAGAACAGTAAGCGCCTGCCCCAGATTTTTTCCGTCCAAGTGGACGGGCCGAAGATGTAGCAGCAACGCACGCATTTCTGATTGAGCAACGGCAGCCATTTCCTCAATAAGCTGTACCTGACGTTTGGCTCGCTCCCAATCTCGCTCAATCGTTCGACTAACAGCAGTCGCTGTCATCGATATGGCGAATAACTGCTGGCTTACTGCATCATGCAGCTCGCGCGCAAGCCGCTGGCGCTCTTCGATTACTGCGGTGAACTTGACCTTCTTCGCCCAGTTAGGATCAACCTGCTCTTGTTCTGAAATTTCGTTTTCCGTCGTCTCCCCATTGCTTAGCGTAACTGTAAATCGACGTTTTTTTTGCTGCTCGGTCAGCCGCTTCAGCGATTCCTTTAGCTTGGAGTTTTGCAAATAACCGTTTAATGTAGCAGCCGCTAAACCTGCGCCAACGAAAGCTAGTCCGATAATTGCCCATTTCCCTTGAAGCGTGAAGAGATCAACATAACCGATTCCTTGCAATATGATAACAACCAAGCTGACAATGATCAGCAGCCACAATATCGTTTCCGTTACCAGACGCTTGCGGGCCGCATGATTCGAATGGTCGCTCTTATTGCCTTGCTCCATACGGCTCACTTCCTTCTCTTCGCTATTTTAACCACGATGAAGCAAAAAACATATGAAAGAGCAGACCGCAAAACGGTCCGCTTCCTTCATAGCCTATAGTCTTATTCTTCAGTCGGAGCCTTTGTTAATGAAGTTGTTGGGTTTAGCTTGTTTTTGAGTGCTTGCAGCTGCTCATCCACTTTATTTTTTTTCTCAGCATCTGCTGCATTAAAGCTGTTCGAAGAGCTGTTATAGGAGTAAGGCGTGCGCAATACATCTGCTTCAGCCTCTAGCTGCATAATTTTCTCTTCCATCCGGTAGAAGCCGCGTGATGCCGAACCGCTATCAATCGTGTTGTTTGTAGTCAATTGCGCCATTTGCTTTTGAGCTTTTGCTACTTGTGCACGGGAAGCAAGCTCATTGCGCTTGTTGCGAAGCTGGTAGAACTCTTCTTTCATTGCGTGCAGCTGTTGCATCAATTCCTCAGCCTGAGTCTTCGATTGTGCGTGCAAATCAGTATATTCTGTTACCTTTTGGTCAAAATAAAGCTTCTCTTCAAGCAGCTTGCGCGTATGTTCTTCTTGTCCAGCTCTTAGAGCCGCTTCTGCTTTTGATTCACGATCTGCCGCGCTGCGTACTGTTTCTTCCAAGCGCTGCTTCATCCGGCGCTCATTCGCCATTTGTTTAGCTACTGTTACTTCAGCTTGATGAATTTCAGATTCCATGTCACGCAAGTATTGATTCAACATAATAATCGGATCTTCAATTTTGTCCAATGCCTCATTTACCGATGCCTTAGTCATGTCTTTCATGCGTTTGAAAATTCCCATATTAAAAATCCCCCTTCTCGTATTTAGCAATTTTGGCTTTCAATTCTTCAATTTCACGACGTAGTGCTTTTTTCTCCAAATCATCCATCATGCTATCGAACTGTGACGATGTTGTAGGCTGGGATGAAGGTGCCGGTGCACTCCAAGAGCCTGGCGCTTGCGGCGGGTTTTTGTAAGGACCGCCGAAAGGCGAATTTGTATGTTGATCGAATCCAGGGTTATAACCTCCGCCATAACCGTTTCCGTTTCCGTTACCAAAGCCGTTTGGACCAAAGCCGGAGTAGACTGGCGGTTCTTTAGGAACAACCAAGCCTGCAATAATATAGATCAGAATAACAGCTCCGCTTGTGAAGATCGTAACGACTATAAGTAGAATCCGCAGCAGCGTCGCATCCACATTCAACATTTCTGCTAATCCACCGCAAAGACCGAATAATTTTTTGTCTCGAGAAGATCGATACAGTTTTTTCAAGACGACCATCCCTCTTTCTCAAGCTTACGTTTCAGCTGCTCAAGCTCTCGTTCAATAACCGTTTGCAATGTATTGCCCGCTTCGGATACGAATTCTTGACCCATTTTGCGAATGTCGCGAAGACTCTTTGCTTCATGCTCCATGCCGCTTATACGATCCTCCAGCTTTCTAAACACAGAACCCGATTGAATGCCTTGATCACCGAAGCCGCTCGTATATCGAGCGTTCATTCGTTGTTGAAGCCTTAGTGATTCCATACGAGCTGCATAATATTCACGCTTGTCATATACCGATTGGTATTCGCTGCGCATCTCGCGCAGCTGTTCTTCAAGATCAAGCGTGTTTTGACGGCTTTGCTCGAACAGCTCACGGTATTGAATTGAACGCTCTTCGCAGCTAGCTTTCTCATGCAATGCGATTCTTGCCATTTGCTCCTCGCCAGCCTTCAGAGCTGTCAACGCTTGATTCTCACGGCGTTCCTTTTGCTCTTCAGCTTGCAGCCATTGTGCTTTCAGGTGATTGCTATGTCCTGCATACTGCTGATACAACTTCTCAGCTTGGATAATATCTTCTCTTGTCGACCAGAGGAATTGATCAATCAACCGTACTGGATCCTCTGATTTCTCAAGCCGTTCATTTAATGTAGCGACAGTAATGTCGCGAACTCGCTTCATAATGCTCATTCAATGTCCTCCTTAACGTTTTGCGGTGCAAAACCAGCTTCATCTATCTTTACATTTTATAATGATTCGCAGCAACTAGAATGCTCTGCGTTTGTCTTTCTTAAAGAGGCTCACACCAGCAACGATTAAGCCGATTGCTAGAAGCAGTAAGATGATACCGCCGAGTTTACCGAAAATCATCATGCCGCCGATTGCAATAAGTATTCCGCCAATCCATTTCTTATTGTTCGACCAACCGACAACCCCCAATCCGATTAGTATGAACGGTAGCAAAAATCCGAATATTGCACCGAAATGAACTCCGACAAAATTAAGTACCGCGATACTGCCGACGATGACAAGCAACACGCCCAAAGCGCTTTTTCCATTCATCTCCATTTCCAACTCCTTTCGACTATTAGAATTTATTCATTTTTCTTTTCTTGCCTTACGTGTGTTGCTCTTGCTTATGTACTTAGTTTAGATCAATTTCTCCTTTTATAAAACGGACTTTCGGCGGTTTTCTCACTAGACTTAGGTCGAGTGGGCAGCCCGCCTCTAGGGTCAAATGCGGGTTAATACCCATATTTTACAGCTTAAACTACTAATATCCCTGTGTTACGTTATTATCACACAGGAGGTGTATACGCTGCCAATGAAAAACTATTCCATTAAGAAACTCATTGTAGCTGGCTTTTTGACTACCGTATTATTAAATACTGGGACCATTCCTTTCCAAACAAATGGACATGTCTATGCAGCATCATCATCGGTGGAGAAAATAATTGCAACAGGAATGAAATACTTAGGGACACCCTATGAGTTCGGCTCTGATCGAAGCACAACGAAAACATTTGATTGTTCAGATTTCACCAAACACATATTTGAAAAAGCAGCGGGCGTAACGCTTCCTTCTACCTCTGCTCTGCAAGCAGCTTATATTAAGAAAAATTCAGCGATTCAAACAGACTGGAAAAACCTAAAGCGCGGTGACCTCATGTTCTTTATGTCCTATCACGGCAGCAGTACGGCAGGTTATTCGCGTTTAACGAAGTCAAAACAAACGATTACTCATGTAGGCGTTTATTTAGGCAACGGAAAAATGCTGGATACTTATTCTAAGGAAAGCGGCGGTGTACGAATCGACAACATCGACAATACGCATTGGGAGTACCGTTTTGTTTTTGGCGGAAGCGCTCTCTAGCCGTTTTCTTATCATTAAAAAGTGCCGGTCCAGCAACGAAAGCGCATGGCCGGCACAATTTATAAGCTTTGAAGGCTTATTTGCTTGTAAGAAATTGATCGAATTGCTTTTGCTTCTCCGCTATTATTTTCTCGATACCAGCCGCTTTCAGCCTCTCGATATACTCGGGCAGTATTTTATCCACATCTACAGATCCTGTTTCAAGCGCAGTTTGGTACTGCCTATCCACATTGCCGACCGCAGCTACTTCAGCCCTTACCGTATCTCCATTAAATACGAAGCCAAGACCTGGTGAAACTTTTGCCTCTTGGTTAAATTGTTTGAAGCTATTCCACTTCATTGGGTCTTCACTTTCCCATACATAATTTAAAAACTGATTGCCGAACATCCAAGTGGTTCCTGGATTATAATTTTGCGTATACTCCGTAGGCCTAATCACATTCTCACTAACCTTTATATAATGCCTGCCTTCAATTCCGTAGTTCAATAAATTGTTTAAATAAACATCCGTATGCAGCAGATTAATAAACATCATCGCTCGCGCTGGATCTTGTGAGGTCGAAGAGATAGCCAGCATGGCCCCCGCGGTCTCTGACGTTGCTATCGTCTTCACATTTAACGGCAGCTGTGCAAGCTTTCCAATCATACCCGTCTGAATCGCCAGCTCTTCACTTTTGCCGGGCTTCAATGCGCCAGTTATTGAAAAAACATCGCCGGATCTCAGCGCCTCGCTGTTCATCGTCTGATTCGTAGCCGCATCTTTATTAATGTACCCTTTTTGAAAAAACTTGCGTGTTACGTGCAGTGTATCTATATAACGTCCCACTTCATAGGCAGGCAAAACCTTAGTGCTTTCTCCATCCTTCAAAATGACCCCAGGAATCGATGTATCTCCTAATGCATCAAAATTCCCAATGTAATGTGTATTAAATGATTCCCCCATCTTCAGATAAAGGGGTGTGATCTCCGGCTTTTTCTCTCGGACAATCTGATAAACTTCATCTAAGTCTTCTATACTTTTCACTTTAGTCATATCTATTCCAAGCTCTTCAGCTATATCCGCGCGATAGATAATGCCTCCCTGCGCAGCAAGCTCCTTGTTTGTTGGAACGGCATAATTATGTCCCTCAATCTTGGCGCCTGCCAGAAATACAGGGTCAAGCGATTGCAAAATGCCTTGACCATACTGATCTAGAAGCTCATCAACGACTAAAAAAGCACCTTTTGACACATTAATCGCGTGTTTATTCCATTGCGCTGTAAATAAAATATCAATCTTTTCACGTGATGCGATCATCAGATTGACTTTATCGTCCCACGGTCCCCAGTCAATTGGAATGAGGTCTATTTTTGCATTTATTTTCGTTAATAAGTAGTCATTCATGGCCGCTTCTATTTCTTCTTCATCTTTCTGCGGTGCACCTGTATATACAAACTTAAGCGTGTACGCTTTTAATTGATGAATGTCAGAGTTATCAGCTTCATCCATTTCTCCCGTATCCAATGAAACGCTTTCATTATTGATTTCAAGTTGGCTCTTGGCTTCACTGTTGCTCCATGCCGGTTCTGTGCCTGATTCATTTGAACAAGCTATGACTAGAAAGAAGCAGGTCAGCAGGAGCATCCTTGCACGCATCAAATGGTACATCGATCGAGTCATACCCGCATAGCCCCCTACTGCATGGATGAATTGCATTTGTTAGCTTAATTGTAAGGAATACACAAAAAATTGCAAGCAAGAAAAACCCGCGCCTTTAGAAGGCGCGGGTTTCATTGATCGTAACAACAGGTTGTTTACTTGCTGGCTAGGAACGCATCAAATTGCTTTTGTTTCTCCGCAACCACTTTATCAACGCCTGCTTCCTTCAATTTCTTATCATATTCAGCTAACGTTTTATCGACGTCGACCGAGCCTGTTTCAAGCGCTCTTTGATATTGACGGATTACGTTTGCCAATGCTCCAACTTCCGATTTCACTGGCTCGCTGTCGAATACGAAACCAAGGCCTGGAGAAACCTTCGCATTTTGGTTGAACTCTTTAAATTTGGCCCACTTATCTGGGTCCTCTGTATTCCAAACATAGTTCAAGAACTGACTGCCGAACATCCAAGCCGAGCCTGGGTTATAGTTAGCTGTATTTCCTGTAGCTGTTATGATTTCTCCACTGCGTGTATAATGGTCGCCTTCAATACCGAAGTTAAGCAAGTTATTGATTTCCTTGTCAGTATGAAGCAAATTAATCAACATCATCGCACGGTCTGGGTCCTTAGAAGTGGAAGAGATACCTAGCATCGAACCAGCAGTTTCAGATGTGGCGACTGTTTTTTCTGTCATCATGATTTGAGCAAGCTTCCCAGTCAGGTTAGAAGCGCTTGCAATCTCTGCGTCCTTGCCTGGTTTCATTGGCTCAATCGTAGAGAATACATTGCCTGCCTTCCAAGCGTCTGCTGAAGCAACTTGTGTAGTCGCAGCATCTGCATTAATGTAGCCTTTCTTGAAATAGTCACGAGTCAGATTTAAATATTGCTTGTAGCGATCAAGCTGCTCCATAGGCATCACTTTAGTATCGTCTTTATCTTTAAGAATGGCGCCAGGAATCGTTGAATCGCCCAAGAAGTCGTAATTGGCGAAGAAGTGCGAGTTGAAAGCGCCTGCCGTTGTATACAGCGGAATTAATTCCGGCTTTTTCTCCTTAACGACGGCATATACAGCATCAAGATCTTCTGGTGTTTTCACATTGCTCATATCAATGCCGAGCTCATCGGTAACATCTTTGCGGTAGACGATTCCGCCAGCAGCCGCGAGTTCCTTGTTCGTTGGAACACCGTAGTTTTTGCCGCTAATTTTTGCCCCCTCCAGAAACGCAGGGTCTAATGAATCTTTAATGCCTTGACCGTATTTATCAATCAGCTCACCTAGATCCAGAAATGCGCCTTTGGCAACATATTTAGCATGACCATTCCACTGCGCCGTGAACACAATGTCCACTTCTTCCCTCGAAGCAACCATCAAATTGATTTTATCATCCCATGCACCCCAATCAATTGGCCTGAGATCAATCGTTGCGTTGATTTTTTCAGTAAGCAGCTTGTTGAGTGCTTCTTCTACTTTTTTCTCATCCGTTTGCGGTGTGCCAGGATATACGAGAGAAATCTGATATGGCTTCAAATCTGATGCTGGCGACTCTTCATCCTTAGTGACTGGTTTATCCGTTTCGGCAGCTGGCGCTTTTGTTGGCTCTGCGTTGTTTTTCCCGTTGTTTCCTGAACATGCGGATACAATCAGTACGATGGACATCAGCATGAGAAGAAGCATCGATGTTTTTTGTTTAACTTGCTTCATAGCGGGTGGACCTCCCTCAAAAATTTGGATTATATGCTAAATCGGCGTTGCCGATTACAGCCGTATGATTGCTGATAGCCATGAATTCAACCTTTTACAGCGCCGACAGTCAGCCCTTTTACAAAATATTTTTGAAAGAATGGGTATGCAAAAATGATAGGACCGATTCCAACAACAACCATTGCCATACGAACCGTCTCGCTCGGAAACTTAAAGGTGCCTCCAGCCGCAATAATAGCCGCCGCCGCCGTACTGTTATTAGCTAAAAACTGAATGTTCAGCATCGTCTTATACATGAGGTATTGAACAGTTATGTTCGATTCCTTCGTTATAAACACAAGGCTGAGAAACCAATCATTCCAATACGTTAACGTCTGGAAGAGTGCTACTGTGGCAAGTACCGGAAGCGATAACGGCAAAACAATTTTGAAAAAGATCGTGAGTTCTCCCGCTCCATCAATTTTTGCAGACTCCAGAATGGCAACAGGAATGGTCGTTTGGAAAAACGTTCGAATGATTAGAACAAAAAACGCAGCAACTAAAAGCGGTACAATAAGAGCCATTATCGTATCCTTCAAATCGAGCATTTGAACATATACGAGATACCAAGGAACTAAGCCCCCTGAGAAAAGCATCGTAAAAAATACGAAGAAGGTAAAAAACTTGGCATGAGGAAAGTCTGATCTGGATATTGGATAAGCGTACAGCGCCATGATCATTAAGCTAAGTGAAGTTCCGACAATCGTTACAAAGATAGAGATACCATAGGATCGAAAAATTTGGGTCGCATCCTTAAATAGGAACTGGTACGCTGCCAAATCAAACTTTGATGGAATAAATTGATACCCTTCCCTGACAACTGTACTTTCATCGGAGATCGAAACCATAATAATTAAAATGAGCGGTACGATACAAAGCAACGAATACACTATAAAAAATATATTGATGCCTAGAGAAGCCGGAAGTGATAATTGGTTTTTGATATTAGATCCGGAAGGTATTTTCTCAATCTCAGCTGCTTCCATAGGATCACCTCCAAACAAAATTTTCGTAAATATACTTCGATTGCACGACTCTAAAATAACGCATTATCTTTATTAATTCGGCGGACCACCCAATTCGAGAAAAATACTAATGCGAAGCCGATTACGGATTGCAGCAATCCTGCCGCTGAGGATAAGCCAATATCACCAACCGTTAGGAATGTGCGATAAACATAGGTGTCGATAACATTCGTTACCGGGAACAACACACCCGATTCTCTTGGCACTTGGAAAAACAAACCGAAATCCGCGTTAAATATTTTTCCGATCTGCAGCAGCGTCATAATCGTAATGATCGGCATGATGAGCGGGATCGTAATACTCGTCATTTGCTTCCACTTGCTTGCTCCGTCTATGGTTGCGGCTTCGTAATACTCATCATCTATGCCAATGATGGCTGCCATATAAATGACGGTAAAGTACCCCATGCTTTTCCAGGTGTTAACGATTGGCAAAATGTAAGGCCATACCTCCTGCGTGAAATACCATTGAACCTGTTCAAGTCCAAGCGCCGGCAGCAGCGAAGTGTTCAAATACCCATGCTGATCGCTCAAGAAGCCATAGACCAAATAACTAATGACGACCATCGATAAAAAGTAGGGCAGGAACATAATCGTTTGATGAAGCTTAGCGAGAAACCGGCTTCTGATTTCATTAAGCATGATCGCAAAGGAGAGCGGGAATACCAAGTTCAATACGATAAAACCTGAGTTGTACAGCAGCGTATTCCTTGTAATGATCCAAGCGTCTGACGTTTTGAACAAATACTCAAAATTTCTTAACCCGCTCCAGGCGCTTCCAAATATTCCATCCGCGTAATTAATGTTTTTGAAAGCAATTATGATTCCGAACATCGGAATGTAATTGTTCAGCAGCAGCAATACGATGGCTGGCAGCATCATTAGGTAGAACATCCAATACTTGCGAAAAATACGGAGTTGAGACATTTTTTTCATTGAACTCTTCGGAATATAGGCAGCTGCTGTTATCGCTTCCGACGTATGTTTCGCCAACGCCTTCCCCCTCCTCTTTCTAAAACTCTTGTGTTTCATCTAGGTATAATTGTATAAAAAAAAGACGCCGACATCTGTCGGCGCCGTGACCATATTAACGGTACAGTGACTTTTCAATCATACATCCTGAAAGTTTTTACGATACTCTTGCGGTGTAAGCCCTGTCGTTTTCTTAAACAGCTTAGAAAAGTGCGAGAAATTACTATATCCCACGTTTATGGCAACATCACTTATTCGGTTATTTGTTTTTTCAAGCTCGATTCTCGCCTTAGCTATACGCATTCGAACCAAATAATCCGTTAAAGAGTAACCCGTTTCCCTTCGGAACAAACGAGATAAATAAGCTGGATTCAAATAAACAGACTCTGCCGCTTGCTCACGACTGAATTCCTCTCCCATATGCTCTTCCATGTAACGCTGAACCTTCTCCACAACTTGTGACACGTCCTTGCCGTTTTGGTTGGCATAGTCCGTTATCTGCTGGCTCAATTGCTGTGTCCATGTTCGCATGCGCGGCAATGATTTGAGAATGTTCTCGCCTACCTCCCATTCTCTATGTACAAACACGTCCGTCATTTGAACCGACTTTTTATTCAACCATTGGAACACCATATTCATATATCCATAATAAAACGATGCCATATGGGTATAATCAACTTTCAGCTCTAACATCTGGTCGAAGCATTCATCTATTCGCAAGGACAACTCCGTCTGCTTGCCGGACTCCAGCAATAGTGCCCAGTCAGCAAAGGGGGCTTGCTGAAGTGTATTCAATCCTTGCTTCTGTGTATGATCACGCTCCATTATAATCGCACAAGTATTGCTGACGTTGCTTCTCTCTAAGGTAAGCAGCGTTTGTATTGTAGTACGGAGCTGCTTCACTTCCGCTGCTTCGCTTATATAACAGGATAACGAGCAATTCAGCATCGTTTTGCATTGATCAATAAATGTTTTGCATCTGGCATGCAGATCATTATTGCCTTGCTTGTCATCGAACACTCCACTATAAAATATTGCATATAAAATCCCGCTGCCATCTTGAACAATATGGCCGGATTCACCTTGAAGCACGATCTCTTCAGCTGCATTCTTAATACCGTATGTCATGATCTCCTCATCACGGGCCGACCATTCCTCCCGCCACTGCTCGATGCTGATAAGCACGACGCGAATCAAACTGTCCGATTCAAGCGGTAAACCGTAGGTTTGCAATGAGAAATTGAGCTGCTGCGATGCCGCTGATAAACGATAGTGAATGATATCTTGCCAGAACCGCTCAATTAATATAGGCTGCTGCTTGCTCCACTGCTCATAAAATAAGTTGTACGTCCCGCGAATTTTTGCCAGCTGCTCCAAATCACGAGCTTTTTCCAGCGCCTCATTCACACATGCTTTTAGAGCGTTATGATCAATCGGCTTGAGCAAGTAATCGAAGCAGTCAAGCTGAACCGCCTGCTGCGCATATTTAAAATCCGCATGACCGGTCAAAAAGATTGTTACGCTGGAAGGGGAATGCTCATTCGCCCACTCTAGCAATTCGATTCCGCTTTGATTTGGCATATCAATATCCGATATCATAATGTGAATCGTATGCGCAGTCAGCAACGCCTGGGCCTCTTCCGCATCTATAGCCGTATAAATACTCGCAATCGGCAGCGTTGACCAGTCTATGCCATTCACGATGCCTCGAATTGCTATCTCCTCATCATCTACAACCAATAAGTTATACAACTGCTTTCACTCCCTCCGTAAGCTTAGGAAATACGATAACGACAATTGCTCCGGTGCCCTCCGCTTGATTGTGGAAAGTAATTGATGTCCGCTCGCCATACAGCAGCTGTAGTCTATGAATAACATTCATGATGCCTAAGCTGCTCGATTCGCCTTCCTGAAGCGGTTCTTTGTTTTGCAGCTTCTCCAGCACCTCAGGACTAAAGCCCGTACCATTGTCGCTGATCGATAACGTAAATCCATTCTCGGAGTCCATTTCCGCACAAATTTTGATTTGGAAAAGCTGCCTCCTGTTTTTGAACCCATGAATGATGGAGTTTTCTACAAAAGGCTGAATGGTTAATGCAGCAATTGGATAATGCAAAATGTCATCGATTCCCTCATAGGTACATTGCAGCTTCTCAGGAAACCTAATCTTTTGAATCGTCATATAGTTTTCAATATGCATTAGTTCTTCCTTAAGTGTAATCGTATCCCGATTGGCTTTCATAATAAATCGGAAATAATCAGCGAGATGCAGCGACATCTTTTTCACCGATTCCGTATCGCCTAATGCTGCTAAATTATAAATAATATTTAAGCTGTTCATATAAAAATGCGGATTAATTTGCGCTTGGAGCTGCTTAAGCTCTCCTTGCTTCACGCGGAGCTGCTCCTCGTAAACATCAATTTTCAAGGTTTTAATTTGTTCCGCCATGATGTTGAAGGTGTTTCCTAGAAACTCAAATTCAAGCGATTTGTTTTTCTTCAATCTAACATCCAGCATTCCTAAAGAGATTTTCTTCATTCCTAGAATAAGTTCATGCAGCGGCTTAAACAGCATATTCCTCATAAAGAACAAATAAATAAGCAAAATAGCTAGAAACCCAATCGGAGCAAATAACGTCGCATTTCTAAAAAATAATAAATTACGCAGCAGCGTCCGCTCAGGTATAACGACTCGATAAGCGATATCCACCATTTCGCTCATTCTATTCATAACAAGATAGGTTTCGCCTGTATTTCGATCAGTCAGCGATTCATACGGTTTCTTCGATATTTTATAGCTGAGTTCCAGTGGCGCTAAGTTTTCCGTCAATGACTGAACAAGTTGATCGCCAGCGCGTAAATAAATGCCGTTATGGCCGATATCACCGTCACTCCATTGAATCGATAACATTCTGTTTATATCCTGTACTTTAATGATTGCGCCGACGTATAAATCATCTGACACCTTAATGAAATTGATCAAAAAAAACTTCCCTGGCATCCGCTCATCTGCTCTGACCTCCCATAAATGTTGATCATTCATAAGCAGATTTTCTTCCTTTGTCATCGTATCCATATGCGTTTTTATTATTTTTTTTGTATCGTTATATACGCTTTTTGTTCCAAAAATAATATCTTTATCGTGATATAGAAATACAGCATCAATCAGATTATAAACACCAACGTCACGATTTAGCTTCCCATCAATTCTAATTTTCGTTAACGTATATCCGTCACTATCCATCGGAAAGGACATCAGCAAACCTACGTCGGTATCAAGC
Source organism: Paenibacillus sp. 2TAB26 (assembly GCF_052115145.1). Classification (NCBI taxonomy): domain Bacteria; kingdom Bacillati; phylum Bacillota; class Bacilli; order Caryophanales; family Paenibacillaceae; genus Paenibacillus; species Paenibacillus sp. 2TAB26. Next base: position 403,342 of record NZ_JBFRGC010000009.1, read on the forward strand.
ACAGACATTTTATAAAGATAATCATTAATCTGCAATAGATTTTGATCCGTTTGCCCCACGTAAATATCGAGTGTGTTTCGATAGGTCTCAGATACTTTCTCTCGAATGATCTCACGTGAGTAACTGTTGTTAATGAGCATATAAATAACTACCGGCAGCATAACTGCCATAAACCCAATAATAAGACGAGTTCTAATCGATTTACCGAACCTCACGCTCCGCTTCCCCCTACTATCGATTGAATCATAATCATATTACCATTTAAAGCGTTTTCTTGAAATCACTTAAAAGCGATATGCTGATCCTTTTTTCAAATCTATTTAAAACATAAAAAAGCGCATATAGGATTTTCACCCCACATGCGCCAACGTCATTCTTTTTTAAATCTCGACTTTCCTTTTTAACAAATAAATCATTAGAAACAAGTAACCTAAAGTAAACGCTAAATCCAGTAAAAATGGTCCGAATAAAAAATCCACATTGAATGATGAACCAAAGGTTACTGATCCGCTATTCGATTGAGGTACATTGACTGAAACTATACCCATCATACCTTCTCTTTGGTCAAATAACTGATACGTTAACCAAGAAGCAATGCTTTGTACTCCAAAGAAAAAGACAATCCCGATCCATGTAGAATGCTTCACTCGGAAGCTGCGTGCCACTGTAATGGAACATAGAATCGAGAGCATAAAGGATGTGTACATCCAAATATAGCTTATTACCATTCCGAATAAAGCGCCGTTCTCTAAAGAAACATGTTCTTTGAAATATTGAATATCCATATCCGAAAAAGCAATGAAGATCGCGATATGAATAGCTGCTATAATCAAAACGAGCAGCATGATGATCCAGCCTAGAAGGATAGCAGCACCTATTCCATTGATTGGGTGCAGCGGCAGTAAGCGCCGGCTGTAGGATTTAATGTTTCGTTCAAACGTCCGGCAGCAATGGATGAACAACAAGATAAAGACCATTACATAGCCGAAAATACTAAACGCTGTAATAAGACCTTCATCCCAGTTGCGCGTCAATCCCGTAATACTGAGCGCTGCTTCTAGTATGATAAAGATTGCAAGCGTGCTGAGGATACCATCGTTGCTTCGCTTCCAATCGTATTTCAACAGCTTAATCATTCCCCAAACACCGCCTTAAACATTTCATCAACGCTTTTACCGTGAGTCAGTCGTATATTTTCTACCTCATCCTGCAATACAATCTTACCCTCGCGTATGAAAACCACTTCATCGAAGATCCGCTCAATATCGCGTACAAGATGGGTTGAAATGATTAAGCTGCTTTCTTCGTTATAGTAGTTAACAATCGCATCCAAAATTTTCGTTCTTGCTACTGGATCTACGCCTCCGATTGGCTCATCAAGCAAATACAACCTCGCATTTCGTGATAATACGAGTGTAAGCTGAAGACGTTCATTCATCCCTTTAGATAACGCGCTTACCCGATCCCGTTTATTCAGATTCATGAAAGCAAGCATTTCATTTGCTTTCTTATGATCAAAATCGGCATAAAAATCCTTGTAAAAATCTATTGCGTCCTCTACGCGCATCCAGCTCTCTGTGAGCGGTTGATCTGGCATAAAAGATGTAATTGCTTTTGTCTCGTTGCTTACAAGTTGCCCGTTAATCGTTACCGTGCCCGAACCTGGATGAATGAGTCCTGCAGCTATTTTCATCAATGTGCTTTTGCCACTGCCATTGCTTCCTAACAGACCAACAATCTTGCCAGGCGCCAACGTGAGTGATACTTGGTCTAGCGCCTTCTTACCGGCGAATGACTTTGATACCTCAGTCAGCTTCAAAATGCTTTCCACAGTCCTATCACTCCTTTTCTTTATCTTCTTCTTTTACCGCTTGTGAAACGATTGTTACGATATCGTTATTTGCAAAGCCCAGCTCCTGCATCCCTTGAATAAAGCGACCGAGCAAATCTCCTGCCATTTCTTTTTTGATATCCATTATTTTCGACTCCTCACTAGTGACATATCGGCCAAGCCCGCGCTTCGTTTCGACGATTTGTTCTCGCTCAAGCTCCTGAAAGGTTCGTTGTATCGTATTCGGGTTGATTTGTAGTTCTAATGCAAGTTCTCGTACCGCCGGTATTTTATCCCCAGCCTTCAACTTGCCAATGACAATTTCTTTCTTAATATAATTCATGATCTGCAAGTAGATTGGCAAATTATTATCAAATTCTATGCTCACAATATGTCCTTCTCCCCTCAACTGCCCACTCGAAAACGTTGCATGTTAGGCAATATCCCGTTTTTTAAACGTAACAAAGCTAATGACCAAAAACAAACACACATATGCTGCACACACAACACTAGGGAATAACATTCCGCCAGATGACGATTCATTTCCTGTAAATAACGATAGATCTGTATTCATAAAGAGTAGATATTTGGAGAAATCGTAGCTTGATAATAACATTTTCATTAAGCCTTCCAATAAGACAGCAGTCATGCCTATTCCTATTGTCGCTCCAGATGATCTTGTTAAAATGCCGAACATAAACGTTAAAGTTACATAGATGGTTGTGTAAACCGTTTGAAATAACATTGATTTCGCAACATCCAACCAGGATACTTCCCCTGTCGCTTCAAATCCAAATGCGATTCCTCCTGCTGCAAGAGCAGCAGCTATTGTGAAAATGATGAGCGAACAAACAAAAAATATAACTGCTGTATATTTTGATGCTAAAATTTTGCTTCTACCATGAGCTCGTATGAGCAAAAACTTAACGGTTCCTAATTGATGTTCCTTTGCGACGATACCAGCTGTGAAAATAATGGCTACAATCGTTACGATCTGTCCGACTCCATTTGTTGCCATGATCGATCCAGCAAATTCTAGCATAGTTGGATATTGATCGCCAGACATTTTCCAAACTAAATAGGTGAAACCTACAATCGTAAGGAGCATTACTGCGTATGCAATGAAGAAGCTGCGTTTCTTTGACATTTTCAACCATTCGTTTAATACTAGTCCGTTAAAATTAAGCAATGCGACTACCCCCAGTCCATTTCAAAAACTCGTCTTCCAGTGATATCTTTGTTTCAGTGATTCGATAAATTTTAATATTGTCTTCCCCTAGCTTGCTTACAACCTGAGGAATAAGTTCATTCTGAAGAGCTAATACAAGCTCGCTGCTATCTTTTAAAAGCTGAATAACTTCAACGCCATCTATACTTGTAGAAACCCGGCTTGCTCGCTCAATATCATCTACACGAACAACTACGGATAATTGCTTGGATTGCTCTTCCTTATCGCTTAGTGAACGATGAGTCACATATTTACCTTCTTGAATAACAACGACTCGGCTGCACATGAGCTCCATTTCTGAGAGCAGATGACTCGATACAAGAATCGATATCCCTTCTTGGACTGCAATTCTTTGCAAATATTGTCTCATCTCACGAATGCCTGCTGGATCTAAGCCATTAGTCGGTTCATCCAGTATTAACAACGATGGATTGTCTAATAGTGCTTGTGCAATGCCTAAACGCTGTCTCATACCAAGAGAGTATGCTTTTACTTTCTTGTTCATTGCTGCCTCTAAACCTACCAGCTCCGTAACTGCTTTTATCCGTTCTTCCGTAATGCCTGATGACATTCTCTGATATTGCTTTAGATTATCATACCCTGTCATATATGGATAAAACTCGGGGTTTTCTATAATAGCTCCGATATGCCTAATGGCTCCTGTAAAATCATTACGTATGCTTTTTCCTTGAATAAGCACATCACCCTCGGACATTTGAATCAAACCAACAATCATTCGGATTGTCGTTGTTTTGCCTGCACCATTTGGCCCAAGCAACCCTACGATTTCTCCTTTGTGAATATCAAATGACATTCGATCTACGATTGCTTTGCCTCCAATACGTTTGGTTACATTTTTTAAAGAAAGTACGGGGATTGTTCCCTTTATTTCAGAAGATGATTTCATCATTTCCTTACCTCCATCGTCTTAGTGTTCTAGTTAAATAGTACACTAGGTCTAAACAGATGTAAAGGGGCAATTTTCAGGTCGATTTTACCTATTATAAAACTAAAACACAAAAAAACTCTTAAGATCATTATGATCTTAAGAGTTTGTGTTAAAGAAGTTGGTGCCGATGAGAGGACTCGAACCTCCACGGTTTCCCTCACGATTTTGAGTCGCGCGCGTCTGCCATTCCGCCACATCGGCATTTCAGTAAAGATGGCGTGCCCTAAGAGATTCGAACTCCTGGCCTTTTGATTCGTAGTCAAACGCTCTATCCAGCTGAGCTAAGGGCACATATTTGTTGCAAAGAGAAATCTGTGGAGGCGCCACCCAGACTCGAACTGGGGGTAGAGCTTTTGCAGAGCTCTGCCTTACCACTTGGCTATGGCGCCAAATAAATGGAGCGGAAGACGGGAATCGAACCCGCGACCCTCGCCTTGGCAAGGCGATGCTCTACCGCTGAGCCACTTCCGCATATAAATGGCTGGGGATTCAGGGATCGAACCTGAGAATGACGGAGTCAAAGTCCGTTGCCTTACCGCTTGGCTAGCAAAAAAATGGTGGAGGATGATGGATTCGAACCACCGAACTCAGAGAGAGCAGATTTACAGTCTGCCGTGTTTAGCCACTTCACTAATCCTCCATGTGGTGCCGTCGAGAGGACTTGAACCCCCAACCTACTGATTACAAGTCAGTTGCTCTACCAGTTGAGCTACAACGGCATATTCACTTGTGTTGCTTGTACTGCATCAATGGTGGCTCGGGACGGAATCGAACCGCCGACACGAGGATTTTCAGTCCTCTGCTCTACCGACTGAGCTACCGAGCCTGATGTTGTTTTTAAGTGGCGGAGCTGACGGGATTCGAACCCGCGGTCTCCTGCGTGACAGGCAGGCATGTTGGGCCACTACACCACAGCTCCACATCATGTTCTCGGAAAGTTCCGAAAGGTATAGAATTTGGTTGCGGGGGCAGGATTTGAACCTGCGGCCTTCGGGTTATGAGCCCGACGAGCTACCGGGCTGCTCCACCCCGCGTCATTATTATTAATTAAATGGTGGAGGATGACGGGATCGAACCGCCGACCCTCTGCTTGTAAGGCAGATGCTCTCCCAGCTGAGCTAATCCTCCATGTTGAGCGACCTTTATATCTTATCATAGGTCATTCTTTTTTGTCAATCTTTTTTTAAAAGAAAAGTTGGTGACCCGTAGGGGACTCGAACCCCTGTTACCTCCGTGAAAGGGAGGTGTCTTAACCACTTGACCAACGGGCCTTGCTGGCAGAGAGGAAGGGATTCGAACCCTCGAGACCCGGTTAGAGCCTACACGATTTCCAATCGTGCTCCTTCGACCACTCGGACACCTCTCTACAATGGCTCCCCGAACAGGACTCGAACCTGTGACAACTCGATTAACAGTCGAGTGCTCTACCAACTGAGCTATCAGGGAATATTAAGCATTCAAAGCAAATTGCGCTCTGAAAACTGGATACGAAAGATTAGGCTTGCTGAAGCCTTTATGCTGCTGTCTACCGGATGTATGGGTCACAGTAAACGTGTTTAGGATAAGCCCTCGACCGATTAGTATTCGTCAGCTACACACATTGCTGTGCTTCCACCCCGAACC